>CAZRSL010000027.1:4648-32694 GCA_964602785.1 uncultured Prevotella sp.
TCATGCCCGCATGAGAGACACACAACCCGCAGACGGGCATGATAAATCATGCCCCCCTACGATTTAACAGCCATTGACTGTAAATGACTTATGTACCCGAAACCTGATTCAATAATGGCCGCCACAGGGGACGGCCACTGCTTTAGGTTCAACAATCCAAGTTTCGAAAGTTATGCAATGTCCTGTGATTAAACACATTCCAACATGTAGGGGCATGATTTATCATGCCCGCATGAGAGACACACAACCCGCAGACGGGCATGATAAATCATGCCCCTACGATTTCACAGCCATTGACTGTAAATGACTTATGTACGTCCGAAAGTTGATTTGAACAATTAAACACTCAACATTCAACATTAAATCAATTCTTCATTCAACACTCAACATTAAAAATTAAATCAATTCTTCATTCAACACTCAACATTCAACATTAAATCAATTCTTCATTCAACATTCAACATTCAACATTACAAAAAATCCCCTCGCAGCTTGGACCTGGTTGGAAGCCTCGACTGCAAGGGGAACATATTAAAAAGAATGTATAATATCAGTGTGTTGCGGGGATGGTCATTCGTCCCAGATGTTGCCGCTCTGGCCGGCAGGGTCGCTGTCCTCCTCGTCGGTGAAGTCGTTTTGCTTCGAGCGGATGTCCTCGTCGTCAGGTTCGGACGACACATCCACCGTCTGCAGCAAGTCCTCGGGCAGCTCCACTGCCATCAGCTCGGGCTTCTTATATGTCTTTTTCATCGTTATCCTGTTACTTTATGATTATTTTGCGCCCGTTATAGATGTAGATGCCGTGGGCTGGGTGGGCCACACGCATGCCCTGCAGGTTGTAGAAGTAGCCGTCGGTAGACTTGTGCTCCTCCGTCGGAACCTCCACTATGCCGGTGGTCGCATTCTGCAAATCGTCAAACGAGGCATAGATGCCTTTCTTGGCGTTGGTCTGCTCGGTTATCTCTTCCGTGGTCATGTCCTCGCCATTCAGATAGGCTTTGCCGTAAGGCACTGTCTGCGTGGTCTTCAACTTGCGCCAGATGTAGTTCGACAGATTCTCGTCCTCGGTGGCTCCCGCCTTCTTCTTCAGGGCATATAGGCTTTGTGTGGCCGTTGGTGTAGTGCCATTGGCTGCGGCGGCAATGAGCTTGTTGCCCACAGCTTTTGACGGCTGGTCGTCGCTCTGTGCTATCACGAGATACGTGCCGCCCGAAGCGCCTTGCAGCACCACTGGGGTCTCGGCCACGGTGATGTCCTCAGAGTTGAGATTGGCGTCGTCGTTGCTGTTGTTGTTGGCATGGTTGCCAAGCTGCACAAGGAGAGCCTTAGTCTTGTTGAACTTCACCACCTTGTAGGCGCGTATGCCATTGGTTACTTTCGTGTTGTTGTTGAGTGTCTTGTTCCAGTCGATGGGGTTCTTTGTTACGTAGGTGTAGAGGCCACCTGTCGAGATGCTGGCATCCTCATAGCTGATGTCCTCTGTCTCGGTCTTGGTGCCGCGGGCGTAGAACTGGATAATATTCCACGTGCCATAATAGGTAGTTGAATTTGGCTTGGTAAACGTGAACTTAATCCTCATATAGCCAGTCGTAGGTACCGCGTAATTCTCACTATTAATGCCAACATTGCCCGGGAAATCTATGTTTCCAGCATTGATACGAGGGAATTGACCAACGTATCCTGATTTATCATCTATGTATTTTGTCTCCTCTGTAAACCATGTGGGTATTTTAAGTTCATGCCATGTGCCGTCTTCAAAACTGCCATCAGAATTCTTTGTGACCTCGCAATAATACATCTTGCAATAATCATCAGCGCAATAGTCATCATCTGTTGGGGTTACAGTACCTGACGTTCGTGCCAAAGCAAAATAATGGCCTGCATGCGAGAAGTTTATCTCAACGGTCTGATAGCCATTCACGTCCATTATTGGCGAAATGAGGTCGGCAGAACCAGAAATAGACGAACTTGAAGTACCAGTAACATACGCATACTGGCGTTCTTCTCCATATTTAGTGATGGCATCACTACCAGAGTTCTTGTTTATTCGCCAATAAGGAGTAGAATTTGCTGAAGATGTCGGGTCGGCCGTAAAGTCGCCCAGCGTGGCCTCTTGGCTGCTGCTCTGGAAGGTCTCGTTGTAAGGCAGGGTTACCACCGTCGGAGTGAAGGTGTAGGCAACAGTGTCGCTGGTGCAACCGTCGGCATCAACGGCCACAACATGAAACTTGGTGGTGCGGGCAAGAGCCACAGGAGCGGTGTACTGCACAGCCGAGCTTGCCAGCGAACCGTCGCTGTTGAGCACAAGCGTGTTGCCGGTGGTATAATATATGTATCGGGTGGCAGCCTCGCCGTCGGCCTGTGTGGCTGTCATTGTAACCTTGGCGCCGTCCGACGTGACAGTAGGATTGCCAACTTTATGGGTAATCGTAATCACACTCGTTACCACAGAGCTTGAAACGGTCTCGCCGTCAACCTCCGCCACTGCCACAGCCTTTACAGTCGTGGTCGTGCTGGCGGTGAATGTGGCGGTTGCGCCATTGGCCGTGCTCGTCAGTGCTGTGCCGTTGGTGCTCGAAGGCTCGCTACCGTCGGTGGTGTAGTAGACGGTGGCGCCCTCGTAGTTGTTGGTTATCGTAACCGTCTGGTCAGTTGTGTAGCTGCCAGTAACTGGAGTGATCGAAGGACGGGTAACTGCACTTTCATCCTGAAGAACATAAAGGGCAACATTGCTTATGTTGTTTGTAGATGTGTAAGCGGCGAAGTAATCTGCACCTGAATTATAATTATACCGTAGATACCGAGTAGTATAATATGCATTCTGTATGTAGGGAGTAGAATAATCTATATTCCAAGTATAACCAGTTGCTGTCGATGATGAGCCGTAATTCAAGGTGTTGCTACTTCCTGTATATCCAAGGTATGAGCCTGTTGTTGCATCGTAAAGTGTCCACCCGTCACTGCTGCTGCCTCCAAGAGTGATTTCGTATGGCTTTCCACTTATGTTGACTTCAGTCGTAATGGTATTTGAGTTGATTTCAACATCTGCGCCCGAACCCCTACTTGTACTGCTGGAACTCTTAGCGGATAAAGCAACACTTGATGTGCCGTTCTCGTAAACGATAAGGTATTTATTATCAGACACCAGCTGGTCGTCTGAAGTAACCTTAACGTATGTTTTTTCGTCAGTGGTGGTTGAGCCAGAATTGATAGTGTAGGTAGCCTCGGCCACATCCGACGACACACCATCAACCACCGCGATGGCCTTCAGTGTTGTAGTCGTGCTTACATCGATTGCACTTGAGTATTCTGTGCTTGAAGTTGTAGGGTCGTCGCCATTTGTCGTGTAATAAATTGAGGCTCCCGTCGGGCCGGAAATGGTAACCGACTGGGCTGTACTATACGTGCCAGCCTCGGGGGAGAATGTGGGTGCTGCGGGCTTAGTGGTTGTGCTGCCATCGTCACTATAGGTTACAACGACCGAACCATTTGCGCTCGAAGTTCTAAACTGCGAGCCCATTGTTATTACAACCGAGCTTCCACTTTCCACAGTACCCGTCCATGTAGAAACATTGCCTGAAGAAGTAATGCTTCCAGTAGAGGCGGTCATTGTTTGACCGTTATTACTGCCATTCGGAGTAAAGACAATCTTTGTAATAGTATACCCCGAACTGGGTGTAAACGTTACAGTATTGCCACTGTAGAATCGTGGATATTGAGTATAAGAATTGTTCGGTCCTGTCTGGCCGCTCGATTGTGCTTGAACAACAGTAAAGGCATCAAATGTCCAAGTGATGGTAGAAGCAGAAGAGCTATAGGTGCCAGTTGTTCCTACGATATCCTGCTCTGCCGCATTAGAAAATACCCCCCCCACAACGAAGAGCACGAGCAGGGTGAGCATGCCACGTAAATAATGTTTCATATACATATATTTTTAGAGTTTTCTTTCTTCAAACGTATGGGCTGAGGTGTTGCTATCCTGTAGAAACAGAGTGTGTTGCGGCTCCCCGGCTAATCGGTTGCAAAGTTACAGCTAATCTGCGAAACACGAAATAACATTGGTATAAAAATTCTGTTACAATTTTTCTACAGTGCCAGATGGTTCACAGTAATTACCCAGAATGCTTATCCCGTTTTAGTGAAGAGCCCCGACGGGACTCAATCATGCTTAACCCAAGACTAAGTGAAACGCGTCTGGGGTAGAGAACACTCACACACGCGTGCCCCGAGGAGGCACAACAGCACGAAGTGCACACGAAGCCGCCACATCAGAGCCACGGATTATGCGCACTTCGTGCTGTTCAGCCTCCGAGGCTGGTTTTGTTGGAATGCCTATCACCCCGGACTGTGCTTTGCTTAGTCAGTGTTAAGCATGATTCAGCGTCTCCGACGCTGTGTATTAGTCTTTTCATGTGTTTGCGGATAATCATTTTACTCAGTAATTGACCCGTAATTTGGCTCTTCCGACATTTGGTGAAATGATTATCCGCAATAAACAGAAAAAGACTGGTACAAGAATGTGGCTGGAATAGTCTCGAAGAGACTAAAGTGTCAATAGCCCCAGTCAAGCAGGGCGACTGGGGTGTCAAAATGGTATAACAGCCGTGCCCCGATGGGGCACAAGTACTGCTGAAGTGGCACTGCTTGTGCGCTCTTCGAGGCACGTTGAAATTCGCCCGTATCCTAACCCCACACTGCGCTTTGCTTAGTGTGGGGTTATTGATACTTAAGCCTCTCACGAGGCTTTTCTGCCGATTGCGGATAATCATTTTTGGAGCAAATAGCAACTGGTGAGGCCGGAGGCCTCACCGCAAGACAGTCCCCACTCATGCCCGCAGGGCTGAGTGGGGGTATAGCGTAAAGTAAGACATCGACCCTGTTCGGGTCGATTGTTTGAGATGATCTGTAGACCCCGCCCCACCGTGCTATCGCACGGATGAGACGGGGTTACTTTGCGGGGAGAGGCCTCCGGCCTCATTTTGATGCACCCTCTTACCTTGCGATGAGAGCCCTCCAAGCTCAATGTCTTCGAGTGTCACAAATGTCGGAAGAGCCAGTAATTTTTTTTGGGGGGGCGATAAGGAAAGAAAATGACCCTTCCGACATTTGTGAAGTATGATGGCCTTGGGCCCAAAGGTCTCATCAGTTGCTATAATGATTATCCGCAATCATCCAAACAATTAGCACACTCTGTAGGGGCATGATTTATCATGCCCGTCAGAGGCGGCAATTGCATATAGCGGGCATGATAAATCATGCCCCTACGTTCGGGTGATTGCGGATACACATCAGACATAAAACTTGAAACTTGAAACTCAAAAACTTAAAACTATAAACTTAAAACTTAATTACTTCACCATCACCTTCCTCACTGTGCCGTCGCTCATCTTCACGATGTTGACACCACGTTGTGGGGTCTGGATGCGCGAGCCGCCCAGAGTGTAGCGGGCCACTTCGGTGGCGCTGGTCTGGTTGCCAAGCGAGTTGATGCCTGAGGTGACGGTGGCCGTAAGGTTGTCGATGCAGACGTAGGCTGGGGTGTTAAGTCCCCACATACCCTTGTCGGAGCCGTCGAAGGTGAACTTCAGAGCCCTGACCTCGCCAAAGCTGCTGAGGTCGACCCACTGCCAATCGCCGATGTACCTGACCGCGCCATCGGCGTAGTCGGCCAGCGTAACATCCTTGCTGACGGTGGTGCCGTCGGCCTTCACGCCAGTGATGGTAACCTTGAAGTAGCAAGAGTCGGCAGAGAACGGCTTGGTGAACTGGTCGCCCACGGCAACAGAGTGGTGGGTGTAGGCCGAGTTGGTCACGTAGAGGCCCTGCACCAGTGCGCCGGCATCGACGCTGACGCTGTCAGACGAGCCATAGACCACGCCGAAGTTGTCGGAGTTGTAGCCTCCGCCCACCACGTTGCGGAACTGCCCCAGCACATAGCTCTGGAACGATGTGTCCTTGCTGGCTGAGATGGCGAAGCCCGTCCACGAGCCCCACTTCGGCGTGATGGTGCCCGAGAAGGCGAACGGCCCCTGGCGGAACACGCAATTGTAGGTGGTTACGGTGTCGCCGTAGGCCACATAGCTGTAGCTGCTTGTGGCGTTCTCCACAGAGCCATAGTAGACGCTGTCGCTGTTCAGCTCAACGCCATTGACGTTTTCGAATGTCGCCACCTGTGTTGTGGTTTCCTGCGCCATTGCTGGCAGAGCCACGAGGGCTGTGAGGATGATTGTGTAAATACTTTTTTTCATACGCTTTTATATTATAATTAATGTGTAAAGTGTCCTACTGATAGTGCAGGTCTTTGGCTCCGCACACCTCGGTCGATGTCTCGCCGAGCCATCCGCACGTCTGGTTCTCGGCCGTATAGACACGCACGAAGTCGATGCTCTGCAGATTGACGGGCTGCCGACTGCTGTCGACGGCGTTGCTGATGTCGAACGAGCATCCCTCATCGCTGCCGAGGTTGTCGACGTAGCCGTAGCGGAAGCTGCTCAGCGTCCAGTACTGCAGTCCGGCTTGGCTATAGTTGTGGCCGTTGCGTGGCAGAAGCGTGCCGGTGAAGGTGAGCGGAGAGCTGATCCACAGCGGGTAGTATTCCTGCGAGTGATAGGAGTTGCGGTAGACGTAGCCCGTCTGGCCTTGGTTGTCAGTCCAGCCGATGTCGTGCATTGGCGACGGCTGATAGGTGATTTGATAGTTGTAGACCACCTTGCCCACGCTGTCCACATCGGCACTGCCACTCAGCTCGTACCATTCGTCGTCGGGCTTGCCATTGTGGTTGGCATCGACCGACACCATCACAATACCCGGCTCGCTGTTGCCATCGAAAGCGTTGCCACGAATCATCAGGTCGTTGCCGCTGAGGTTGCGCACGCTGTGGTCGAAGTGGAACGTAACGTAGCCGCCGTAGCCTCCGAGCGTGACCATCCCGTCCATGCTTCCGGCCAAGGCGCGCGTGCACTTCATGGCAGCCGAGTCGGCGTTGTCATCAGCGTCGATCTCAGGCATCATGTTCACGTTCTGACCTGGGGCCGGCACGTACTCATCCACCGCCGCGATATAGGCCGAGCGGTCGGTGGCGGGCTCTACGGTTGTCGACGACGTGCCCACGCTGGTGAAGCAGGCATGGCCCGGGATGTCGCCCGTCCAAGTGCTCCATCGGTAGTTGCCGTCCTTGTCGAAGCAGAACAGCTTGCCGCTTGACACATAGTTGGTGGCGTCCATCACGTAGATGTTGCCGTTGTCGGGGTTGACCACAATGCCGTAGGGCGTCTTTATCGGGTCGCTCGCGCTCTGGTGGATGAAGTTCTGGGTGAGTATCTCGTGGCTGCGGAGGTTTATGACGCCGTATTTGCCATCGCCATAGTAGACGAGCGAGTCGCCACGGAAGTCGAAGCCGTCGACAGGCACGTCGATGGAGTCGACCACCTGGTTGCCATATATCTCATAGAGGCGCGAGGGAGTGCTGCCGTAGTCGCCCCGCGAGCTCACCCACAGGCTGCCATATCGGTCGGCGCGGATGTGGAAGAGATTGGGGGCCACGCTGATGGTGCGCTCCACTTGTAGCGAGTTGAGGTCGACGACGCTCACCGTGCGGTCGTAGCCCATGCCCTGCATCGCGCTGTAGCCGCCGCTGTTGGCCACATAGAGTTTGCCGCCGAGCACGGCCATCTCCTCAGGCTGATAGCCCACCGTGCAGCGGCCCACCACCTGCAGCGAGGTGGTGTCCACCTTGTAGACTTGGCCCAACACGCTTGTGCCATTGATGGGGCCGACGTAGCTGCTCACGTAGGCGTAGCCACCGCTGAAAGCCAGATAGCGGCAGTTGGGCACGTCGACGTGGCCTTGGCTGACGGCAGTGGCGGCGCTTGCCACCTCCACCTTGTTGCTCTGGTTGATCACCATCCAAAGTTTGCTGCCATACACCTTTATGTCGTTGCCCACGTCGCCCAACTCAAGCACTTGGTTGGGATTGCGCGAGGGGTAGATGTTGCGACTGTAGACGCCCGTTTTCAAGTCGAGATAGTCGAGTGTGGCCTTGTTCGACCCCATGTTGCCCTCGTTGAGAACGTACATGCCAGCCAGACTGCCCGTGGTTACTTCGTTGGTGGGCTCGTCGGTGGGATATACCACCACCTCGTCGTCGCGGCACGAGGCCACCACCACGGTCAACATCAGTATCAATATCGTTTTCCTCATCGTTTCAATTCAACATTCATCATTCATCATTCAACATTCACAATTCAACACTCACCGTCGCCGCGCAATTGATGCCGGGCATCGGGTAGTTCTGTATCACGTCGTACTTCTGGTCGAACAGGTTGTTCACCTCAAGCGTAAGCCTGTAGACGGGCTTGCCATGTCCGCCCCACTCATACTGCAGGCTGATGTCGTGGGTGTACCACGGCTCAAGATGATTATACACAGTGTTCTCCTGCCCGTTCCACCGGTCGCCGCTGTAGATGAAGCTGTAGTTGAGTGCGAGCCCGCGCCACGACGCGCTCACTGTGGCGGAGCCGCTGTTGTAGGGCACGTAGGGTATCTGGTCCTTGTAGTAGGAGTCCTGCGGATTGGTAACGTCGCGAGCGTCCTGATAGGTGTAGGCCAGACGGGCGTCCACCTTCACTCCCTTTGGCAGATTGAGCGACGCACCGGCCGCCACGTCGACGCCCGTTATGTGCACTCGTCCCAGATTGAGCATGGTCCAGCGGAATTGCTGCCCCTTTGGGTAGGCTATGATTTTGTCGCCGACGGTGTTGTAGTAGAGGTCGGCTTGCAGACTTATCGCGCTCAGCGTCCGCCCGCCAGTGTGGCCGTAGCTGATGCCGACATCGTACTGGTTGGCTCCCTCGGGCCTCAGGTTGCTGTTGCCCACGTCGGTGTAGTAGAGGTCGTTGAATGTGGGCATGCGGAAGCTGCGCTTGGCAAAGGCCTTCAGTGTCAGTTCGTCGTTGCCGCTGTGGCGCAACAGTGGCACGCTGACGAACAGGGCTGGCGTCAGTCTGCTGATGCTGCGACTGCCGCGCCCGTCGGTGGAGTTGGCCTTTCGGCGCAAGTGGTCGCGGACGAATGTGGCCAGCACCGAGCCTTGCACCCGCAGCCATGGCAACTCCAACGCCGAGGCCACGCTGACGAGTGTGGTCCATCGGGTTGGGAAGACGAAGCGGTAGGTGTCGGCGTTCAACTTGTTCCAGCGCAGGTCGACGGCAGCCGACACGCTCCAGTTCTTGAGCAATTCATACACGTTGGACGACGACAGGTAGGCCTCCTGCTGATAGTAGCGGTTGTCGGCGGGCAGCTGTGTGGTGTCTCTATTAATATAATGTGTGCTGTAATAGGCATATTTGGCCAGCCACTGGGTTGAGAAGCGGTCGCTCACGTCTTTCTCCACGCGCGCCTGCACAAAGGTGTTCAGGTCGCCTTGCCGCTCGCCGCGCCGCCACACGTTGTTCACAATCGCTCCTGGGATGCCCCGACCGGAGTTGTAGAAGTAGGCTTTGGCGTTCCAGAAGCCGCGGTCGATGAGGCCGTTAATGTTCAGCTCCACCCGTTCGGCGTGAATGTCGCCGTTCTGCCTTGTGGCGGTGGTGTCGTAGGCTACGGTGCCATCGGGCGTGACACGCTTGTAGCGAAACTTGTAGTGTCCGTCGGAATTGAGAAACTCAGCGTTGAGCGACGTGTTGACATCCTCCGACAGCCGCTGCTCCCACAAGGCCGACAGGCGCACAGTGTTGCTTGCGCCAAACTTGGCTTTCAGCCTCAAGTTGTAGTCCTTGCCCTTGGTGAATCGGGGTAGACGCGTGCGCAGGTAGACGCTGCCCGCATTGCCGAAGTCGGTGGCTGGCTGGAAGATGGCACTTTTCTGGCCGTTGTATAGTGTTATCTCGCCAATGTTGTCAAGCGAGAACTGGCCGAGGTCGATTTGGCCGTTCTGTGCGTTGCCCAGTTCTATGCCGTCGTAGTAGACGCCCACATGCTGCGAGCCCATGCTGCGTATGTCGACAGTCTTTATGCCGCCCACGCCGCCATAGTCCTTCAGTTGCACGCCAGAGAAATAGCGCAGCGCATCGGCCACGGAGTGGGAGTTGAGCCTGTTGAGTTCCTCGCCCGTCAGCTTCTGGGGCGGCAATATCTCCCGTTGTGGCAACCGGCTGGTTACCACCACCTCGCCGATGTGGTGGAGCGTGTCGGGCTCCGCTGTGGCGGCCAAAGCAGCCACCGGCCACATCATCAGCAATTGAACGATGAAGCTTCTCATCTCTCAGTGTGCGGCTTGTCGTGCCGGGCCATCCTCGTGGCCGCGGCACGCAGTCAGGCAATGGCAGGTCTTCTGGCTTGTTGCGCGTCGTAAGGCCGACCGACTTCCCATCGCAGCCACAAGGTGGCAGCCGCGGCAGTGTCGTTCGGCGTGTGGAAAGCAACCTACAGCTGCGGGACAGCACCGGACTCTCTTCACCGGTTTCCCTTTTTAATCGCATCGTGGGTAGCGAACCTATTGCCGGTGCAAAAGTACACGAAATAAACGAATTGGCAAAGCTTCGGGTGCTTTTTTCTTGTGATTGGGCTGGAATCATATCGTCGCCCATCTCCAAAAAATAAGGCATCAATTGAATTATCATGGAAAAAGGTTCACTTACCCCACTTTTCCATATTTAAACTCATGTTTGAGTATATCATAATTATATCCACTGCTTTGGTAATACAATCCTGTGGACAAATCTATGATTTTATCGTATGTCTGGGAATTATAGACTATGTCGAGGGCTTCTAATATCGATATGCCATAGTCTTCGACTAAATACTTGGCCATGTCTTCGACCAAAGTGTCGATTAGAAATTTAATTTTATCCTCACTCATTGTAGTTTTCTTAAAAATTGGACTGCACGTTCTGTGCCAAAATAATACTGTCGATTGAGTTTCTTGTATTGTAGCTCATTGGCCAGAGTGCCAAGGGAAATAAGCCCCCTTTCATATCTGCCAAGTTGAAAAGCCACGCCGTCGTCAGCAATGGGGCCTATCACAACGTCATAATTATGATGGAAGTTGGTCCTACTTGCATGACGGTTATTCAGGATAAACTCTGCCCACTCTTCGTCTGGCTCTTCAAAATATTTGACATTCAAGGTGTTCATAATAAGCAAGCTTTCATCAAAGCTATAGGCAGTGACAATAGGCTCACCTGTTCCCAAAATCCTTGCCCGCCTCTTTGCCATCTCGAACGCCTGTTCTCTGATGTCGGTCAGATAAAAGCCTTTTCCAAAGTCCTTGTCGGGTTTGGAAACAGACAGGTCAATTCGCTCTATCTGTACATTCGAGCCGTGGTAAAGGGTAATCATCATTGAAGCCCTCCTCCGTTGCGATGGCATACTATGGCGAGGTCGCTTATGGTTTCTTCTATCGGCAGTGTATGCTCGGCCGCATAGCATTCGTCCAGAACATTGAGACCATCGTAACGCTTCAAATAGCGGAAAGCCTGCTTGTCAGACAGACCATATTTGCTGGCAAACTCTCCTATGACATAAACAAAGTATGTCAACTTATATTGCTTCTCCTCGCTCATATTCGTTGCCTTTAAAAACTTGTGCAAATATACAAAACCATTTTAGAAGTCCCAACTTTTTGGAGAATTATTCGCATCAAATAATCAAAAAGAGCCCCCGGCAGCGTATGCGCCAGGGGCTCTCAGCATTTTGTTTTATTTCAAGATTCGATTATTGGTCAAGCTTTGGCAGGCTCTGCGGCAGTGTCCTTGATCTTGCGGCCAAGCACGAGGTAGGCCACCGGCGAGGCGATGAAGATGGAGCTCAGTGAGCCGAACACCACGCCAAGGATCATTGCGAACGAGAAACTGCGGATGCTGTCGCCACCAAGGAAGAAGATGCTGAGCAGCACGATCAACGTTGAGAACGACGTGTTGCAAGTGCGTGCCAGCGTCTGGTTGATGGAGTCGTTGAACAGCTTCTGGTGGTCCTGCTTCGGGTGGAGGCGCAGGTTCTCACGGATTCGGTCGAACACCACCACCTTGTCGTTGATGGAGTAGCCGATCACCGTCAGTATGGCGCCGATGAACGTCTGGTCGATCTCGAGCGAGAACGGAGCCCAGCCCCACATCACCGAGTAGAAGCCTATCACTATCACCGTGTCGCAAGCCAGAGCCACGATGGAACCCACCGAGAAGCCCACGTTGCGGAAGCGCAGCAGGATGTAGAGGAAGATGAACACCAGAGCCAACAGCACGCTGACCACAGCGGCCTTGGTGATGTGCTTGGCTATCGACGGGCCCACCTTGGCCGAGCTGATGATTGAGCCACCCTCGCGGATGTCAGGGTTCTTGAACGCCTTGACGCTCTTCTGAGTTACGAGGTTGGCCTTCTTCAGAGCATTGTAGAGCACTGTCTCGGCCTCGTCGTCGACGGTCGGGTCGTTGCTGGCTATCTTGTAGTTGGTCGACACGCGCACGGTCTTGCCGTCGGTGCCGAGGGCGATGACGCTTGTGGTGGCGTCGCCGAATGCGCCCCTCAGAGCTGTGCGCACCTCCTCAACCTCGTGGCCCTCGTTGAGCGTAATCACATAGTTGCGACCACCCGTGAAATCGATGCTGCGGCTCAGTCCGCGCACGGCGAAGCTGATGCAGAACAGCACGATGAGCACGGCCCAGACTGTGAAGCTCCTGCGGTACATCGCCATGAAGTGGAAGTGGGTGTTCTGCATCATGTTCTTCGATATGCGGGTGTAGAACTTCTGGTTCTGCCAGCGGCCCTTCTTGATGATCTGGTGCTCGTAGACCACACGGGTCAGGAACACGGCGGTGAAGAACGAGCAGACCAGGCCGATGATCCATGTCGTGGCGAAGCCGCGGATGGGGCCTGTACCCGTTACGAGCAGGATTATACCTGTGATGAGCGACGTCAGGTTGGAGTCGAAGATGGCGCTGAAGGCGTGCTTATAGCCCAGTTCGAGCGCGTCCTTTATGCCCTTGCCGGCTCGCATCTCCTCCTTTATGCGCTCATAGATGAGCACGTTGGCGTCGACAGCCGTACCGAGCGTCAGCACGATACCGGCGATACCCGGCATCGTCAACGCCGACTGGAACGAGGCCAATATGCCGAGCGTGAAGAACAGGTTGGCGATAAGGGCCAGGTTGGCCATCATGCCAGGGATGAAGTCGTACATGAGAACCATGTAGAGCATCAGCAGGATGAAGGCGATGACAAACGACCAGATACCTTGCTGAATCGACTGTGCGCCGAGCGTCGGGCCCACAACCTGCTCCTGAACGATGCGTGCCGGAGCCGGCATACGGCCGGACTTCAGCGTGTTGGCCAAGTCCTTGGTGTCCTCGATGGTGAACGAGCCGCTGATCGACGACTGGCCGCCGTCAATCTCGCTGTTGACGCGCGGAGCCGAGTAGACTACGCCGTCGAGCACGATGGCGATGGCCTTGCCCACGTTGGCTTTGGTCATCTGGGCCCAGAGGCGTGCGCCCTCGGAGTTCATCGTCATGCTCACCTCAGGCCGTCCGAACTGGTCGAACTGGTCCTTGGCGTCGGTAACGACATCGCCCTCTATCGGAGCGCGGCCTGTTGTGGTGGTAACCTTCAGGGCATAGAGCTCGTAGACGTTCTTGTTGCCCGCGCCCTCAGCCGGCTTGGCGCCCCAGAGGAGCTTCAAGTCTGACGGCAGCACCTGCTTGGCCACCGCGCTGTGGATCATGCGGTTGATGGCGGCGGTGTCGCGCACGTTGGCATAGCCCACCATGGCGAGGCTCTGCTGCGGAATGGTCTGCAGGCGGGAGAGCAGCGGGTGCTGCTTGTGGGCCTGCTCGAGCTGGGCCTGCTGCGAGGCGTTGGCGGCTGCCTGCTGCTGGTTGGCGGCGTTCAGCTTGAACTGCGTCTCAGCCTTGGCGGGCTTTGCGGCCTTGGTGGTGTCGGCTTTGGCGGCCTTGGTAGTGTCGCTGCCGGTCTCGTCGTTGGCCAGACGCTGGTCGAGCTGCGAGAGGTATGGGTTGATTTCGGTGTTGTTGTAGGTCTCCCAGAACTCCAGGTTGGCGCTGCCCTGCAACAGCTTGCGCATGCGCTCAGGCTCGCGGATGCCAGGCATCTCCACCATGAGGCGGCCTTCCTGACCCTCCAGCTTCTGGATGTTGGGCTGCACCACGCCGAACTGGTCGATACGGTTGGTCACCACGTTGTAGGAGTTGTCGATGGCGGAGGTAACCTCCTCGCGCAACGCCTTCTCCACCTCGCGGTCGGTGCTCTGCGTGCTCACCTTGCCCTTCAGCTGTTGTGTGGCAAACACCTCAGCCAGCCTGTGGCCGGGGGCGTTCTTGTGGTAAGCGTCGACGAAGAGCGTGATGAAGTCGCTCTGACTTGTCTCTTCGGCCTTTTTGGCTTCCTGCATCGAGCGCACGAAAGCCGGGTCGGTCTTGTGGTCGGCCAGGAACTCGACTACGTCGGGCACTGAGATTTCGAGAACCACGTTCATACCGCCCTTCAGGTCAAGACCGAGGCCTATCTGAGTCTCCAAGCACTTCTGATAGGAATAGATGCCCAGGTATTTCACGGAGTCCTTGTAGTCCTGCCTGGCAATCGGATCCTTGATCTTCTCTGCCTGGCTGTCATAGTAGCTTGTGGCCACGCTGAACGACAGGTAGAAAATGCTTGCAAGCGTCAGTAAGACGGCAATACAGATTACTAATCCTTTGTTTTGCATTGTTTGTTTATTGTTGTTTTATAATATGCACTTTAATTCAATATAGCGTGCAAAGTTAATGCTTTTTTCACACTTTATGAAATTTAATCGTTATTTTTTGGTTTTAGTAACGATTTATAGGCAGTTGAACTCTTCATGGCCTCGTCTGACCGATAGCCCACGGCCATTGCACAATATTATTACTGTGGATAATGCAGTCTGAAAACTGCCGCCTCCACTTGCAAGGCGCGGCCCTTGTGGCCGTCCGCAGCCACGTCTATATAACATTCACACAGAAAAATCCCTGCACGCATCGTCACGACGCATGCAGGGCAAAAAAGAATGTATATATATAAAATAAAAAAATGTCTGAAACGCTTTGTGGGGCTAATCGCTCCACGGCATGTATTGTGTGAGAGCGTCCTTTGCGGGGGTCTCCGTATTGTCGTCGTCTTCATCATCGCCCGTGTCGTCGCCAACATCGGGCGGTTTTATGTCTCCGCCAGGGCCTCCTGAAACCGTCATAAGGCTTATTGCCTCCACTTCTGCCGCCATCACGCGCGGGCTGACGTATTGCTTCTTTTCCATCATTGCTTATTCACTATAACCTTTCTGTTGCCATGTATGTAAACTCCATTCTCCAGAGGCTCGCCACTTAGCCTACGGCCTTCCATGTCGTACCACTTCGCGCCATTCCCCGTGGCGACAGGCGTGGCGAGACTTTCGATGCCAGTCACGGTGTCGTTGTCGATGGCTATGCGCATGGACTTGGCGTTGGTCTCAGCCGCAGGGAAATAGAGGAAGTAAGCACGGAAAGCTGAAAACGACGGATTGTAGTCGTGCTGTTCAAACTTGGTGCCAGCCTCGTTAAGCTGATAGATGTAGCGACGTGGCAGGTTGTAGCTGCGGCCGATGAAGTCGTGAGTGTCGTGGGTGGTGATGGAGCGGCCACGCGGCGATATGGTGGCATTGGTGCCGCTGAATGTCAGCTCCTTGCCCACGAGGTTCCAGCTGTCGCCCCATGCGTCGGCCGCCACGGTGATGATATAGGGTTTGTTGGCCTCGATGGTGCTACCGCTGACGTAGCGGAAGTAAACCTTGTTGCCGCCCTCTCGCGAGAAGTCCATCAGCCAGACGTTCTTGCCCTTATCACTGCTGCTGGTGAACCAGCCGCGGTAGTTGTCGCCCGCTACGCTTGTGGCACTAAACGGCAGTACGAGTGTCGACCAGTTGGCGTCGGTGCCGTCGTAGCCCTTGCTGAACGTGCGCTTGTAGGATATGTTCTGTGCTGTGAATGCAATCGGCGTGTCGAAGCCATACCTGTTGTCGCTGAGGCTGATGTTTTCGGCCGTCGAGCCGACTACCACGTTGCAACCACTGAGGTTACTTGGGATGGAAGCCCCCTCGGCCAGCACATAGATGCAGTTGACATTGTTCGACGGTGTTATCGCGGAAGCGTCAGCGGTATATCGTGCGTCCACCCACACTGCGCTGTCAGCCAGACTCATGTCATTGTCATCGAGGATGTAACTCCTCGACCCGTCGCCATAGCCGACCATAATGCCGCGCCGTGGCGTGAACGTTGTGTCGACGCTCTCATGTCCGGCAGTCAGAGTGAGTGTATAGGACTGGTCGTAGGTCAGGTCGCTGAAGCTGAAACTGGCATCGACACTCGACTCAGCCGCAGCCTCGACCGTCTTGCTCTGGCTCGTTCCGCCAGTCAGGGTCGCCGTGATGGTGCCACTGTAACTGCTACTGTTCTTGTTGGCGAGTGTTACCTTCACATTGAGGTCGTTGCCGATGAGCGTTCCGCTGATTTGGTTTCTGTATTCTGTGTCGTCATAAGTGCTGCCCATCGCTGTATACACGTCGTCGAAATGGTTTGCTATGCTGTCGGACAGTGCCACCCAAGCATTTGATGTGGACTTGCGGTAGAGAAAGTTCTTGGCCTGCCGGTCGGAGGTGATATAGTTGAAGCTGCTCACGCTCTCGTAGCCGTAAGAGGCCAGGCTGCTCGCAGTCTGGCTTCCATCAGCCGCTACTGATGCCAAGACACCAGACATGGTGTTGCTAAGTCCATTGCGGTAGTAGTAAGTGTCAGTCCAGAAATACATGTTGGATGAAGTTTCCTGCAAACCATTGTTTACAAACGAGCTGTTCTGATAGGTAAGATAGGCCGATGGCGTCAGCGTCAGAGCCTTTTCGCTAATCGTTGCAGTGATGTAATGGCGGTCAGCACCGTAGTCCTTCGCCCACTCCGCATTGCCATGCACACGCGAAATGGCCATTATCTTATAGTCGCCGTATGGCAGCTCAGCGCCGAAATGCAAGCCGTCGAAGCAGAACTGTTCGCCCCAACCGTCGCCGATAAGCGTCTCGCCATAGTGGCGTGGGGCAAGCACTTCTATCAAGTTGTCGTTGCTGTCGTAGAGTCCGAGGGCCAAATCGAAGTCGGGATAGATGGCACGGCCTTCCATGCTGTTGGGTCCGTCGATGCGGTTGTACACTGCGTTGTAAATGTTCACCCCCGTAAAATCAACAGACCTACTTTCACGAGAGTATTCGCTCGGTCCTGAGAATGTCATATCGTCGATGTGATAGCAGAGTGGCGTTGGGTCGGTATATGGAGTGGTATCGTCCTGTGGAGGTTGGAATCCAACAACAGCATCTTGGTAGAGGTCAAACTCATTGCTGAGCTGGTTGTTGAGCAGGAAGTAACCATCGCTGCTCTTGTTCCATCCCCAATTGAAGTGATAATAGTCGCCACTGTATGTCCGTGAACTCCAGCCGCTACCAGAACTTGTTGAAGTGGCGTACCCGTCAACCACATAGCAGTGGCCATAGTCCTCGCTGTCATTATCTTTGATATTAGTAGTGGCACCGCCATAAACCACTGGACGGCCAGCCTGAAGTTCTCCATAGATGATGTCGTCCCATTCAACAGCTGTAAAGTCTGTGCGGTAAAGCAGATGCACTCCCTTGTCGTAGCCGAAATATGTGCGCAAGCTGTAAGGTATCTCCGCTATCCAAGAGTTGGAGCCACCGCTTGTGCCATAGTCCATGTGGACTGCACGGCCAAAATACTCCATCAGCTCGCTGGCATATTGAGTGCCGGGATAACAAGTCCACGTTGTCCCAGAGCTGTTTCTATATCTGGTTTGACTTCCTTTCATCGAACTCCAACTGAAAGTCTTTGGCGACAATGCTTCGAGATAAGTTTTGTTGGTTGTAGTAGTGTAGGCGGGTATCGTAGTAGACTGAGGTGCATAGCCATTCTTACAGTACCAATAGTACATCACTTGGGCCACAGCGGTAGCCACACAGCCTGCGACTATACTGCCGCTGCCGCTCTGGGGAAAGGAATAGCCGCCGTCGCTTTGCCCCCAATTGATGTTGTAGTTTTCGAGCATGGGAGAAATGGCAGAGCTGTGGCTCGGTGTGGCCGAAGCCATTGCCCTTTTGGCAGTCGTCGCTTTGGCGTTCCCACTTACTTCAGGCATCGCGGTGATAGTGCTGGCATAGCTCCGCATCAGCGACTTGAAAGCTGGCGGCACATCGTCGGTATCTATGCCTCCATCGTCCGACCACCCAAGCACAGCAGGCGTGCGCTCGTCGCCAGAAATGATGACGAAGCCAGGGTTGGTGTTGTAGATATAAAGCGGCTGGGTAGACGACTCGGTAGCCGACGCCTCACTGCATAATGCCATTGCCGACAGGCTTACTGGCGTAAGCGACCGACTCAATGCCACATTGTTTGCCGACATTGTGGCAATTGTCTGACTGCCGCCCGAAACAAGTGCCTCGGCTATCTCGCGTGCCTCAGCCTCTGTGCGCCGTTGCGAAAATGAAGGCACAGCTGCAAGAACTGCGACGATTAATAAAAGTAGATGTCTGTGCATATTATTCTCAATACTAAAACTGAAATTGGCCTCACTGTTTCTCACGAAGCAGTGAGGCTTTATTTAGAGTTTATTAATTGGTCTTATCTGACGTGGTCATTATTGAACCAAGTTGTCATCGTCCCATTCGATAGAGCGGGAGTTCCACGTGTTGTCGTCAGCTGCCTTCGACTCCTCGTCTTCTTCACCTAAGTTGGTGTATGGCTTGGCGTCGGCATCAGGATTGGACACTGCCGCCATAAGGACGGGGAGTTTGTCTGCAAACAACTCGCAGTTTGGTCTTACGTATATATGTCTTTTCTTCATGATATCTTTTCTTTTAGCGTTATCTGACGATTACCTTAGTTCCATTGACGATGTACATTCCAGCGGGCACAGCCACAGTGCGGGTGTCGCCAGCCCTCAGGTTCAGGCCTCCTACCCTCTGTCCGGCAAGGGTAACAATGTTGTAGCTGCCGGCAGTCAGAGCCGTGATGCTGATGTAGCCCTTTCCAGCTATTATGCCGTTGCCTTCAGGCGTAACGATGTTGGCTATTCCAGTTGGTGTGGTCGGATTCTCGCCTATAGCCATAGCGAAGAAGTCCAGCTTAGCACCTGCTGCCTCTGAATAATCGAAATAAGCACGGAACGGACGCACGTTGACAGCATCGTGGTTGACGAGCTTTGTCGAATTGTAAAAGCCGTCGGTAACGAAGTAGAAGATGTATTTGCTCGACTTGCTGACCTGCTGCCCGGCGTAGGTGCCCGCCATCGTGAACGATACGCTGCTGCCGTCTGACAAGGTGCCTGTCGACGACGATTTTGCCGAGATGGTGAGGTCGTCGCCACTGAGGCCATTAGTGCCAAGTGTGCCAGGCGTGCGGATGATGTTCGAACCATTCTGCTTCAGTGTGAATGTCTTGGTGTCGTCGTCAGTGCTCTCCACGTAGAATGCGTATGGCGTGTTGGCAGTAGTCTCAGTGCCAGTCAGAGCCGTGAAATAGCCAGTCGGAGTCTCTTCCGACTCATCATCGATTGAGTTGTCCGCATTCATCTGTAGGAGCGTAACTTTGCTGTTGCCAATCTCGGTGGGCTGGCCGTTGCTCAGATTCCTAAGCACGAAGGGCAGAATCAGAGTGCCATATTTCACCTGACCGTTGCGTGCTGTAGTGAACTCTCGGTCGTATTGGGCGTAGTTGGTCATGCTCATGGCGATGTTGTAAGGAGAATAGAACGGCTGCTTGTCGGTGATGATGATGTTGGCGCCAGAGTGGAAAGCGCGATTGGCAGTGGTGCTGCTCGTCTCCTCGTAGGCGAAGTTGTTGATGGCCACGTTGTTGTTCTTCGGGATGAACACAAGCAGGTTGGGCGCTGTGAAGTTCTCCTTCACACTGTTCCAGGAGGCATCTGAAGTAGCGTAGGCACCGTCGAGACTTGTCGCCATGTCGATGTAGAGGATGTGGCTTGCGTCCACACTTTGGGTGGTGCAGGCATCCTTTATGGCAGTGATGGCATTATTGATTGATGTGTAGCCAAGGCCGGTGGTGGCATTGGTGCTGACGGTGGCTCCATAGAATGCGCCCGTGGAATTGCTGTCATAGAATGAAGACTGGTAGACGGGCTGCAGTGTGGCAGTGGTGCTGTAGCTTGTGAGGTCGACATTGATATTCATGTCGTAGAAAGCGTACATTCGATGCTGCACTGCGGTGGTCGGAGCTATGTTGTAGCGCGTCTCGTCGGTGGTGAAGAGGTAGGCACTGGCCGACGTGCTTGTGCTCGGGGTGATTGTCACCTCCTTGAATTCTCCGTTGGCCGACGCGCCTGACAAATTCACCTGGTCGGCATAGTTCTCGAGGGTGAACGGATACTCCTTCAGAGTGGTGCGGTTGTTGTTCTGGGCCGTAATCTCAGAAGTGTAAGTATCGGCGTTGTTGAACTTAAACGCCACCGAACCGGCGTAGCTCACTGCTATCTTGTCGTTGTAGTCGTGGCTGGCGGCCTCATCCCTATTATTATAGATGTTGTTGTCGCCCATAAAGCTGGCATCGGTCGATCCACCCTCGTTGAAGAGATTATAGTATGTGCTCTTCACGAAGTTGTAGCGGCTGTTGTGTTCGGGGCTGCCGATTCCTGTGTAAGTCTCGTCGGCATAGTCGCTGCGCAGATTGGTGAAGTTGATTTTGAACTCGTTGCTTGCCAAATCAGAGGGCACGGCAAACGTGGCAGTGTTGCCGCCAATTGTGAAGTCGGTGGTGGTGAAGTTCTGCGATGAAGAGAATGTTATATCTGGATTGGTGCACTCCATCTCCACCTGCATTGCATCGACAAACGGGTTGAGATATTCCACCTGGAGGTCTACCCTCACCAGTCCTGCGCCAGAAAGCGAGAACTTGATGGCATCGTTGTTGAGGTCTGTCAGCTGATACTCATGCTCTGCTTCGTCGGTAACGCTGATGGTCTCGCTCGAAGATCCGTCCTTGCCATAGACTGTAAGGTTGTAATCATCGAGTGTCTGAGCTTCGCGGGCATCGGAGCCTTCCTCCGACTGAACCTCGGTGTAGGCGGGGTAGGTGTAATTGTTTGAGGTAAATGTCAATCTACGAGTAGAGCTTATGGTTGCAGTGCTTGTGGTCAGATAATAATTGGTACTGCTGCTGCCAAAACCGCCGCTGGAAGTATAGACGATTTTTCCTCCGCTTACTGTGAATTCAGTGGCGTAAGAACTTGAGGTCGTTGTGGTCAGATAGTTATAGCTATCTCCAGAGACAAATCTAAGATATGTTCTATCCGAGCCAGTTCCAGTGTACAAATCACCGTAAGAGTCTTGCGACCACACCACTTTGTCGGTTGCACTCCATGTTCTGCCGTCAGCCTGCAGATAATAGGTTGTTCCATACGACGTGTAAGTGATGTAAGTGTTGCCGTCCTCCGTTGTGAAAGAGGGATATGTATATCCATAACTGAATGTAAGGCGGTAATCCGTCGAATAATAAGATGAGCTTACATCTGATGTCGACGTGGTAAGCGACCTGCTATAATAATCATAGTCATAAGTGGTATTATAACCCCAACCAGAAGTAGTATATATCGGCACCGAAGCTGAAATCTGCCCATTGTCAACAGAGAATGTAGATGCCTGGCTCCTTGCTGTTGTCGTTGACAAATAGAAGGTGGTACCTGAGGAATAGTACGTTGTCCCACTATTTGTACTTGTGCTTCCACCATAAGTAGCCCACATCAGATAAGTTGGTGAGTCCTCATCTCCAGTCCACAGCACACCTCCGTCATTGTGCCAGATTACCTTTTCGGTAGTGCTCCATGTCTTTCCGTCGGCCTGGAGATAGTATGTTGTGCTGCCATCGGTGTATGTGATGTAGGTTCCGCCTTCCACTGCAGCCTTTGCCTCCGAGGCGTCGACAGTCTTTGCATAGTGGATGGTGGCACCGACGATGCGGTAGTTGAGGTAGACATTGTTGCCAAACTGGTCTTGAGCCTCAGCAGGAGTCTCCACGTAGTAGGTGTTGTTGTCTTCACTCGGGGTGATAAGGAAGTAGCCTTGCCCTCCCGACAAAACCTGCTGTATGGTCTTGTCGCCAATATCAGTGGTCGGGAAGCCCTTGTCGTCGCCGATGGCCTTCTCCTCATAGAGCCATGTGTTGGCCATGATGTCCTTCACGTCGGCCTGATAGTAGCCATAGCGTGTCTGGGTAGTACCGTCTGAGTTTCTGTAAGTAAGGCTGCGGATATACCCCATGTCCTGCTTGCCGGTGAAGAACGGAGTCTGCACGTAGCTGACCCCCGTGTTCTTAACCACCGAGGGCTGCACATTCACCGTGAATGGAGCCTCCGACGTAAACTCAAGGTAGATGGTCTTGAACGCACAAGTCTGATAGGCAGATACGCCACCGTCGTCAAGCTTGAAGTAGAGGATGTTGCCCATGTCGTCCGACGAGCGCTCAAGCGTGTATTCAGTCGTGTTTGATGCCGAAGTAGTACTCATTTCGGCGTATGTGCCGTTCTCAGTCCTTTGTGTCCAGACGGCTGCGCCGCCAGTGCCCGAAACAGTACATTCGGCGAACGTAACGTTGGCCGACGTGCCCGCACTGAGCGAGCCTGCAGTTGTAATATTGTTGGTAAGCACGATGCGGTATCGCGTGAAGCGCATGCCTCGGGGAAGCGAAATGGTCATATAGCCAGGCTGCACCTGACCGGCCAGCATGACGAGGTAGGTGTTGTCGGCCGCATTGTCGGGATTGTTGGAATACTGGTTGGCATAGAGGTTGTTGGCATGGAGGGCCAGCAGACCGTCGCCATTCAGATTGCTCTCATCGCCCACGGTGACTGTCAGTGGCAGCTGTTTGTGGCGCCACATTGCGAAAGCTCCTGAAGCCCAGCCAGTCTCCTGACTGTTGGAACTCATGGCTGGTATCATGTCGCCTTTGCTCGGGCTGACAGTAACGTCCTGCGCCACGGCGGTGATGCAGGCAGCCATCAGGGACAGTAATACAGTGATTCTTCGTTTCATATACATATTTTAAATTAAAAGTGAATACAATTGTTCCATACACTGTTGGCAGTGTGATTCATATACATTATTCTATTGTGAGCGTTGCCGCGGCCCGCAATGCGGGTGTGGGGCCTGCTCAGAGCCTAAACCGGCAATAGGCTGTGATTGATGTGGCTTCGGTGTTATTGTTGCGTATGGACATAAAGAAAGTGTGGCCGATTTTGCTTGTCTTATCCGAGGCTCTGGACTGCCTAACACTGATACAAGAGAAAATCGCCCACACCTATGGGTAGATATACACATTCCCGAAGTCGGCCATCCTGGCCGCGATGAGGAATCGTATATAATCTTTCCATGGGGAAGAACGCTTTCAGCTCACTTCAGTGTTTGGAATTGTCCAGATTCCGGATAAAGTGGAGCGTACGCTTCCTAAATGCCGTTATGTCATGGGGGCATAATGCCTCCACGGTGCAAAATTAAGAAGTTTTTTTGAATTGCGTTCTTATATGGGCGATATTTTTTGCTTTCGACTGTTTTTTTTAACAGTTTCGTGTTTTCTAAGTGCAAAAGTACAGATAAATATGGAAAAGCAAAGATTTCGGGGGGATAATTTTCAATTAAAAAATGATAAATCTGCCCTGCGACAAGGCCACAGTGGCATACAGCAATCGTGTTGCAACAGGTTGTCCACTTGCTGTCTGCACAGGATTATCTGTCAGCGGCGCCCTTTTGAGCCAGACGCAGATGGGATAATGGTCGGAAGCGGTGATTTGGTTGAGCACTTTGGCGCTGTATGGGCGCAAGTCGGCCGAGCACATTATGTTGTCGATGCGGACGTACATTCCTCCCACGTGGTAGCTGATGCCGGGGCCCAGTCCGGTGGCCACATAGCAGTCGATGAGCTTCTGGGCCAGCCGCCGGTGGGTGTAGGAGATGGGGCTGTCGTTGAAGTCGCCGCAGAGGATGATGCTCTTGTCCTTGTATTGGTCGATGAACGCGGCCACCGAGTCGGCCTCGGGCGCCCGCAGCACAGCCGCCGCCGACAGCTGGCGCAGCAGCGAGCGCGACTCCCGTTTGCTCTCCTTCTGCGTCAGCTTGCCCTTCAGCATGCGCTTGAACTCCGCCTTCTCGTCGTTGGAAATCTTGTTCGACTCGAAGTGGTTGTTGATCACAATCACCGTGTCGCCGTCGATGAGCAGTTTATACGCCATCGACATGTTGCTGGCCGACGGATACCAGATACGCTTGTGCTTCAGAATGGGATATTTGCTCAGCAGAATCACGCAGTTGGTGCCCTCGCCGCAGCTCCAAGACCTGTTGGTGTGGGGGTAGTGGCGCGACAGCAAAGTGTCGATTTCGGGTATTTTCGCCCCGGCGTTGGCCTCCTGCAAGCACACGATGTCGGCGTCCTCGCGCACGATGAAGTCGACAATGTCCTTATAGCCCACTTTGGCGTCGCCGCCGAAGTTGAACACATTGTACGACATCACCTTCATCGCCCCCGCAGGAGGCTCCGACGACGGGTTCAGTGGCATGTAGATTTTTATGGCTGGCAGACAGACGATGTAGCCCACCACGGGGATCAGCGCCATGCGCCACTTCAGCAAGAGCCATAAGACGAGGAAGACAAGGTTGACGATGAGCAAGACTGGGAAGCACAGCCCCAACACCGACATCACGGGATGGTCGGTGGGACTCAGATGGTCGGCGTAGGCCGTGAGTGCCATCACGCCAATCGTGGCCACGTTTATGCCGGCCACGATGGCGGTGCCAAATCCTTTCAGTCGCTTGCCAATCGCCATCAACTGTTGTTGCTCTGGTCGAAGAGCTTTTGCTTCTCGTCCTTGGTCAGGCTGTCGTAGCCGCTCTTGCGTATCTTGTCCAGTATGCGGTCTATCTCGTCCTGCTGCTGCTTCTTTCTCGCATTGTACTCCCAGTCGCTCTCAGTCCTGGCCGCGTGCCACTTCGACATGTCAGGGTCGGAGGCCGAGCGGTGGGAGCGTTTCTCCCAGTTGCGGCGGAGACCGTCGAATATGTTGTCGCCGCCGCGCCCATAGCCCGCCGCAGGGTGCTTGCGCCAGTAGCGTATCATCAGGTAGCCGAAGAGCATGCCGCCGAGGTGGGCGAAGTGGGCCACGCCGTCGCCCGTCTGGCCGAGCGCGAGCAGCAACTCGAAGCCCGCCGCCAGAATGACGAACCATTTGCCCTTGATGGGGATGGGCAGCGGGAAGATGAAGATGGGCTCGTTGGGATAGAGCATTCCGAAGGCCAGCAGGATGGCGTAGAGTGCGCCCGAGGCTCCCACGGTGGTCCACAGGCCGATCACAGCCTCGCTGTTGTGGGCCACGGTGAGCAACATGCTCATGCTGAAGTCTGGAATCTGCTGCGAGGCCAGCAGATAGAACTCTCCAAACTGGGCTATCTCCTGGCAAAGGCCGGCTCCGACACCGCACGAAATGTAATAAAAAACGAAACGCCTCGCGCCCCATGTGTTCTCCACCACACAGCCGAACATCCACAGCATGAACATGTTGCCAAGTATGTGGGCCCAGCCGCCGTGCATGAACATGTAGGTGAAGAGCTGGTACAGGTGGAAGTCGCTTGCGAGGAAGAAGTGGAGGCCGAGCAGATTGGTCAGCCCCGGGTTCAACAGCGTGAGGAAGAACATCACGAAGTTGATGATGAGCAGGTATTTTGTAGCCGTAGGTATTCTGAACATGAGCAGTCTTGTGTTTTCGTTCGGGCGTGGCGGGCCGTCAGTCTCCGCGCCACTGATTTTTGCTTTATTACGGCGCAAAAGTACGAAAAAATCCCGTTATAGAGCGTATAAGACCCCCTAATAGCACCAATTTTCAATTTTTTCTTGATTTTTTTTTACTTTTTGTTGGGTAAATGAAACTAAAAACCTAAATTTGCGGTGGAAAACGCAAATTATTATACCAACAAATCTTTTAAAAACCCAAATTATGAACAAAACAGAATTAGTCGAGAAGATCGCAGCCGGAGCTGGTCTGCCAAAGACCGAGGCCAAGAAGGCGTTGGACGCAACAGTTGAAGCAATCAAGGCAGCCCTTGTGGCTGGCGACAAGGTGCAGCTCGTTGGCTTTGGCACATTCGCCGTGGCCGAGCGCACAGCCCGCGAGGGTGTCAACCCCGCCACTGGCGCCAAGATTCAGATTGCTGCAAAGAAGGTGGCCAAGTTCAAGGCTGGCGCCGAGCTCGCAGAGGCTGTGAACAAGTAAGTTTGTAATTATTTTTCAAAGCACAACATTGTTTTCAAGAGGCCGGAGCCACCCGCTGAGGTTGGCTCCGGCTTTTTGTGTTTTGGCCCGTATTGATGTGGCTTAAACCCAAGTCGGCGACCGACATTGCGAAAGCTGATTTGTTACGGAGGCTCCGTAATGATGTTACGAGGCCTCCGTAATGTCGTTACGAAGCCTCCGTAATCGGATTACGAAGCCTCCGTAATCGGATTACGAAATTTCCACAATGATTTCGTAATTTCAGTTTACTCAAGTTTCGGAAGTAAAGCAATATACCGTTGGCAAACACATTCCTACACGTAGGGGCATGATTTATCATGCCCGTCATGGGCAAACATTCGCTTCGCGGGCATGACAAATCATGCCCCTACGACTCCGCAACCATTGATTTTCAACGGATTATGCACTTCCAGAACTTGAGTCGGTTTACCAGTCGTATCCCTCCTTGTAGCTATCGAAAACAAGGTTTCCGTTATAACCGTAACTGCTGAACAGTGTTGTTATCCATTCCTGCTGCTCTGGCGTGAGCAGTCTGCGCCCATGATGAAAGTCGTAGTATGAGCCGTTGCCTCCGAGGTAGCTCTTAATCTTCTGCCGCAAAACTGGCGCGTCCTTGGCCTTCACATCTGAGAACAAAGAATCGAAGCCGTAGGCGGCCTTTATTGTCCGCAGCTTCTGATACCACTTGCAGGTACCACCTTTGCGGGCTGCCGGCAGCACAGTCATGCTTACATCTCTGTCGCCGGTATGCTTTCCGGCGAAGTGTCTGGCACAAGTTTCTGCATTCTCACAGTCGGCCTGGAAGCAGAAAGTGTAGTTTTTAGGTATTCCGAGGTTGTTGTCGCTCATAATGTTTGTTTTGTTTTTCATACGGGCGCAAAGATACAAAATAATTGCAACATTCGGCATTTTACCAAAATAAAATATTATCTTTGCAAGGTAATGTGCAAACATAAACCAATGAACAATCCTAAAAACAGATATTTTGACTTTGAGGCTTACGAGCACGCAAAGGAACCGCATGTGAGACAGAAAGCGTACTACTGGAGTACCGCTATAGGGCTTCAGAAAGTGGATGGCTTGTCAACTTCAGCCTACTTGAAGGAGACGGCCCAACGGAATATTGAGGGGAAGATTTCCATTGACGAGGCACAAACTCTCATTTCGAGTTATTATCAGTCTAAAAAAGACCGCACTCCTGAGGATGATGAGTTGGAAGAAGCCGATCTCGCATCCGCACATATCAGCAAGATTCTTTCAGAGCCTTCGTTTGCGTTCAGCTTGGTGGGCCTTACATCCATTCATCGCAGGATATTTGATGGTATTTTCAAGTATGCGGGAAAGATACGCGACTACGACATCACAAAGAAAGAATGGGCGCTTCGTGGCGACACAGTGCTTTACGTCAATTCAGAAGATATAAAAAGAGCCATAGAGTATGACTTGGAACAAGAACGAGTTTTCGACTATCATGGCTTGAGTATGAGCGAGGTGGTTGCGCATATTGCAAAATTTGTCTCAGGTTTGTGGCAGATCCATCCGTTTGGTGAGGGCAACACCCGCACAACTGCTGTCTTTACTATAAACCCAAATCGGTCATTAGGAACAGATGATGCCAGAGGCATCACCGCTCGATAACCGTGGGTGCTTGCACCCACGGAATCACTGTCTTACCAAACTATCGACCCTATCGGGGTCGCCCCTCT
>CAZRSL010000028.1:0-32584 GCA_964602785.1 uncultured Prevotella sp.
CATGTATAATTAGCATATTTTTGGAATATAGCACATTTATTAGTGGACACTAGTGCAAGGAGACAGCCACTACAACCAAGGCTGACGCCAAAAGTCTACGCTTGCGCATCTTA
The DNA here is from genome assembly GCA_964602785.1 of uncultured Prevotella sp. Taxonomy (GTDB): domain Bacteria; phylum Bacteroidota; class Bacteroidia; order Bacteroidales; family Bacteroidaceae; genus Prevotella. The sequence goes on from CAZRSL010000028.1 coordinate 114, forward strand.
TGACGATGCAAGTATGCCAAAATGTCGTCAACGGCCTGAAAGCGCTCTGCCTTGTCGGCACGTGTACAACGTCGCGCCACATTATTATATATGTGTGGCAACCTGGGCAACTGCTGCAGCATTCGACCCAAAGCAAATATGTCGGTACGCACGTCCACCTGACCCGATCCGTCGGTCTGCTCCGGGGCGGCATACTTGTCGGTGCGGCCCATCGTGTCGTTGTAAGCGTCCGTATAGCAGAAGCCGAGGTCGAGCACCTTCACGTCGTTGGCCACAGCTGTGAGCATTATGTTGTCCGGCTTCAGGTCGAGATGCACCACACCGCGATTGTGGAGATAGCCCACCGCCGAAAGCAGCTGGCCAATGAGCTTGTCCATGTTCTTCCGGGTGGCGAAATACTGCGGCTCGTGGTCGATGGCCTCGCGCAGCGTGCGCCCGTCAACGTAGTCGAGCACCACATAGTCGTTGCCATGCGCCTCATATCTGACAATGTTGGGGTGGTCGAGGTTGTAGCCCACCTCAAACTCTTTGTTTATGGCAGCCACGTAGCGCGGGTCGGCGGCAAATTGCGGTTTCAGCCTCTTGAGGAAGAGCAGCTTGCCATAGCGTCGCACCACGTAGCAGTCGCACGTAGAGCCTTTGGTCTCCACTTCCTTGGCGTCGGAATAGAGACTGGCGAAAGGGGTGAATGACGAGCTGCTATCCATGCCACTCGCTGACATCTATCGACGTGAGACCCGACACCTTGCCAAGAAGCAAGTTGCCCAAGTTCTGCCCGTTGCGGCCGACACGGGCAATGGGCAGAGGATAGTGTAGCATGAAACTTGATACCGTAGCCTCGTCGCCAACATGCAGTTTGCTGTTCTCGCTATCGACGACGGCGAAGACATCGTCGCGCAGCTTGCGGAGCACCACTCGGCGGTCGGGCAGATAGGTTATGGTCACTGTCTGCCCCACAACTATGTCGCTGGCCATGAGCGCGTCAGGCTGGCTGCCGAAGCTGGAATTGCTCTTCGAGTCGAGCCCTTGCAACTCCTCCCAGTTGCCGAAGCCGAGATAGCGGGCGAAGATGTCGAGTGTGGTCAGCCGTGGCTCGCGCTCGTCAGGCTTGAATCCCAGCAGCCGCTTCACCGTGTTAACGCCGACGTGCTCACCCGTGGCCGACTCCATGTCCAGAGCCAGCGTCTCGCAGTCGGCTGGCCGGCGGATGGCCATGCCAAGACGCTTTTCAAGAAGTTGCCTTATGTAGAGTGAGAATGTCATGGTTTGGGTGGTGGTTAAAGATTGGAAAGTGCATACACAATCATTCAAGTGTTCGACAACTATCCACAGGGGCATAATTTATCATGCCCGATTGCCGCGCCAGAAACGGGCATGAATCATAATTCACTTTTGCACTGACATAATCCCATTACAGAGGCGAGACAGGTCGGATTAGGACCAGTCATCAAACAATGTCATTACTTTTTTTAAAGCGGCCGAACATTTATTAGGGCCGGCACAAGGCACGGCCCCTGCAATAGGAAATCAGAGCAGGCTGTTCTTCTTGCGACCCTTGGCTATAACGCGCAGCACCTCCTGCTTGTGCTCCTCGATGAAAATGCGGCACATCGACGACACCATGTGGCGCACGGGCACCTTCACCTCGCCCGAACTCTTTATCTTGTCGAGCACCTCCTTCACATCCTCGTCGATCCACACGGTTACGCCGCGGCCTTTCGACTCGTCGGTGTAGTATTCCTCGGCATAGCTGACAAACTTCTTCCACTCGTCGCTCATGCCTGTCAGCGTCTTGTCGACGGCAGGTTTGCGCTCGACTGTGGCCTTCGGCTTCTCTTGCGGCTCTTCGGCCTGTGGCTCCTCCGGTTCGAGAGCCTCTTCTTGGTGGGTTATACCCCTCACCACGTCGGCCAAGCCGAAATCGGCCAGCGGGTTCTCGGGCATCTTCTTGTTGGTTTTTGCCATATTGGTTCAGATTGTTTTCTTATTCGTTTATTTCCTTCAGCACCTCGGCAAACGTCTCGCCGACAGCCTTCCGCTGGTTGTTCTCCATCGGGTAGAGCGTGGAATAGCGCTTTATGGCCACACTCTGCTTCACTCTCTCGGTAACCTTGCCCAGTATACCCAATATCGAGATGGTCTGGGCGCGCTGCTTGCGCTCGGCCGCCTTGCCCTCCTTGTCGTTGATGCGGTTGGGCAGAAACACCAGCCGGGCCTGCGGACTGTAGTTCTTGATCACCTTGATGAAGATGCCGGTGGCATCGACGGTATCGGGGTCGTACGACATGGGCACCACCACAACGTCGGCGGCCTTGAATATGGGCACGAGGCTCTCGTCGTTCAGGTTGCCAGGGCAGTCGATGATCACGTTGCCCTCTATCTTCTTCAGCCTGTCCATCACTTTCTTCACCCCGTCGACGCTCTTTGTGTCTAACGGCGTGATCTGCCAAGGCGCCTTGGCCTCAGGGTCGGCCTTGGCCTCGCGCATGCGGTGGCGGTAGAGCGACTGCTGCAGGTCGGCGTCGACGGCCACCACTGGCAGCCCATTCTCTGAAAGATAGCTTGCGAAGAGGCTGCTCAGCGTGGTCTTGCCCACTCCGCCTTTCACGTTGGAAAACAGGATGATTTTGTTATTGCTCATTTCTTTTATTCTTCTTTACACACTGCAAAGTTAATGAATTTATGCGGAAAACCTGTTCTTTACGATTTTATTTATGGTATTTTTATATTTCGGATGCGGCGAAAGCTAAAAAGGGATTTGCAAAGTCCAGACGCGATGCCGGCACACAGCTAAACCACACTCTCCATGTCAGCAAGCGAGAGGCAGCCAGTGCTGATGCTTTTCCCATTGAACACCCGCTTCTGCATTTCTTCCACCTTCTCTTTCAGCCTTGCCACACGGTAGCGGCCGGCGTTGCGCTTAACCTCGTATGCGCCAACATTTCCATTCAAATCCTCAGCCACAATGTCTATTTCGTACTCATCATATTGACCTTGCCCCTTTGGCGCATTTCTCCACCAACTGCCAATCAGCTGATAGCGAAACGACTCTGTCATCCGCTGGCGGAACCAACGCTCCAACGCCAAGCCGGAAAAGGTGGTGTAGTCGTCGGACATTATCTTCGCAAGGGCGGGCATGTTTTGCAACTCTATCAGCGCCGAATAGCGATAAATGTAACGAAACCAAAAACGGAAGAAATTGTCGCCTATCTCATAGCGCACGGTCTGCGACCCAGGCTTCGCGCCTACGGGCCGTTTCTTGCTGATCACTCCATACTGCTCGTCAAGGAGGCGAAGCTGCCCCCCAAGATTGTCCACTCCAATCGTTCCTTCCAACTCACGCTGTGTAACATCGCCCTGCGCAATCTGTCCAAGTATGCTAAAATAAGTGCCATATTGCTTGCCGAACTCTTGCAGCAGTATCTTACTGCCCTCACTGACAAAGAAACCGTCGCTGCCCGAACAGATGTAACTGATTATCTTCGCGACCGAGGTGCACCCGTTGTTCATCAGAGCCTCCACATAGCGGGCCACGCCACCAGTGTAAGTCCATAGTGCAAGCAAGTCGTCGGCCGTGTAATCAGGATTGTAATCGCCGATGATTTCAATTAGCGTGTCAGTTCTGAAAGGCTGCAACCGAATGGTGCAGTCATCGCGGCCAAAAAGTGGTTGCTCCTCGTCCTTGAATATCTTTTCCATCAGGCGATAGATAGAACCCGACACGATGAGGCACAAGTTGGTCTGTTTCTTATATCGGTCCCAAAGCTCCTGTATGTCGCTGAACACGCCACTGTTCACATTGTCAAACTCTTGAAACTCGTCGATGAACAACGTGAACTTGCGCCTTTTGGCCATTTCGAGCAGCAGACGAAACAACTCACGAAACGTTCTGACACTGTCTGGAACGTACTCTTGCAACTTCTCGCGCACTTCGGCTATGAAGTTCTGCACCAGCACACCCTCGGCCTTTCGCCCCACAAAGAAATAAAGCCCAGGTGCCTCACTCTCTGTCTGCTGCATGACACGATACACAAGACTCGTCTTGCCCACACGCCGCCGACCCGTCAAGACCACAAAACGCGAATAGTCGCAGTAAGCCTGACGCTGCATTTCAAGCAGCTGTGCCATCTCTTTTTCCCTGTCATAAAACTTCTTCATCGCTCAAATTTTACGGCCATAAATTTTATGGCCATCATATTTCGACCGCAAATATACACTTTTTCTGCCAAACAAACAAGCCAATAACAAGATAAAGTGGATTTAGCATTATTCATAGAACACAGTTTCAACTTTCTCCCATGAAGGTTATAGGGTCAATCCTCTGTCTTTGAAGTTCAACTGAGGCTGTTTGGCGGTTCGAAAGGGGCACTTTTGTCATCGTTCCTCAATTGTGAGCGGCAACGGCTCACAATTGTGGGCGCAACGTCCCACAATTGTGAACCGTTGTGCCCTCAATTGTGGGACGTTGACGACAAAGGCTGTTCCGAAGCACAAAGACGGCACAATCAAAACGCGCCAAAGCCACCACAAAACCGCCACATTATCAAATAAAAGGAGGCGTGGGGCTTTCAGAATAAGAAAAAATTAGTAAATTTGCATATTAAAATGAAGAGAAAGCCCAACCAGACTGAACATGAGAAACAAGATAGACTGCTTTCTGCCCTACTCCGACGAGGCCACACTCGCCGCTGTGGTGGCGCAACTGCTTGAAAGCAAAACTATTAACGACATATACATCCTGTCGCCCAACGCTTCGGCCAAGGGCATCGAGGGTTGCAAAACCGTATGCACAGGCAACCCGCTGTCGGCTGAGGCGATGAAGGCGGTGGCCGCAAGCCTCAGCGCCGACTATGCCCTGCTCGTGCTGAGGCCAAGCCGCATAGCCTTGGGACCGGACGCCATGGAGCGGCTGCTGCAGGCGGCGATGGCCGATCAGGCCGCCATCACCTACAGCGACTACCGCACCGAGAAACCCGGAGGAGTGGAGCCCCACCCCACCATCGACTACCAGACTGGGAGCATACGCGACGACTTCGACTTCGGTTCGCTTGTTCTCATCGACGGCAAAGCCATGAAAGCACAAGCCGCAAGCCTCAACGACGACTACAAATATGCCGGTTGGTACAGCCTGCGCCTCGCGCTGAGCCGATGCGGCAAGGTGATCCATCTGCGAGAACCGCTCTACACCGAGATGGCCACCGACCTGCGTGCCAGCGGACAACGGCAGTTCGACTACGTGAATCCGAGCAACCGCGACGTGCAGGTGGAGATGGAGCGGGCCGCCACCGACCATCTCGATGCCATCGGAGCCCTCGTCGACACCGCCAACTACCTGCAACCCGACTTCACGGAGCAGCCATTCGCCATGGAGGCATCGGTGGTGATACCCGTCTACAACCGCGAGAAGACCATAGCCGACGCCGTCGGTTCGGCATTGGCACAGAGGCCAAGGTTCAAATTCAACGTGATAGTGGTCGACAACCACAGCACCGACCGCACCACCAAGATACTCAGCGAGCTGGCCAAGAAGAGCAACCAGCTCGTCCACATTATCCCCGAGCGCACCGACCTCGGCATCGGCGGCTGCTGGAATGTGGCGCTCTGCGACATGCGCTGCGGCCGCTTCGCCGTCCAGCTCGACAGCGACGACCTCTACAGCAGTCCCGACACGCTGCAAACCATCGTCGAGGCGTTCTACAAGCAGAAAGCAGCCATGATAGTGGGTTCCTACCGTATATGCGACTTCAACCTGAACACGCTTCCGCCCGGACTTATCGACCACAAAGAGTGGACCGACGGCAACGGAGCCAACAACGCCCTGCGCATCAACGGCCTTGGCGCGCCACGAGCCTTCTTCACCCCGCTGGCACGCCAGATCGGCTTCCCCAACACGAGCTACGGCGAGGACTACGCCATGGGGCTGGCCTTCAGCCGCCACTTCCGCATAGGCCGCATCTACAACGAACTCTACCTGTGCCGCCGGTGGAGCGGCAACAGCGACGCCGCCCTCAGCCAAGAGCGGCAGAACGCCAACAACAGCTACAAGGACAGCCTGCGCACCATGGAGATCGGCCTCCGCCAGCAGATGAACCGCGGAGGACAAGACCCCACAGTGGGCAACAGTCTGGAGCGATTCTTCGACCGTCAGCTCGCCATCTGGCCCGAGGTGCAGACACGATACAGAGAACTGCACCACGTGCTGACACGCGAGCTCTCGCTTGGCGACAACACCATCCGCGTGCAGTTCAACCCCGCCAGAATGGTCAGCACAGGCGCGTCGATAAGCAAGGAGGCCATCAGCAAGCGGCCATGCTTCCTCTGCGACACCAACCGTCCCAAGCAGCAGATAGCCCGACGGCTCGACGACGGTTTCCAACTGTTGGTCAATCCGTTCCCCATCATGCCCATGCACTTCACCATACCAGCCTTGCGCCATCAGCCGCAGAGTCTGCTCCACCACTACGGCCTCGTAGACCAGCTGCTCAGCCGCTATCCACAGCTGACGGTGTTCTACAACGGGCCAAAATGCGGAGCCAGCGCCCCCGACCACCTGCACCTGCAAGCCGTGGCGGGAGCCCAGCTGCCCCTGCAGGAGCAGTGGCAACGCCTCAGCCGCAACCTGCAGACGATAAAGACGGGCAACGGCGGCAGCACGATAAGCATAATCACAGGCTACCCCTGCCCCGCCCTGCTCATGCGCAGCCGTTCGCGACAGGACGCCGAGGAGCTGTTCCGCTGCGTCTACAAGTCGCTGCCCGAGCAGACCGACGGCACCGAGCCGATGATGAACATCGTGGCTTGGCGGCAGGGCGACGAGACGCTCTCGGTGGTGTTTCCCCGCCGCAAGCACCGCCCCGACTGCTACTATGCCGAGGGCGACAGCCTGCTGCTGATAAGTCCCGGTGCCCTCGACATGGCCGGCCTTGTCATCACCCCGCGCCAAGCCGACTACGAGCGCATCAGCCCAGCCGACGTGCAGACCATCCTCGACGAGGTGGCATTGGGGCCTGACGAGTTCAGCGAGGTGGTCAGCCGCATAGTGAGCTACCGCCACAAGCCATCAGCCGAGGCGCAACTGCTTGAGGAAGAGCCAGTGGTAACCGTGGGCATAGTGAGCGCGAGCCGCATCAGCTTCAGCCTCAACGCCCCTTACATGGCCAAGGGCGAGACCATCACGGGCCCACAGCGGGTGGAGTTCTCCGAGGGTGGCATACTGTGGAACGGCAACCTCTACCGCGAACTGCGCTTCAGCCCGCTCGGCCACGACGCCTCGTTCTCGCTGAGCGACGTGGTGATAGGCAAGGACTTCCACTGGGAGCGCAAGGAGACGCAGACCTTCCAAGGCACGCTGCGCCTCGTGGTGGAGGCCGACAAGATATGCGCCATCAACGAGCTGCCCGTGGAGCCATACCTGACAAGCGTGATCTCAAGCGAGATGAGCGCGACATCATCGCCAGAGCTGCTTAAAGCCCACGCCGTGATCAGCCGCAGCTGGCTGCTGGCACAGATGCGCAAGCGGCAGCAGGTTAGCCAGAGCGGCAACAGCTTCTTCTCGTTTGTGAAGAAAGACGACGAGCTGATAAAGTGGTACGACCGCGAGGACCACACCATATTCGACGTGTGCGCCGACGACCACTGCCAGCGCTACCAAGGCATAACCAAGGCCACAAGCCCCCACGTGGCCCAGGCTGTGGAGGCCACGCGCGGCCAGATACTGACAAGCGGCGGCGAGATATGCGACGCGCGGTTCTCGAAATGCTGCGGCGGAGCCACCGAGGAGTTCCAGTACTGCTGGGAGGACAAGCCGAAGAGCTATCTCAGAGCCACACGCGACCTGGCCGACGCCCCACTGCCCGACCTGACAGTGGAGGAAAACGCCGAACGGTGGATCAGAGAGAGCCCCAAGGCCTTCTGCAACACACGAGACAAGCACATACTGGCCCAAGTGCTCAACGACTACGACCGCGAGACACAGGACTTCTACCGCTGGCACGTCGGCTACTCGCAGCAGGAACTGAGCCAGCTGATACAGCAGAAGCTCAAGATCGACTTCGGCCAGATCATCGACCTCGTGCCATTGGAGCGTGGCCGCAGCGGGCGCATATCACGGTTGCGCATCGTGGGCAGCAAGACCTCGTTCACCATCGGCAAGGAGCTGGAGATAAGGCGCGCGCTTAGTCCGACCCACCTCTACAGCTCGGCATTCGTGGTGGACAAAGCCGACATAAAGGACGGCGTGCCCGGCCGCTTCACACTGACGGGAGCCGGGTGGGGCCACGGCGTGGGCCTGTGCCAGATAGGCGCGGCGGTGATGGGAGCCGAGGGCTACAGCTACGAGCAGATACTTCTGCACTATTATAATGGAGCCGAGATAAAGAAGATATACAAATGAGACATACTACAGGAAAGACAAGCCCATGGACATGGGTGCCCACGCTTTACTTCGCCGAGGGACTGCCCAACGTGCTGGTTACGGTGGTGAGCGTAACCATGTACATGCAGATGGGCATGAGCGACACCGACATAGCCCTCTACACCAGTTGGCTGCAGCTGCCATGGATACTGAAGTGGATATGGAGCCCGTTTGTCGACCTCGTCAGGTCGAAACGCTGGTGGGTGCTGCTGATGCAGGTGCTGATAGGAGCGTCGCTGGCGGGCGTGGCCTTCACCCTCTCCACCCCACTGTGGTTCCAAGGCACGATGGCGTGCTTCTTCCTCATGGCTCTGATGAGCGCAACCCACGACGTGGCAGCCGACGGCTACTACATGCTGGAGCTCGACCCCCACGGACAGTCGCTCTTCGTCGGCATACGCAACACGTTCTACCGCATAGCCGTAATCTTCGGGCAGGGCGTGCTCGTGGCCTTGGCAGGAGTGCTGCAGCACGTGTGGCCTGGCAAGTACGCGCTCTCGTGGAGCCTCATCTTCTACGGGCTGGCGGGGCTCTTCATCCTGCTCTGGCTCTACCACACGCGGTTCATGCCACGAGCCGAGGGCGACCAGCCGAAGGACTCCACTGCCAAGGATGTGGCCCAGGGGCTGGTGCGCATGCTCGTCTCGTTTGTTACCAAAGTGCCGCTCAAGCCATTCATCTTCGCCATGCTGTTTCTGCTGCTCTACCGCTTCCCCGAGGCCATGCTCAGCAAGATGTCGACCACATTTCTGCAACGGCCTATAGAGCAGGGCGGCATGGGACTGATGCCCGAGGAGTTCGGCTTCGCCTACGGCGTGGTGGGTCTCATCGGGTTGCTCGGCGGCGGCATCGTGGGCGGATGGCTGGCCTCGCGCGACGGACTGAAGCGGTGGCTGTGGCCATTTGTGCTCTGTCTGACGCTGCCCGACCTGGTCTACGTCTACATGAGCTACTGCCTGCCACTGCCCGAGGTGGTGATTGCCCACGTCAGCCTGCTCGGCTACAGCTTCACCATGACCAACAACCTGCTCATCATCATGCTGTGCCTCTTTGTCGAGCAGTTCGGCTACGGCCTCGGCTTCACCGCCCTCACGCTCTACATGCTCTATTACTGCCAGGGCGAGTTCAAGACGTCGCACTACGCGATATGCACCGCCATAAGCTACCTTGGCCTGATGCTGCCCGGCATGGTGTCGGGCTGGCTGAAGGACACGCTGGGCTACCGCCACTTCTTCATAGCCGTCATGGGCTTCTGCATCATCACATTCATAGTAACAGCGTTCATCAAGATAGACCCAGAGTTCGGGAAGAAAGATGGAAGTTGAAAGTTGGAAGTTGGAAGTTAAAAGTTAAAAGTTAAAAGTTGAAAGTTGAAAGTTAAAAGTTGAAAGTTAAAAGGAGCAAACTTGAAACTTAAAACTTAAAACTTGAAACTTGAAACTTAAAACCATAAACTTAAAACTTGAAACTTAAAAACTATAAACTTAAAAACTATAAACTTACCCCATCATGACCATCAACCCAATCCGACCATCCCACTGGCTGCCCACTCCATATCTATGTGAGGGGCTGGCACTGTGTATGACAACGCTGTTGCCAGCGGTGATGTACCGCCAATTGGGCATGAACAACGGCGAAATCACGATGTTTCTCGGTCTTATGTACCTGCCGTGGGTGATTCGCCCACTGTGGCACGAGAGGACAAAGAGGCTGGGTGGCCGCCGCTGGTGGGCTTTGGTGTTGCAGATGGTGATAATACTGTCGTTCGGACTGCTGGCCTTCGCCATGCAGACCAAGGCTTGGCTGACGGCCTCGATGTTGCTGCTGTGGGTGGCCGCGTTCGCCTCAGCAGCCTACGGCGACCACACCGAGACGCTCTTCGCCCTGACCACGCCACCAGCCCGCTACTACCACTACAACAAACTGCGCGTGGCCACCTACGGCGTGGCCTTCGCACTGGTGATGGGGGTGATGGTGATGATGGTGGGCAACCTGCAAGTGTTGTTCCGGGGCAGCATACGCTACTCGTGGAGCCTTACGCTGTATGGGGCTGTGGGACTGTTCATCCTGTTGTGGCTGCTTCACCTGTACGCGCTGCCACGTGTGGCGCGACCGGCCAACATGCCATGGCGACAGCAACCCACCTCACCACTCCATTGGCTGAGGGTATATCTGGCACAGCCACACTCACGCTTGGTCTCGCTGTTTCTGCTACTCTACCCCATACCCACAGGTCTGCTCAACCGCTCCACCGAGCTGTTTCTCATCGACAACGCCGGCAATGGCGGCATGGCTCTGTCGCCACAAGAGTTCGGCCTCTCGTGGGGCACGGTGGGCGCAGCCTCGCTCATAGTGGGCATTGTGGCGGGAGCGGCGGTGGTCCGACGGTGGGGGCTGCGCCTGTCGGTAGTGCCAATGGCAGCGGCTATGGCCTTGCCCAGCGCCAGTCTGCTGTGGCTCAGCCATGCCCTACCCTACTCGCTCACGGCCACCAGCCTGGCCATAATGCTCATGCAACTGTCGTTGGGCTTTGCCATCATGCCGCTGCTCCACGTGGCCGGCCACTATGCCCGTCCCGACTCACAGACTGCCGCGCCCAACATGATTTGCGTGTCGATGGCAGCACTTGGCCTTATGGCGGGAAGCATGGCGGGCGGTTCGCTGCAAGACTCCATGGGCTATGCCGACTTCTACATCTTGGCCACCACTTCGACTGTCCTGCCGTTGGCCGTGGCCATTGCCATGGCAGTGGGCGCGGCAAAGCTCAACTGCTTCAGCCACGGCAAAAAACAAGAGGCGGAACTTGGCAATTAGAATAGAAACGGTTAATTTTGCACTCAATACCACCATATAAGCGTATGAACAAAAACATGTTGCTGGCTCTGCTCGCCCTGCTGCTTCCATTGGGAATAGCGGCGCAGACCGACGATGACGACAAGGAATATAAGCCATGGCAGGGCATCGGCTACAAGGCCGAGGTGCAGGTGTCGGCCTCAAGCGGCAAGACACCACTATGGCTCAACGCCAACAAGTACGGCCTTAGCTCGCTCGACGAGACCAACGGCTACGTGCGCGGAGCCGTGGAGCGGCCAATAAGCCGCGACGATGGCAAGAAATGGGGCTTGGGCTACGGTGTCGACGTGGCAGTGCCCGTCAACTACACAAGCAACTTCGTGGTGCAGCAAGCCTACGCCGAAGGGCGGTGGCTGCACGGCACACTCACCATCGGAGCCAAGGAATATCCGATGGAGATGAAGAACCAGCGGTTCTCATCGGGTTCGCAGACACTCGGCATCAACGCCCGGCCTGTGCCGCAGGTGCGCTTGGCTCTGGCCGACTGGTGGACGGTGCCTCTCACTCGCGGCTGGCTTCACCTGAAGGGCCACATAGCATTCGGCAAGACCACCGACGACGGCTGGCAACACGACTTCACCAACCGCCAAAGCCGATACACTGATGATATGCTCTACCACTCGAAAGCCGGCTACCTGATGGTGGGCAACGAGGAGGTGTTCAGCCCGTGGTCGCTCGAGCTGGGACTGGAGATGGTATCGCAGTTCGGCGGCACCACCTACAACTACAACGGCCAGACGCTGCACAACTCAACCAACCTGCGAGCCTACTGGCAAGCGTTCATCCCCAGCGGAAGCGACGCACCCGAGTCGACCTACAAGAACAAGGCCGGCAACCAGTTGGGCAGCTGGGTGGGGCGGCTGAAATACGAGTCGGACTGGAACATGTTTGCCATCTATTTCGACAAATACTTCGAGGACCTGTCGAGCATGTTCCAGCTCGACTACGACGGCTACGGCCAAGGCGAGGAGTGGGACGTGAAGAAAGACCACCGCTGGCTCGTCTACGACTTCAAGGACTGGATGCTCGGTTTCGAGTACCGCTACAAAGCCAACTCGTGGCTCAACAATGTGGTGGTGGAATACCTCTACACCAAATATCAGAGCGGCCCCATCTACCACGACCACACCAGCACCATCAGCGACCACATAGGCGGCAACGACAACTTCTACAACCACTACATCTATCCGGGCTACCAGCACTGGGGGCAGGTGATGGGCAACCCGCTCTACCGCTCACCCATCTACAACACCGACGGCACCATCGAAGTGAAGGACAACCGCTTCTGGGCTCTCCACTTGGGACTGGGCGGCCAACCCAACTACTATCTGAGCTACCGCTTGCTGGCCACGTGGCAGGAGGGACTGGGCACCTACGGCAAGCCATATCTTTCGCCCCATCACAACGTCAGCCTGTTGGCCGAGGCTGCCTACGACCTGCACAGCCTGAAGCACAAATGGATCAACGGAACAGCCCTGCGCCTCGGCTACGGCATGGACTTCGGCAAGATACTTGGCGGCATAAACTACGGATTTCAATTCACCATAACCAAGAGCGGAATACTATGAAAGCGAGATACACATTATTAATATTGTCAACCGTGGCAGCACTCTTCCTGGCCTCATGCAGTATGAACACCGACAATGTTGACGGCCACCTTGAGGGGATGTGGCACTTGGTGAGCATGGAGACACTGGGCACTGACAGCACACAAAACACCACCACCGACCTGAGCCAACAGTACTTGTTCTGGTCGTTTCAGGCCAAACTGCTCGAACTCGATGACAAGACGGGCAGCCACCCAAGCTATCTGCTGCGGTTCGACATCAGTGGAAGCACGCTCACCCTGCGCGACCCATACCTCTACAACCGCGAGGAGGGCGACGTGAAGCTCGAAGACGCCACACCGCTTCTGATGTATGGCATCGGCTCACTGAGCGAGCAGTTCACGTTCAGTGACTCCGGCAGCAACCTTGTCATGGAATCGGCCACCCATAGGTTGAGGTTAAAGAAGTTCTAAATAGCTTTTTAAACAGTAATTACCAGTAATTCTCATCAATCAATAATATCTGGTAATTACTGTTTTATTTCAGTATGGCTTTCAGCACTCCAAGTGCCTCGCCCACCGTGGGCACGTCGCTGACCACCATGCTGCGCTTGCCCCGCAGTTCCTTCAGTTGGCAGCGGCGTGGATTGCGACCAATGTAGTCGAGCACGCTGTCGAAAGCCTTGCTTTGGTAATAGGCACTCGCTGTGTTGCTCACAAACTGCATCTGCATCCGCCCCTGCTTCAGTATGATTTTCTCACAGCCCAACCGCTTGCCCAACCGACGCAGAGGCACCACCTTGAGCAGTTCCTCGGCCTCATGGGGCAGCGGGCCGAAGCGGTCGATGAGCCTTTGACGGTAGGTGTCGAGGTCGTTGTCGTTCTCTATGTTGTCGAGCTCGCGATAGAGCAGCATTCGCTCCGAGCTGCCCGGCACGTAGCTGTCGGGGAAGTACATCTCCAAGTCGCTCTCCACGGCGCAATCCTCAACAAACTCGTCGCCCATCAGCTGGTTGCCACGCTTTATCTCTTCGGCATAGAGGTCGCTGAACTCGTCGTTCTTCAGCTCGGTAACGGCCTGGTTGAGTATCTTCTGATAGGTCTCATAGCCCAAGTCCTCCATAAATCCACTCTGCTCGGCTCCAAGCAGGTTGCCCGCCCCACGAATGTCGAGATCCTGCATGGCCAGGTTGAAGCCGCTGCCCAATTCCGAGAAGTTCTCAATGGCCTCAAGTCGGCGGCGCGCCTCAGTGTTGAGGTAGGCCTTTGGCGGAGCCAGCAGGTAGCAGAACGCCTTGCGGTTGGACCGTCCCACGCGGCCACGCATCTGGTGGAGGTCGGACAGGCCGAAGTGATGGGCGTCGTTGATGATTATCGTGTTGGCGTTGGCTATGTCGATGCCATTCTCGACAATTGTGGTGGATAGCAGCACGTCGTAGTCGTAGTTGATGAAGCCCATGATGATTTTCTCCAGTTCCTCGGGCTTCATCTGCCCGTGGCCTATGGCCACACGGGCGTCGGGCACGTACTTGTGTATCATGTTGGCTATCTCCTGCAAGCCGCTGATTCGGTCGTTGACGAAGAACACCTGACCGTTGCGACTCATCTCGAAGTTGATGGCCTCGGCTATCACCTCATGGTCGAATGTGTGCACCTCGGTGTGGATTGGGTAGCGGTTGGGTGGCGGAGTGCGGATGATGCTCATGTCGCGGGCTCCCATAAGCGAGAACTGCAGCGTGCGCGGTATAGGTGTGGCCGACATGGTGAGCGTGTCTACATTGGTCTTCAGCTGGCGCAACTTCTCCTTGGTCGACACGCCGAACTTCTGCTCCTCGTCGATGATGAGCAGCCCCAGGTCTTTCCACTTCACCTGCTTGCCTATCAACTTGTGGGTGCCCACGAGTATGTCAATCTTTCCACTCTGCAGATCGGCCAGCACCTGCTTGGTCTGCTTGGCCGAGCGGGCTCGCGACAGGTAGTCGACACGCACAGGAAAGTCTTTCAACCGCTCGCTGAACGTCTGGTAGTGCTGGAAGGCCAGCACTGTGGTGGGCACGAGCACCGCCACCTGCTTCGAGTCGCACGCCGCCTTGAACGCGGCGCGTATGGCCACCTCGGTTTTGCCGAAGCCCACGTCGCCGCACACCAACCGGTCCATGGGGCGAGGGCTCTCCATGTCGTGCTTCACTTCCTGGGTGGCGCGCAGCTGGTCGGGCGTGTCCTCATAGAGGAAGCTGGCCTCGAGCTCGTGCTGCATGTAGTTGTCGGGACTGAAGGCGAAGCCCCGCTCGTGGCGCCGCTTGGCGTAGAGGCGTATCAGGTCGCGGGCGATGTCTTTTATGCGTCTCTTGGTGCGCTCCTTCAGCCTTTCCCATGCGCCAGTGCCGAGGGTGGAGAGGCGTGGCGGCTCACCCGTGCCACTACGGCGGTACTTGCTGATCTTGTAGAGCGAGTGGATTGACACGTCGACAATGTCGCCACGCTGGTAGACTATGCGTATCACCTCCTGGTAGCTGTTGCCCGTGGGCACACGCACCAACCCGGCAAACTTGCCAATACCGAAGTCGACGTGGACGATGTAGTCGCCAGGCTCCATCTCTTGCAGCTCCTTCAGCGTCAGTGCCACCTTGCCCGCGCGTGCCTTGTCCGACTTGAGACTGTACTTGTGGAACCGGTCGAATATCTGGTGGTCGGTGAAGAGGCACACCTTCAGGTCGTTATCGGCGAAACCCTCGTGGATGGTTTTGTTGACAGGTGTGAACACCAGTTGGGTGTTCTGCTTGTTCTGCTCGCTTCCAGCGTCGAATATGTCCTTCAGCCGCTCGGTCTGCTTAGCCGAGTCGGCAAGGATGTATATCTTGTAGCCGTTGCTGATGTAGTCGGCGAGCGACTGTCCCAGCAGCTCGAAGTTCTTGTGGAACAGCGGTTGTGGCGTTATGCTGAAGCTGATTTTGGCATCGGGCGTGCCTGTCGGACTGTTGCCGAACTCTATCCGGCGCAAGCGCGACATGCTCTCGGTGAACTGCGATGCCGTCGACAGTTGACTTTCGCGGCGGTATTCGTCGATTATTTGCTTCTGCTCCATCTCGGTGGCGCCCTCAAGCTTCTCGGTCAGAGCCTGCGAACTGAAACCGTCGTCGTAGATTCGGCGGATGGTGTCGGCCACATAGCCCATGTCCTTCATCACCACGATGGTGTCGTCTGGCACGAAGTCGAGGAAAGGGACTTTCTGCTCAGCCTGTGTGGCCAGTTCCGGCACTATCTCTATCGTGTCTTGCGGACTGACCGACAGTTGTGTCTCCACCTCGAAAGTGCGTATGGAGTCGATGTCGTCGCCGAAGAAGTCGATGCGGAACGGCAACTCGCAACTAAAGGAAAACACGTCGACGATGCTTCCACGGACGGCGAACTGACCTGGCTCATAGACGTAGTCGACCTGATGGAAGCCCAGTTCCAACAATTTATGCTCCACATCGGTCGGGTCGGCATGGTCGCCACTTCTCAGACGGAGTGTTTGGGTGTCAAGTCGCTGGCGGCTGACCACCAGCTCGGCTATGGCCGACGGTTCGCTGACGATGAACAATCCCTGCCCCTCGCCCAGTTTTGCCAGCGTCTCGGTGCGCAGCACCTCGTTGGCATTGTCGCGCTGGCCGTATTTCACGGCTCTCTTATAGGCGGAAGGAAAGAAGAGCACGCGCTCAGAGCCCGCAGCCTGTGTCAGGTCGTGGTAGAAATAGCCCGCTTCGTCGGCGTCGTCGAGGATGAACACAAACGAGTGGCCCGTCTTGCCGTAAAGCGAGGCAAAGAGCATGGCCGTGGCCGAAGCGTGCAGCCCCTCCAAATATATACTCCCCACCTTGCCGTCGGCTATCATGGCGGCAAGGGCTTTCGACTGCGGTTTGGCTGCAAAAAGTTTGCTTATCTCCTTTATGTCCATGCCTTTCCCTTATTCGGCAGGAAGCGATTTCTGCTCAGGCATTTTTGGATAATGACGGAACCAGCCGTCAATCCTTAAACGAATCACGCCGAACAAAGCCTCGCTGAAGATGCCACCGCTCATCTTGCTCGTGCCCTCGCGGCGGTTGACAAACACCACGGGCACTTCCTTGATCTTGAATCCTATCTTGTAGGCCGTGAACTTCATCTCTATCTGGAAGGCGTAGCCCTTGAAGCGGATTCGGTCGAGCGGAATGGTCTCTAAAACGCGGCGGCGGTAGCAAACGAATCCGGCGGTGGTGTCGTGGATGTTGATACCCGTAACAATCTGCACATATTTGCTGGCGAAATAGCTCATCAGCACACGACCCATGGGCCAGTTCACCACATTGACACCGCTCACGTAGCGCGAACCGATGGCCACATCGTAGCCCTCGTCGTGGGTGGCGTGGTATAGGCGCGGCAGGTCGTCGGGGTTGTGGCTGAAGTCGGCGTCCATCTCGAAGATGTAGTCGTAGCCCTGTTCGAGCGACCAGCGGAAGCCGGTGATGTAGGCGGTGCCCAAGCCGAGCTTGCCCTTGCGCTCGATGATATGCAGACGGTCGGGGAAGTCAGTCTTGATGAGCCGCTTCACGATGTCGGCCGTACCGTCGGGGCTTCCGTCGTCGATGATGAGTATGTCGAATGCTTTTTCCAGCCCCATCACGGCGCGTATTATCTTTTCGGCGTTCTCCTTCTCGTTGTATGTCGGGATTATTACTATGCTGTCGCTCTTCTTCATGGCTGAGGGGTTTTAATTCTTTGGCAAAGATAGTGTTTTTTATTTTAAAATGTTGCTCATTGGTCAGGATTTTCAATGAAACCCCGATATTTCTCGTCGAGCGAGCTCATAATGGCGTCGTAGGCCTGCTTCATCACCTCCTTTTCATAATCGGAGCCCGTACCCGTGTGGGGTATGGGTTTGTGGATGGTGAGCGAAAGCGGATGCCACAGCACCCAATAGAAGTCCTTTGTGCGTGGCTTCACCTCGAAAGAGCCGTTGATGGTGAGCGGCACCACTGGCAACTTTATCTCGTCGGCCAGCATGAATGCGCCACGGCGGAAGAAGCCCATGTGGCCGGTGAATGTACGCGAGCCTTCGGGAAACACCACAAGCGACATGCCCTCGCGCAATATCTCGCGGGCTTGGTCGTAAGTCTTGCGTATCTTGCTCGGACCGCTCCTGTCCACCATGATGAAGTGGGCGGCACGGCAGGCCGGACCCACAAACGGTATCTTGAAAAGCTCCTTCTTCATCATCCACTTGAAGTTGCGGTTCAGAAATCCGTAAATAAGGAATATGTCGAAGGCTCCCTGATGGTTGGCCACAAACACGTAGCTCTGCTTGGGGTCCAGATTCTCGCGCCCTTCCACGTGGACTGGCAGAAACAGAAGCCTCACGATGAGGCGCGACCAATACTTGCCGGGATAGTAGCCCCAGAAGTGGCCGTTGCCGATGGCGCAGCCCACTATTGTTGCAGTTGCGATGACGATAGAGGCCACAAGCACCACTGGCGCCACCACGCACAGCTGGTAGACGCGGTAGAGCAGGGTGAGGAGAAAGGAGAATATTCGTTTCATTGTTTCAGGTGTAGGGTTATAACGTTTATTTCAGGTGCTATGCCAAGCCGGAAAGGGACCACGCCCCCGATGCCGCCCGACACGTAGAGGTATCGCCCACTGTGTTCGTAGAGGCCGTAGTCCTCGCGGTAGAAGAGTTGGGTGGGCCGCAGCCCAAAAAGGCTGACTTGCCCCCCGTGGGTGTGGCCGGAGAGAGTCAGCTCGACTTGGGAGTGGGGCAGGATGTCGGTGTCCCACACCCGCGGGTCGTGCTGCACAAGGATGGTGAAAGCATTGGGCGAGACACCGGCCAGCGTTTTCTTGAGGTTGTCGCGCTTGGGCTTTCCACCGTTCTCCTCGCCCGCCACCACTATGCTGTCTTGGCCTCGGCGTATCACTTTGTGTTGGTTGCGCAGCAAAATCCAGCCCATCTGCAGCTCGCGCTCTATCGTCAGTTGCTCGTTGCGCAGCCGGGCGTAGGTGGAATAGCCCGTGTAGCGGCTGTAGTCGTGGTTGCCGAGCACGCTCACCACCCCGTCGGTGGCACTGAGCGAGCTCAGCGTGCGTGCGTGGTCAGCGATGTCGGAGGGCTGCGTGTTTTGCAGGTCGCCTGCAAACACTATCAGGTCGGCCTTCTGGGCGTTGATGGAGTCGATGTCGCGCTTGAGCAGCTTGTGGCGGAAGCGGTCGAAACTGCCCACGTGGGCATCGCTGAAGAGCACTATGCGATAGCCGTCGAACTCAGGTGGCAGATTGGTGAACCAGAGGTCCTGCCTGACCACTTGAAACCGCCTGACCCCGATGGTCAGCCCGTAGAAAAACATGCCCACCGCTACCGCTCCCAGCACCAAGCCCAAGTAGTGGCCCCAGTTGCGGTGGGTGTGGGTGATGAACTTGCGCACCACCCAGCCCAGAGCCGAGCAGAAGGTGAACACGCCTTTAGGAATGTAGAACAGTCCAATCAGAAACAGATAGACGTCGATCCACGTTATGTCGCTCGGCACGAAGTTGCGTATCGAGGCCAAGGCGCACGTGTAGCCCACCATCATCAAGCATGGCACCCACCAGAGCAGCCTCTTCCACCAGGCGAGGTGGTAGTGGCGGCGGAAATAGTGGATGTCGATGTAGAGGTCCGACAGCACTGTTATGAGCAATATGGGTATGATGACGCGTTCGATCATTATTGTCGGAATCTAACTTGCTGGCCGCGATAGCCGTCGTCTATGCCATGGCGACGGTCGTAGACGGTGTGGCCGTTGCACAGGGTGCGCTCCACGTGCCAACTGAAACTTCTGCCCTCTAAAGGGCTCCAGCCGCAGCGGCTCAATATCATATCGTTTGTCAGCGTCCGAGGCTCACCCCGCCTCACTATCGTGATGTCGGCATGGTAGCCCTGTCGCAGAAATCCCCTACGGCTGACCGAGAAGATTGTGGCAGGATTGTGGCTCATCAGTCCGACCACTTGCGGCACGCTGAGCAGCCCCTCGTCGGACAGCTGGAGCATGGCCACGAGCGAGAACTGCACCATGGGCATGCCTGAGGCGGCGCGCGCGGCTCCGCCTTGCTTGTCAGCGAGCAGGTGGGGGGCATGGTCGGTGGCCACGGTGCTGATAGTGCCGTCGGCCAAAGCCTGGCGCAGTGCGTCGCGGTCGGCCTGTGTCTTCACCGCCGGGTTGCATTTGATGAGCGTGCCGAGCCTCTTGTAGTCGGCATCGGTGAAGAGCAGGTGGGCCAAAACGGCCTCGCCTGTAACGCTTCCGCCTATCAGCGGCAGCTCCTTTTTGGTGCTTATGTGGGCTACGTGCAAGTGGGTGCCATATTTGCGGGCGAGCCCGGCGGCGAGCGAAGAACTGTTGTAGCACGCATCGGCTGAGCGGATGGCGGGGTGGAGGCTCACGTCGGGGTCAGGGCCGTAGAGCCTCTTGGCCTCAGCCATGTTGCGGTTGATGGTGTCGGTGTCCTCGCAGTGCGTCATCAGCGGCAAGCCGAGACGTGCGCACTCAGCGAATAAGCGCTCAAGCGACTCCTGCCTGTCGACGAGCATGTTGCCGGTGGAAGAACCCATGAAGAGTTTTATGCCCGGCACTGTGGTGGGGTCGAGCCTCCCGAACAGAGGCCAGTTGTCGTTTGTGGCTCCGAAGAAGAACGAGTAGTTGATGCGGCTTTCCTCCTTGCCACGCTCAATCTTGTCGGCCAAGGCCTCAAGAGTGGTGGTTTGCGGCACAGTGTTGGGCATGTCGAAGAACGAGGTAACGCCTCCAGCCGCGGCGGCGCGGCTCTCACTCGTGATGTCGGCTTTCTGCTCCATGCCCGGCTCACGGAAGTGGACGTGCTCGTCGATCACTCCAGGCATCACAACACACCCCGTGGCGTCTACGACATCATCGTAATTGCCACGGGGCTCAGTGCCACTGCCAACATCAGTTATCACGCCGTCGGCGATGGTAATGTATCCTTGGAATGCGCGTCCTTCGTTCGCTATGTTGCCATTTTTAATTAATATGTGCACGCTGCTGTCTGCTTTATTTCTCCGCTGCCTTGTCGCCGCCCGCCATCTGGTTTGGCGTCTCGGGAGCGGGGGCTTGGTTCACATCGGGAGCCGGCACGCTGCTGTCGCCGTCCGCCGTGCCGTTGAGCACGCTCTCGTTGTGCTGGGCCGCACTATAGTAGTCCTGCACGTAGGCGTTCTGCTTGAACGCTGGCGTGGCCTTGCTCATTATGTCCTCTATCCACGGCGTGAGCACCGGGGCGCCAAACTGCTGTATCACGTTGCTGGTGTAGTAGCTGAAAGCCCACGGAGCCAGCACGTTGTCGAAGTTGTCGGTAACAAACTTGGTGAACAGCTGGTCCATGTCGTCGCTTATCTTCGCGCTCTTGGCGTTCAGTTGCTTGTTCACAGCCTCCATGTCGCTGCCGTTCATGATGGCTTGGTCGTGCTGATGGACCAGGTCGACCTGCTGGCCTTGCAGCTGTGTGTACGACTTGAGGAAGGCGTTGAGCTTGTCGTTGAGCGGGGTGCCGCCGACGGTCTGCTGTGTGTTGTCGATCTTTATGGTTATGCTGCCGCCCTCGAGCACCACTGGCGTAACAGCGTCGTCGTCGGAGAACACCGTGCCCACCTCAACCGAGTCGACCCTGCCGGCGAAGTTGAACTGGCCGTGCACCACGTCGCACGAGTCGAGGCTCTTCAAGTCGCTGTTCTGCAGTATTTTCAGGTATAGCTTCTGGCCATCCAAAGTGGAAAGGTTGGAGGAGCCTTTTATGTTGTAGGTGTCGCCACACGATACGAGGGCGACAACGGCAAACAGGCAGTATAGTATCTTGTTCATCGGGTCTAAGCTATTTTTTCGTGATTAGCAAAATTACAACACGTTGCTGATATGTGGAAAATATTTTATGCTATTTAAAACAAATCGGCCATCTTTAAGGTTTTTTTTGCTCTTCTTGCTCTTCTTTCTTCAGTTCATACGATATTCGGTGCATGGTGTACATCTCAAGAAAGGCCGCTATCAGTAGCGTTACCACCCAGTTGTTGAGGAACAGGCGTAAGTACATGTTGTAGCCTTCTATGCTCGTGGCCATGCGAGGCAGGATGAAGTGGAAAGCCTGCTCCACAAGCAGCAGCCCGGAGAGCACGAAGAGCGCGTCGCCTATCAGCATGATGCGGCGCAGCCGGCGCAGGGTTATGCTGCGCCCGTCGTAGCGTTGGCGGGCTTGCATGGCGGCAAACATGACTGCCCCCACGAGGAATACCACTGCGGCGGCCTTGGGCAGCAGGGCGAACACAAAGCATCCCGCGCCGGCCACCATGGCTATGCCGCCCAAGATAAACACTATGCTCTCGGGCTTAGTTAACTGTCTCATCTGTGTTGTCGGTGTTGGTTTCGGGCTTGGGGTCGTCGCTCAGGACGAATATGTCCTCGTCGTCGGCCTTCATGAAGTAGCGTTCGCGGGCTATCTTCGATATAGCCTCGGGGTGCTGCTTCAGCTCGCGCAGCTGGCTGGAGTTGCGCTCGTAGATGCGCTCATACTTCTCTATCTCGTCGTTCAGGTCGCCTATCTGGAACTTGTATTCTATGCGCTTCATTATGCTGTTCTCGTCGATGAAGCATACAAGCAGAATGCCCAGCACTATCACAATCTGGTAGCGCAGCCTGACGGCAAGGTCGAATAGAGTGTTAGCCCATTTTTTCATACGATTGATATTTAAGTGCAAAGTTAATAAAAAAGATTGTAGACAGGGCAAGGGCGGTCTTTTTTTTGTAAAACTTAAAACTTGGCACGCTCGGTGGCCTCTGTTGTCGCCCTTTTTTATTAACTTTGCACGTGCAATCTAATAATATTAATGTGAAATGCAAGACTACATAGTTTCGGCGCGCAAGTACCGGCCCATGACCTTCGGCTCGGTGGTGGGACAGGAGGCGCTCACCACCACCTTGCGCAACGCCGTGCGCACCCGCAAGCTGGCCCACGCCTACCTCTTCTGCGGCCCGCGCGGAGTGGGCAAGACCACCTGCGCGCGCATTTTCGCCAAGGCCATCAACTGCTACAACCCCACGCCCGATGGCGAGGCTTGCGGCAACTGCGAGAGCTGCAAGGCCTTCGACGAGGGCAGGTCGTACAACATATTCGAGCTCGACGCCGCAAGCAACAACTCGGTTGAGGACATACGCCAACTGATGGAGCAGACGCGCATACCGCCGCAGATTGGACGCTACAAAGTGTTCATCATCGACGAGGTGCACATGCTGTCGCAGGCCGCCTTCAACGCCTTCCTGAAGACGCTGGAAGAGCCGCCCGCCCACGTCATCTTCATCCTCGCCACGACGGAGAAGCACAAGATTCTGCCCACCATACTCTCACGATGCCAAATCTACGACTTCGAGCGCATGACAGTGGCCGAGATAGTGGGCTACCTCAGGCACGTGGCCCAGCAGGAGAACATCAAGGCCGAGGACGCCGCGCTCAACGTGATAGCGCAGAAGGCCGACGGCGGCATGCGCGACGCCCTCTCCATCTTCGACCAGGTGGCCAGCTTCTCGCAGGGCGACATCACCTACGCCAAGACCATCGAGGACTTGAACGTGCTCGACTCGGACAACTACTTCCGCATTGTCGACCTGGCACTGGAAAACAAGGTGGCCGACATCATGGTGCTGCTCAACGGCATCATCGACAAGGGCTTCGACCCGGGCAACCTCGTCTCGGGCCTCGCCGCCCACATACGCGACGTGCTCATGGCCAAGGACAAGCAGACGCTGCCACTGCTCGAAACGGGCGAGGAGCAGCGCAAGCGATACGGCGAGCAGGCCGCCAAATGCCCGGTGAAGTTCCTCTACAAGGCTCTGCGGCTGCTCAACCGCTGCGACGTGGAGTACAAGCAGTCGACCAACAAGCGGCTGCTCGTGGAGCTGACGCTAATAGAGGTGGCCCAAATCACCCAGCCCGACGACGACACGCCTGGCGCGGGGCGCAGCCCTAAGCGACTGAAATCCCTGTTTAAGAACATCATGGCAAGTGCGCAACACAAACCGACCCGGCAGGTGGCTGGTGCGCACAACGACTCTCCCGTCTCCCATCCCAAGGCCGAGGCCCAGAAGCCCCAGCCACAAGCCGACGTGGCCGCCGAGCCACAGCCCGCGCCTCAAGTGAAGGTCGACATCCGCAACCAGCAGGTGCTGAAGCAGTTTGCAAGCATAACCACAAGCTTCTCCAACCTGAAGCGGGCTGAGAACTCGCAGAACCCCAATCCCGACGAGGTGGACGACGAAGAACTGAAGAAAGCGGGCAGCGAGCGGTTCTCGCAAGACGACCTCGAAATGCAATGGTTGGCCATGTGCAACCGCATGCCAGAAAAGATGAGCGTGCTGGCGCAGCGCATGAAAAACATAAAGCCGCTCATCACCGACTACCCCACCATCGAGCTTGTGGCCGAGAACAAGATTCTGCTCGACCAAATCACGGACATCAAGAACCGCATCAGGGCCACGATGGTGAAGTTTCTCCACAACAACGACATACAGCTCAGCCTCCGACTGGCCCGCCCTGACGAGATAAAGCCCGTGCTCACTGGCCGCGAGCTGCTCGAACAGATGGAGAAGGACAACCCCGCAGTGGCCAAACTGGCCAGCAAGCTGGGGCTCGTCATGTCGTGAGCAAGCCCAATCAAAACACTTCTTGACTGTAAGAACTTACCAACACGTAGGGGCATGATTTATCATGCCCGCTCTCTGCAAACTTTCAGCATTCTGGCATGATAAAACCAAACCGGTCCATTAGGAAGTGTCTTTCAGCAATATGATGTCGGAGACATCACCTCGCGATAACCGAGGGTGCTTGCACCCTCGGTAAGTGGATTAACTATTTTCCGACCCTATCGGGGTCGCCGCACTTACATTGCAACTCCCTGACACAGTGGGGCGACCCCGCCGGGGTCGTTTGTTTGGTGAGGCTGTGATTCCGTGGGTGCAAGCACCCACGGTTATCGATAGGTGATGCCTCCGGCATCATCTGTCTCTTAAGACCGATTTGGGTTTAAAAACGAATGGGGAACTGGCTCGAAAGAGGCCAGTTCCCCATTCGTTTGTGGCTCTGCAATCATCGGTTCACAACTGTGGGCAGAACGGTTCACAATTGTGAACCGATGCGCCCACAATTGTGAGCCGTTATGCCCTCAACTGTGGAACGATTGCGATTCTGTGCCCTTTGGCACAGTGGACGGCTCATTCCGCCACCTGTAGGCGCAGTTGTCCGCTGACGATGCGACCCCGATTGGTGAGGCCTTCCACCCGGACGGTGTAACTGGTGGGCAGGTCGGCGCTAAAGAAGCTGAGGTGCATGGGCGAGTCTTTCACCATGCGCAGGTATGGGTTCCAGTAGATTGTACGGCGCACGTCGGGCGTCATGGCGGAGGGCTTCGCGTCAGGCTTGTATTGGGGGAAATAGTATTCTATGGGCGTCTGATAGCCGACCAGTTTCATCACCTTGTTGTTGAAATCGTTGTCGTTGTTGTAGTTGAGGCCATTGCGTGTTGTCACGTTGACGATGCCCACTCCCGCACTGTCGCCAAACACTAAAGCCTTGCTGCCGAGGAAGAGATCCACACGGTCGATGTCAGCGATGTCGATATCCTCAAATGTCAGGCCGGGGTTATACAATCCGTTGACATACAAATGTACCCTCGAACCGCTGCCGATGTCCGCCTTGTTGGTTCGGTTTTTAAACAGCCTGTCGATGCCTGAGCTGTACATCTGGTCGGCCGAGATTGTTCCGCTGTCATAGTCGACAGTAAGCATTTTGCTGCACAACAGCAGGAAACCGAAGTCGCGGTATTCGCCTTCTTCTATTTGTTTGCGGTCAATCGACCACGTGGTGTTGTCGAAAGAATAGGGGCTGTAATCTCTGTGCCCTTTCACCACCACTTCATCCAGCAGATGGGCGTCGCGTTCGTACTGCTGCAGCAGCCCGCCATCGATGTCCACCCAAGGCAGCATCTTGGCGGAGCTGTGGGTCAAGCTTATCTCTGGCGTGAATGGAGCGTATTTTTTGTCAAGCTCCACGATGCAGCGTCGGTTCTTCTGCCGCAGGGCATAGACAAACACATCCATGTCCTCAGGATAGTTGAGTCCGTGGAACTTGAAATGCCCTAATGAGTCGGTGACGGCCTGGGCCAAGGGGTACGACGGCTTTATTCTGACAGTGTCATTGTCCTGTTCGCCTGATTTATCTTTAGCTTCTCTGAGCATCAGCACCACCTCGGCGCCGCTTACGGGCTTGTTGGCAAACACTCCGCGCACCCGCCCGCTGATGCTTTGCTCAGTTTCTTTCTCTATCGTAGGCTTGGCATAGTTGCCTTGCAGCACTGCGCCGATGTCATACCGCCGCCAGCCACACACCATCATCAGCAGGTCGAGGCGGTCTGCCTGATAGGTGGGCGTGAAGTATTCATCAGTTGCTCCACTGACGCCCTGCAAATCGGAAGACAACAGCAGCTGGCTCCACAGCGAGGGGCTTTGTCGTCCTCCTGTGATGCCGTCGTCGGTTACGGACAAAGAGAGGAAGGCCAACTCGTCGGTTTTCATGCCAGGCAGTGCGAGGCTCATGTCTATCTTCTTGCGGAAGCCGTACTCTTCGTTGGGTGTGGTTATGGTCAGGGGGAGTCTCCATGTCGCGTTGTTTGAGAATACCAGCCGCTCGCTCAGCACGTGGCACTCTTGGTCTATCAGCACCAGGCTGTTGACGCCAGCGGGCAACGTCTTCATCGGAATATGGTAGATGCCATCGGCCTTAACAGGGCGCAGACTCACCATCTGCCCCCGACAGTGCACGAGCAGGAAGAGTGGCGCCGACCCTATTCCGTCACCCTTATTGATGCTCACCTCCACTTCGCCGCTCTTCATCCTGCAGTGCAGGGTGGCGGCATCACGGGATGACGCTGGCAATGGGAAACGGTATCTCTTTCCGCTGCGGTCGCGGCAGACGGCAGTATAGCGCTGGCCGGCCTCGGCGACTATGGGGAAGAAGCCCAGACCACGATGGAAACTCTCGAAGTGAGTAACCACCTCTCCATCGCCATCCACGACATCGCCCTCCAAGTCGAGGCTGTCGCCCTGTGACGTGGTGGCTTCAAAGGCCACCATACAAGTTTTCCCCACAACTATGCTGCCACCCTCCGGGAAGAAGCGCAGCACGGGGGCAACGGATTTCTTCTTGTCAGACGCTGGCTGATTGTTGCCCACTTGAATCGGGATCAGACAGTCGTAGCCCTTCACTTGCGAGGAATAGAGCGTGTAGGCCCAGAGTTGATAGACACCATCCGCTTGGTCGGGAGGCAGATGTATATAGCCGGTATAGAGGTTGTTGGAAGCTATGAGCCGCTTGCGCTGCAGCACGCGGTTCTGGTCGTTCAGCAGTTCCACATATACAAACTGGTCGTCTATCTGTGGCCTTAGCGTGGCGGCGTCAGCCACATAGGCTTTCAGCCTGATAGTGTCGCCAGCCATCAGCACCGTGCGGTCAACGTGAAGGCATACCTTCTCCTGCGGAAACAACCTTAGTTGTTCGCGCAGCCTGTATCTCGTGCTGTCTATCATCCCCTGAGAATAGAGCGACGACACACAGCAACAAGCCAATATAAGTATCGCTATAAGACGTTTCATCTTTCCAATAGTGCTAATGCGATTTTTCTGCAAAATTAAACATAAAACACAAAGCGCACAAGAAAATTGACATATTATTGTACATCATATTTACACCATTTCCCAACTAAACAGCGGAAAATCAGTAAGTTGCGATTATTTTAACAACATTCACACACTTACTGCCTCACAACAAATTTAATGCACTTTTTAGGTTTGCTTGAAGCGATGCAGCCGATTCTGTATTGAAAAGTTTTCTGTTGGCTTTAGCCTTGAAGTTGGTAAGATTTTGGGATGAGATGTTCATAAGTCGCATAATCTCATCATTCTGGAAATCAAGAAGGACTAACATGCAGACACGCATTTCGTTGGTTGACAACACGGCATGGCTGGCCAACACTGCTGAGGCCAGCGGCATCTCGGTACGGAACTTTCTTATCAGCAAACGCCAATCATCCTCGCTTGCCTGTGCCTTTTTCAACAAATGCATGTGCCCCTTCTCACGAAACTTTTCCACGATTTCGCTGGAAGAAAAGGCCACGAACTGGTCGCAGACATCCTTTCTCTTCAAAGCGTCCTCCTTCTGCCTAAGTTGTTCCTGTAGCTCTGTGATTTCCGATTCTTTCTGGTAGAGATGTTGTTCTATTTCCCTCTTTAAACTTGTCAATTCCTCCTTCGTCTGAGAACTTGCAGCCCTAAGAGTCTCATTGTCCTGTTTCAGATTCTCCGTCTCTTCGTATATCTTTACCAACCCTATATTCTCCTCTTTCAGGATGTTATATTCCCTGCTTAGCTTCTGGAACTCAATTTTGGCCTTGCCATAGTCGCTCAGCAACTTGTCGGTCTTTGCTTTCTCCTTGCTTCTATGCCTGCGCAAAAAGAACCAGAATAAGCCTGCGCCCAACGCAACAGCTGCCAGGATGGCATACAAGGTCAGCCGCATACGCTTGGCCTTCTCCGTTTCTTTTGCCATCGCAAGCTGATAACGATGGTAGTTGTACATGGATGACATTTGGTGTAAGGCCTCAGTCCGCAGATGGTTGTGCAGCGTGTCCAAGGCTGTCTCATACAAATAAGCATACTTGGCAACAGAATCAAGCTCCCCCTTCTTTCGGAACACTGACAGCAAACCTTTGTAGGCATCTTTCTGTTTGATGGCGGGCAACTTCCGGAAACATCGCTCTGCCAAAGAGAGTTCATTGCGTTTCAGATAATAAGTGCCTTGGATATAGTAATATATCTCACGCCCTGGGCTGATATTCCCCTCACCATCGAACAGGCCCGACCGCGTTTCAAACTCAACCATCAGCTTTTTCGCCTCAGACAGTTGCCCTTTGGAAATATAATAATCAATAACAGGGCCATAGAGACTGGAAGCTTCACGGGGAAATCCAAGAGACAAATAAAGGTCATGGGCTCGTTTCAACACCCTCAGCATTCCAAGCTTATCGCCATTCAAGTAATAAGGCCCAGCAAGCAGCTCCAAATTCTTGATATACTTCAGCGTGTCTTTCTCTTGCATGGCCAACTGCCCATATTTTTCCATCGCATCTACCTCATCAGTGGGTAAGTTCTGCGCGTCGAACAAGTCAGCCATCTGCCCATAGACAGCCATGAGACGTTGGTAGTCGCAGTCGGTAGAGAGTGTGTCAGCGCAGTCAACAGCATTCTGGTAGCTCTGTAAGGCGGCAGGGGCATCCTGTTGGTCGCGATATGCGCAGCCCAACAAGTAGTAGGCCCGCATTCGTTCGTTGGGTGTGCCATGCCGGTCGAAGTAGCGAGTAGCGTTGAGCAGCAGAGAGTCAAGACCGCCAGTCATGGGCACGTATGCACGATTCAGGCTGTCGGCCCTGTCTAAAAGAGCCTCCATCTGCTGCCGGCGACCTCCATCGCACCCCATGAGCAATAGTGCACCTGCAAGCAATGATATAAAACGCACTGCAATCTCACAGGTGCAAATTTAAACATTTATTCTGAAATCTCCAAATATCTCGAGCCTCGGAAGTAAACAACAGACTGGAATCCAATAGCTGCATAGCTGTAGGGGCATGATTTATCATGCCCGCAATTGGCAATAATTCAGCGGTTCGGGCATGATAAATCATGCCCCTACGGTTTCACAACCATTGGCTTCCAATGAATTATGCACTTCCGAACTTGATTAATTCAAGTTAAGGGCTTTGCATTACCTCCGAAACTTGTGTAATAAAACCATTTTGGAGGCTCTATTATGGTTTACGACACGTGTCGTGAATGTTTTTCACACGTGTCAAAAATGTTTTTGACACGTGCCATAAACGTGTCCCACACGTGTCGTAAACTGAGGATTAGCTTTCGCTGCAACAAAGAAGGGCCGGAACCGCAGCTCCGACCCATCTGCACTAAAAAACTCTCTAAACTTTATGGTTATCCTGTTTCTGTTTATCTGTGTCCTCCAAACGAGTGGCCACCGCCGCCACCAGTGCTTCTCATCGACGAGGAGCCACCTCCGCCAAAGCTGCGGCTGCTTGAGCCTCCGCCGAAACTGCTCCTTGACCCTCCGAAACTGCTGCTCGGGGCACTGTAGCTGCGACTTGGAGCACTGTATGAGCGGGTAGATAATGACGGGGCGGTCAGACGGGAGCTTGAGCTCGAACGCGAGCTTGTGCTGGGCGAGAAGCTGCGGCTCGGCGATGTGCCGATGCGGCTTGTCGACACCCCTTCGCGTGGGCTGCCCACCGTGGCGCGGGTGGAGCTGCCACGGGTGATGCGGCTCTGGCCCTGCGTCGCTGTGGCGCGGGAAGCGGTGTTGTTGGGTGTAACGGCACGGCCGAAGTTGCGGTTCTGGGCTGTGGTGCGGCCTGTGGTGGTCTGGTTGCGGTTGCCAAAGCCCGTTGTGCCACGGCTTGTGGTCATTGTGCCACGGCTGCCATTGCCGAAGCCACGGTTCTGGGCTGCGGTGCCACCGCCCATCTGCTGGTTGGGCTGGCCTCCGTTGTTGCGCACTGTGGTGTCAAGCCGGCGGCCATTGCCGAAGCCATTGCGGTATTCGCCGCGCTGGAACCCGTCGCGCATTCCGAAGTAGCGGCCGTTGCGCTCGCCTCCACGGCCGAAGTTGCGACCGTTGTACCAGCTGTGGCCTCCGTTGTTGTACCAGCTGTGGCCTCCACGATACACCCCCACAAAGGCCGGGCGGCCAAAGTAGAAGTAGCTGCGGTGGGGATAGCGGGCGTAGATGCCGAAGTGCCAGTAGCCGGCGTCCCACCACAGCGGGCGGTAGAAGTAGCTTGCGGCGCAATACAGGTTGTACTGCCAGTCGAACATTATGTAACTGAGGTCGAGGTTGCGGCGTGTCCAGTACACTCCGTAGAGGTCGTCCACCGTGTTCACCCTCATCAGGTAGTCGAGGTTGATCTCGTATGCGGCCTCATACTGGTCCTCGGTCAGGTTGAGCTCGTATGCCATCTTGTCTGTCAGGAAGAGGGCCTGATCCCGTGCCTGCTCATAGCTCATCGCGCTTGCTGAGAGCTGCAGTGTCAGCATTGCCATCAGGGTAAGAACAAACTTCTTCATAGTTGTATGGTATTAATGTGTTATTGTCATTAGTTCACGTTGCAAATTTACGACAATATCATGGTCGGGTGAAAGGTTTTTCCCTAATCTGTAGGGGAATTTCCCTAAAGTGTCGGTTTTTGGCAAGATAGAGGAAGCAAGGTTCAGTCTTTTTGCGTACTTTTGCACCGTGAAACGTAATATAGGAAAAAAGCGTTATGGAAACCGATAAACTTTATCCGCTGCTCTTCGAGCCCAACCTGCACAAGGTGGTGTGGGGCGGCCACAAACTCACTGCATGGAAGCATCTGCCCGAGAGCGACGAGCCGATAGGCGAGTCGTGGGAGGTGAGCGCGGTGCCGTCGAGCGTCAGCGTTGTCGCCAACGGCTGCTTCAAGGGTATGGGGCTTGTTGAGCTGATAGGCCGCCATCCCGTGGAGATTTTGGGAGCCAAGGTGGCCCGCGAGTATGGCAACGAACTGCCACTGCTCATAAAGTTCATCGACGCCAAGCGCGACCTGTCGATACAGGTGCACCCCAACGACGAGATGGCGTGGCGCGTGGAGCACAAGCGCGGCAAGACCGAGATGTGGTATGTGATCGACGCCGAGCCAGGGGCATGCCTGTTACTCGGCTTCAGCAAGCACATCACCCCCGAGGAATATGAGCGCAGGGTGAAGGACGGCACCATAACCGAAGTGATAGCACGCCACGAGGTCAAGGCGGGCGACGTGTTCTACATCCCCTCGGGGCGCGTCCATGCGATATGTGGAGGCATCATGCTGGCCGAGATACAGCAGAGCAGCGACGTAACCTACCGCATCTACGACTACAACCGCCCCGGCATCGACGGCAAGCCACGCCAACTGCACACCGAGAAGGCCAAGCAGGCCCTCGACTACACCGTCTATCCCGACTATCGCACACATTATATATATAATAAGGGCATGGTGAGCAACCTGATAACCAGCCCCTACTTCACCACCAACCTGATAGAGGCCGGCCATCCCATATCGCGCCACCTGAAACCCAACGACAGTTTTGTTGTGCTGATGGGCATCAAGGGCGACACCAACGTCAGCATCTCCGCCACAGGCGAGCGGCTTCTGCTCGGCGAGGGCTTCAGCACGCTGATACCCGCCGCCATCGCCGACTACACCCTTGAGTCGGCCAAGGGAAGCCGCGTGCTGGAGAGCTACGTGTGATTCTTAAGTTTCAAAAGTTCATAATTCATTGGAAGCCAATGGATGTGGAACGTAGGGGCATGATTTATCATGCCCGAAACTCTGCCATTTTGCCAATGGCGGGCATGATGAATCATGCCCCTACAGTAAGGTTGACTGCGTTATCCACATATATGATTATCCGCATACAGCAGAAAACATCCCAATAAACATCCCAATGCAGGGTGCGGCCCTTGTGGCCGTCCGCATCCACATTGCGTATCGGTTGTGCG
>CAZRSL010000029.1:0-26012 GCA_964602785.1 uncultured Prevotella sp.
CCTCTTTTGGACTCTGAAAGTGCCTCTTTCAGCATCCGAAAGAGGCTCTGACACACTGCGAAAGTGCCTCTTTCGCAATGCGAAACAAATGCTGTGAAAAATCAGGACAAAGGTTAACGGTAGCTGACATTAATTCCCCGGTAATTATCATCCAATTTTCTGAGGTAAACCAAATCGTAGGGGCATGATTTATCATGCCCGCCATGGGCAATCATCAGCTACGCGGGCATGATAAATCATGCCCCTACATGTGGGTGAATTCTCCACTTGCAGTGGCCGTCCCCTGTGGCGGCCATAAAGCAATGTCACAACCGCTTGAAAAATAGGTCGAACATTAATGATGGCCGCCACAGGGGCGGCCACTGCAAGTGGATTATCACCGTTGCTTTTTGCCTGTGGCAAGGCTGTGTCAAAAGGCTCTAATAATGCGGGCATGATAAATCATGCCCCTACAAAGCACAGTCAATCTGTCTACTACGTAGGGGCATGATTTATCATGCCCGCAGAAAGCGACCTTTTGACACAACCCCAAGACGCCGGCTACTTGCCTTTCTCTGCTTCTATCAGCTTGTAGGCTGGTTCGCCGGGGATGGGCCAGCACTCCGACGGGTGGTGCTGCAGACGCATCTGCTTGTCGAACCATTTGACCATCTTCGGGTATTTGCCAGCCAGGTTGACCCGCTCCTCCGGGTCGTCCTTTATGTTGTATAGTTCGAGTGGCTGGTCGGGCTTCACGGTCACGGCCTTCCAGTCGCCCTTGCGGGCCGCACGCTGCTTGCCGGGGAATTCCCAGTAGAGCAGCCGGTTGTCGGTGTCGACTTGCTTGCCATAGAACAGGGGCAGGATGTTGATGCCGTCGATGTCTTGGGGCAGACTCTTCTCGCTCCCCGTTAGCGCGGCCAGCGTGGGCATGAAGTCGGGGAAGTAGACGATGTTGTTGAGGCGTTGCACCGGCACGCGCCCTGGTTGGTTGACAATCATCGGCACACGGATGCCGCCCTCGTAGAGCTGACCCTTGTGGCCGTGCAGCCCCGCGTCGCAGTTGAGCTCACGGATGGGCGCCTGTATGGCCGCTCCGTTGTCGGAGGCGAAGATTACGAGCGTGCGCTCGGTCAGCCCCAACTGGCGCAACGCCCCGAGCAGCCGGCCGATGTTGTAGTCCATGTGGGTGATGAGCGAGGCATAGCGGCGGGCCTTGTCGGTCATCTGCCCGTTGTCGTCATACCACGACGTGTCGTCCATGTGGTAAGGCTCGTGGGGTGCGTCGAAGGCGAGGTAGAGGAAGAACGGGTGGTGCTGCTCGCGAGTGATGAAGTTGATGGCGTCGTTGGTCGAGATTTCGGTGTTGTGCAGCACGTGGGCGTCGTGCTGGTTCTCGGTTATGTCCACCAGCTCGTCGCCATGGAAGCGGTAGTTGGGGTAATAATAATATGTGCCGTTGCTCTCGGGCGTGGAGATTGTCCAGCCGTAGAACTCGTCGAAGCCGCGGTGGTTGGGCGACGCGCCTGGGTCGTAGCCGTCGAGGTGCCACTTGTTGACGAGGCACGTGCGGTAGCCGGCTGTGCGCAGCACGGTGGCTATGGTGGTGTCGGTCTCGAGCAGGTTGGCGCGGCGGTTGAATATGGTGTCGCCCGAGGTGGTGATCTTTATGCCGCGCCTTCCGCCCACGGGGCACTGGTTGTCGCGAATGCGCGTCTTGCCCGTGTTCTTGCCCGTCATGAGCGAGCAGCGCGAGGGCGAGCTGATGCCGCTGCCGGCGTAGCACTGCTCGAAGCGTGTGCCCGTGGCGGCCAGGCGGTCGATGTTTGGCGTCTCTATGAAGTTGTTGCCGTAGCAGTGGAGGTCGCCGAAGCCCATGTCGTCGGCCAGAATGAAGATGATGTTTGGCCGGTCGGGTGTGGCCTCACGGTTTGCCTCTTGAGCGGCGGCGGCGAGGGGCGATGTCAATGCCAGGCCACAGAGTAAAAGTTTCTCGTCCATTTTATGTGAATAGGTTTGTTAGATATGGCAAAATTAAGCTATTTTTCCGACTGTGCCGAGCCTTTTAAGCCATCAATTGGCAACTTTTTGGCATAATTATCAAAGATGAAAGTCATTTTCCCAAAAATTAATATTTCACGTCATATTTTTTGGCTTATTTTGCACTGTATTTTAAACAACCTAATATTAAACCTAATTTTATAAACATGAAGAAAAGCCTAAAAAGAAGCATGGTTTTGCTTTGCATGACTGCCATGGCTTCTCTTTCGTTTGCCCAGAGCACAATCACCGGGCAAGTGAGAGACGAGAATGGCGAGCCCGTTATCGGCGCAAGTGTTATGGTGGGTGGCACAACAGCCGCCATCACCGACCTCGACGGTAACTTCAAGATCTCGGCCAAACCATCCGACGTGGTCGATGTGAGCTACATCGGCTACAAGAGCGCAAGTGTGAAAGTGGGCAACCAGTCCCAAATCAACATTTCGCTTACTCCCGACAACCAGACCCTCGACGACGTTGTGGTGATCGGCTACGGCTCGGTGAAGAAGAGCAACCTGACATCGGCCGTGGCCAAGATGAGCGGCGAGTCGATCAAGGACCGCCCGCTGGCCCGCGCCGAGCAAGCGCTGCAAGGCCAGTTGGCCGGTGTGCAGACACGCACCACCAACGGTGAGCCTGGCGCCGACATGCAGATCCGCGTGCGTGGCGCAGCCTCGGTCAACGCAAGCTCCGACCCGCTCTATGTGGTCGACGGCGTGCCAATGACCACCATCAGCTCGCTCAACCCCTCCGACATCGAGAGCATCGAGGTGCTCAAGGACGCCGCTTCGGCAGCCATCTACGGTAGCCGCGGATCGAACGGTGTGGTCATCGTCACCACCAAGCGTGGCAAGAACGGCAAGCCCACCATCACGTTCAACGCCTCTGTGGGCTTCCAGCGTCCGGAGAAGAAGCTCGACATCATGTCGGCCACTGAGTGGATGGAGTTCAAGATGCGCTGGAACGACGCCAACTACCTGCAGTATTGCAACCAGCACAACATCTCTGGCGCCAGCATCAAGGACGACAGTGCGACGCGACTGGCCAACACCGGCGTCAAGGCCGGCACCACCAACGCCCGCAACTACATCAACGACGACCGCTGGTTCCAGTATCTGAGCTCCGACATACAGGCCGCCCACACCTACGACAGCAACGTGGGCGAGCTGGCACTGCTCGACTGGCAGGACGAGATGTTCCGCACGGCATCCATCCGCGACTACAACATCGGCATCCAAGGCGGCACCGACAACCTGAACTACCTCGTTTCGGGCGGCTACATGAAGCAGGATGGTCTGATCCGCGAGACCGACTACCAGCGCATCAACTTCCGCGCAAAGGTGGAGAGCAAGATCAACAAGTACATTACCGTGGGCTTGAACCTCGCCCCGACCTACATCGTGTCGAACAACACCGGCACCGCCAACGGCAAGGACTCCGAAATCCACCACATACTGGCCTCAACGCCGGTGGCTGAGCCCGACGCTGGCTACTACACCAACTCGCAGGGCTACGACCGCTACTTCTGGGCCGGCAGCACCGCCAGTCCGAAGGCCGTGATGGAAGGCACCATGAACCGCAACCGCGACATGCGACTGGTGGGCAACGGCTTCATCCGCGTTACCCCGCTCGACGGACTGAAGATAGAGCTCTCGGCCGCCGCCACCTACTTCGACCGCGACAACAGCTACTACCTGACCTCTGGAGCCCAGAACACTTGGGCCGAGGGTGAGGGTGTCCACTCCCGTGGCCGCCACCAGACGCAGCGCCAGTGGACCACGCTGCTCCAGGCACTCGTCAACTACGACAAGACCTTCGGCAAGCATGGCGTCAGCCTCATGTATGGTATGTCGACCGAGCAGAGCAACATCGGCGCGTCGACCGACCAGAACTTCCGCAACAACTTCCCCAACGACGCCGTGCGCAAGTCGTTCGACGGCTCGCTGCTCACCGTCTACGCCAACACCGTTACCGAGCTGACCCCGAACCGCATGGAGTCGTTCTTCGGCCGTGCATCCTACGACTACGACGGACGCTACATGATTTCGGCATCGCTGCGTACTGATGGTGGCTCGGTGTTCGGCTCCGACCACAAGTGGGGCACCTTCCCCGCTGTCAGCGCGGGCTGGATGATCAGCAACGAGAAATTCTGGAAGGAGTCGTCGGTGGCCTCTTGGTGGGACACCTTCAAGCTGCGCGCCAGCTACGGTGTCACTGGTAACAACCAGATCGACGCCACCGCCGCCTACAGCACCCTCACCAGTTCCGTCTATGCCGGCATGAGCGGCTACTATGCCAACACCATCGCCAACAAAGACCTGAGCTGGGAGAAGACCCACTCCACCGACTTGGCCCTCGACTTCGGCTTCTTCAAGAACCGCTTGCAGTTCTCCGTCGACTGGTACACCAAGACCACAAAGGACCTGCTCTACGAGGTGCCTGTGGTGGGAGCATCGGGCTTCACCACCGCTTGGGACAACCTGGGCGACATCAAGAACTGGGGTCTCGAGTTTGAGGCCACATCCCACAACTTCACCGGCACGTTCAAATGGAACACCAGCCTCAACATAGCCTACAACCACAACGAGGTGAAGAGCCTCGGCACCGACGACACGCCCATCTACTCTGGCTGGAACGGTGTGGGCAACAACGGCAACACCAGCAACGTGCTCATGGTGGGCCATCCCGCCAACGCATTCTATATGCTCAAGGCCATCGGCGTGTGGAAGAGCCAGGCTGAGATCGACGCCTACGCCCAGGAAGTGGGCGTGAGCCGACTGACCTTCAACGGCAGCACCACCATCAAGCCGGGCGACATCCGCTATGAGGACGTCAACCACGATGGCAACTTCTCCTACAACGACGACCGCGTATTCCTCGGCCAGCCCACCCCGAAGGTTACCTTCGGTCTGACCAACACCTTCGAGTGGAAGGGCTTCGATGCCTCAATACTCATCACAGGCCAGTTCGGCGGCCAGATCTACGGCGCGTTCGGACGTGCCATCGACCGTCCGTCGATGGGCGCCCTGAGCAACGTGATGGACTGCTGGACCAACGCATGGTGGTCGGAGGACGAGCCGGGCGACGGCAAGACCCCCTACATCCTGAGCACCACCACCGGCGGCACCTGCGACTCGCGCTGGCTCTGGAGCTCCGACTACGTGAGCCTGAAGAACATCACCGTCGGCTACACCGTGCCCCTGAAGTCGAAGTTCATCTCCAACCTGCGCTTCTACGTCTCTTTGGAGAACCTCTACCGCTACGACCACTACTACGAGGGCTACTCGCCTGAAACCGCCAACACCGCCAAGAGCGGCGTGCCCGGCGGCACCACGGCACTCGGCCTCGACTACGGTGGCTACCCAACAGCCAAGTCGTACAACTTTGGTATTAACTTAACGTTCTAACCCCATTAAGCAAACAACAATATGAAACTTAAAAATATTTTCTTTTTGAGTGCTGTTGCACTGCTTGGCTTCGCTTCCTGCGGCGACGACTATTTGGAGACACCGCCCCGCGACCAGCTCTCGCCCGACGGATTCTATTCCACTCCGTCGCAGTGCAACCAAGGCGTGCTCGGCGTCTATGCCGACCTGCGCTACATTTCCGACTACGAGTTCTGGTATATGTCGGAAGTGCGCTCCGACAATGTGTGGGTGGAGCCACAGCCCAACGGCGAGCGCTCCTACTCTGAGATTGGCACCTTCCGCGCCACATCGGCCGAATCTACTTTCGAGAGCTGCTGGAACGCTTGGTACAAGCTCATCTACGACGCCAACACGCTGATAGAGAAGATCGACGAGTGCTCTGGCTTCTCGAGCGACGCCATCAAGAACCAGTTCCTCGGCGAGGTCCACTTCCTGCGTGGCTGGGCCTACTTCGAGCTGGCGCGCCTGTTTGGCAACGTGCCCGTCATCCTCACTCCGATGAGCTCGAGCGAGGCCAACGGCGTGGGGCAGACCGACGCCCAAACCGTGATGACCGACGTGGCCATACCCGACTTGGAGTTTGCTGCCAACAACCTGCCTGAGAAAGGCAATCTGGTCGACGCACTCGGCTCCTCGGTTACAGGCCGCGCCGACAAGAGCGCAGCCCAAGGCATGCTGGCCCGCGTCTACATGCAGCTGGCCGGCTATCCCTACAACGTGAGCGGCGCCACAGCCCAGGCCAAGACCTACCTGACCCAACTGCTCGCCAAGAAGAGCAACTATTGGGCACCCACCATCACCGACTGGCGCTCGCAGTTCATGCCGAGCAACAACGACAAATACTCGGTGTTCGCCATAGAGTATCGCGCCGGAGGCTCGGGCAACCCGACCATCTTCGAGATGAGTCCGTCGCTGCCGCCATCGTACACCAACATCCGCATCTTCGGCAACCAAATCTATCCCAACAAAGCTCTGATGTATGAGTTCGAGCGCACCCAGGCCACTGGCAACAAGGACCTGCGCGGCGAGGGCTACACCTACATCCTCGGCTACGAGGGTGAGAACGCCAGCTACCCGACCTACTCACAGCAGTATGAGGACGTAACGGTCGACGGCGTAACCACCAATCAGCAGGTGAACGCCATCATCTACAAGTTCCTGCCGTCGAAGCGCAAAGCCGCCGAGTTTGGCATCGACCAGACTGTGGAGAACGAGATGAAGGACTACTACGACTGGCCAGCCAACTACTCAGTGATCCGCATCGAGGACATGATGTTGCTCTATGCCGAGGTGCTCGTCAGCGAGGGCGACATCTCTGGAGCCATGGCTCAAGTCAAC
The DNA here is from genome assembly GCA_964602785.1 of uncultured Prevotella sp. Classification (GTDB taxonomy): domain Bacteria; phylum Bacteroidota; class Bacteroidia; order Bacteroidales; family Bacteroidaceae; genus Prevotella. The sequence continues at coordinate 6,786 of CAZRSL010000029.1, forward strand.
GAGATCCGAAACCGCGCCGGCGTGGACCTGCGCCCGACCAACTGCAGCGCATCCGACGCCACCAAGTACATCCGTCTGGAGCGTCAGCTCGAGCTCTTCGGCGAGGGCGTGCGCTGGTTCGACGAGGTGCGCTACGGCACGTGGCAGAGCGACATCATCGGCAAGTTCAACAGCTACAACAACCCCGCCGGAACCGACGTGAACAACGTGGCTGAGGGCCGCTACTACTATGCCATCCCGTCCAACCAGATGAGCATCAAGCCGGGTCTCTACACCCAGAACACCGGCTGGTAATCACGACTGTAATGATGTGTGGTCCGCCTCTGTGCGGACTGCACCATCCCCAATAAATCAACAATCCCCCACGCTGCCTTTTGTGCAGAGTGGGGGATTGTTGTGTTCCACTGAATGCGACAGTTGGCCCGGTTCCGACAGCAGTCTTTGCAGTCGAAAGAGACTCTTTTGTGATTGGTTCACAATTGTGAACCGTTGCTGCCTCAGCCGTGGCACGATTGCGAAAGAGCCACTTCCAGACCACGAGGACGCTGTTTTGTCCTCTTCTTCCCAATGCTTAGAAACTGAAACGACGCTGAATGCTGCCCGACAAAACAACTCAACACTCAACATTCATAATCCCAAATCGGTCATTAGGAAGCATCTTTCAAAAAAATGATGTCGGAGACATCACCACTCGATAACCGAGGGTGCTTGCACCCTCGGTAAGTGGAATGTCTATTCTCCGACCCTATCGGGGTCGCCGCACTTGCACATCTTCACAACTCCCTGACACAGAGGGGCGACCCCGATAGGGTCGATTGATTGGAGAGCCTGTGATTCCGTGGGTGCAAGCACCCACGGTTATCGAGCGGTGATGCCTCCGGCATCATCTGCTTCTAACGACCGATTTGGAATAATTCAACATTCTCAAAAGCCCAGTTGCTTGGCCACGTCGCACAACTCCTGATACCACTCCTTGCCAAAGCGGCGCTCTAATGGAAAGCGCAGGAACTTGTAGACGGGCAGCCCCAATTCCTTGCCTTTCCGCCTCGCCGGCTCGCAGACGCTCCATCGGTTCAGGTTGATGCCGACGGTGCCGTTGCCAAAATCCTTCTCGCGTATCGGGTAGAGCGAGCAGCTGATGGGCTTCTGAAACCGTGTGCGACCCTCGCGAAACACTTTTTCGAGAGCACAGAGGCACGTTGAGCCCTCGTAGCACGTGAACACGCAGTCCCTGCCACCCACTATGCTCGTAACCAAGTCGCCCTCGCGGTCGGTGTAGGCCACGCCTTGGCGGTCGACAACGCTCTGCGCCGACGCGCTCATCAGTCGCCACACCTCGTCGAGCGCGTCCTCCATCCCGGCTATCTCGTCGAGCGTAACGGGTGCACCCGCGTCGCCCTCAACGCAGCACGCCCCGTGGCACTTGTCGAGGTCGCAACAGAACATTTCGGTGATGATGTCGGGCGACACCAGCACTTGGCCTATCTGCATTATGTGGAGGTCTTCCTTTCTCATTTCAACAACAATCTGAATTGTTCGTAGTGCATAACTCGCTGAACCTTAAACTGTAGGGGCATGATTTATCATGCCCGACTCGCTGAATTGATTACTCTGACGGGCATGATAAATCATGCCCCCTACGCATTGATTGAGCACAAAGCAATTACTTGGTCTCGCGCTTGGCCGAGGTTGTGGTTTTGCGGCTTACAGCATGCTTCTCCACCAACACCCTTGCGGCATATTTGCCCATCTGCTCGTAGCCGGCGGCGTTGGGGTGGAGCCAGTCGCCACACTGGTAGCGGGCTTGCAGCTGCCGGGGCTGCAGCGGGTCGCGCATCAGCTGGTCGAAGTCAATCACCCCGTCAAACTCGCGGCTCTCACGAATCCAGCGGTTCACCGCATCGCGGCACATCTCCCGCGCCTCGGTGTAGTAACCCTTGCAGCCCATGAATGGCAAAATGGTGGCACCGTAGACCTTGAGACCACGGAATTTGGCCTTGCGTATCATGTTTTTATACTCCGTGATCAGCTCCTTGGCAGTGGCCTCTGGGTTCTGCGAGGTCCCGATGTCGTTGATGCCCTCGAAGACTATCACCGCACTGACTCCCGTCTGGTCGAGAATGTCGTGGTCGAAGCGGTCCTTGGCAGCCTCGCCGAGACCGACGTTAAGCACGCGGTTGCCGCCAATGCCGAGGTTGAGCACGCCGATGTCCAAAGCATGGCCCACCACCCTCTGGTCGTGCATCAGCGTGGGCTTGGTGGGGGCGCAGAGCATGTCGGCCATCCAGTCGGGCCAGCGGTCTTGCGCGTTGGTGGTCGATGCCTTGCCGTCGGTTATGCTGTTGCCGATGATTGCTATGCTTCGCCCGTTGGGATTGTAAACGTCTATGGCAGCTATGTTGAACCAGTGGTCCTCGCGGAATGCACTGCTGAAGTCGACCGACTTGTCGGTCTCGCCTTTCAATATGTAGGTAGTGGTGCGTGAGCCCATGTGCACCGTCGGGGCGGCGGGTGCCTTCTTGTAGTTGATGGTGATGGCCAACCGCTGTAACGGCGCCAGCCGGAAGCGCAGCGCGTCGCTCGTCGTCGCCTCGTGAGCCGGGATGACGACCTCGCGCTCGCCCTTGAACTCCAGATAGCGGGCCGACCGCTTCACAATCTCGTAGGTAGGCGACCCCGTGGCCACATAGACCGACGCTATCTCAAGCGGCTCGCTTGAGAGTTCGTTCGACAGCCGGAGCCTGATGCTGTCGCCCCCGCAACTCACCCTGACCACCTGCCGCACCGAGCGGTCGCTCATCTGGTTGTTGTAAGGCATGTAGTGGCCGCCCACAGTCTGCGGAGCGCAGGCCCATGTGGCCGTCCAGCCCTCCCGCTGCGCCATCGTGGCCGTGGCCGTCAGCAATGCCACAAATAATGCAAACGTTCTAATCATTTCAGAAATGTGCTTTTCGGGTGCAAAATTACAAATTTCCATCATCATGCGATTATGGTAGAAGTTTTTTTGCTAACTTTGTGCACAATAAAACATTTATTATTATGGCTCACACACGACTTTTCACGACTCTTCCCTTCCTGTTTCTTTGTGCCATAGCGGCGCAGGCCCAGCCCCGCCAGCAAATCACGCTGAGCCACGGGTGGCTCTTCTCGCGCGACTCGGCGCAGTGGCAATCCGTCAGCGTGCCCCACGACTGGGCCATCTCGGGGCCTTTCGACAAGAAATGGGACTTGCAGACTGTGGCCATCGAGCAGAACGGCGAGAAGGAGAAGACCGAGAAGTCAGGCCGGTCAGGCTCGCTTCCGTGGATCGGGCGCGGCTTCTACAAGACCACCCTGACCCTGCCCACGGGCTACAAACGGGCAGTGCTCCACTTCGACGGCGCGATGGCCGAGCCGACGGTCTACCTTAACGGCCACCGCGTGGGCTATTGGCCCTACGGCTACAACGCCTTCGAGATTGACATCACCCCTTACGCCCGCTTCGGAGGCCAGAACGAGCTCAGCGTCAGCCTCAACAACATGGAAGAGAGCAGCCGCTGGTATCCCGGAGCCGGCATCTACCGCCCCGTGACGCTCACTCTGACTGGCCAGAGCAGCATCCGCCGCTGGGGAACCTACGTGCGCACGCTCAGCATTGAGCACGAGGCGCAAGTGAGCATCGACACCGAGGTGGACGTGGCCAAGGGCGACAACGGCCTGACGACGCGGGTGGAGATGGTCGACGCTGACGGACGCACCGTGGCCTCGACCACCGACCGAGTGGCCGCCACAGGCCGCATGCACCGCACACTGACCGTGAAGAGCCCCCACCTGTGGTCGCCAGAGAGTCCATACCTCTACAGCTTGGTAACCACACTGCTGCGCGGCGACGACGTGGTGGACCAGACCACCGACCACGTGGGTCTGCGCACCGTCAGCGTGAGCCGGGAACACGGATTCCAACTGAACGGACAGACGCGCAAGCTGAAAGGCATCTGCCTGCACCACGACCTCGGCCCGCTCGGCGCGGCGGTGAACCGGGCTGCCCTGATACGCCAAGTGAGACTGCTGAAGGACATGGGAGCCGACGCCATACGCACCAGCCACAACATGCCCTCCACCATGCAGATGGAGATATACGACTCGCTCGGCATGATGGTGATGGCCGAAAGCTTCGATATGTGGCGCTACCCCAAGTGCAAGAACGGCTACGCACGGTTCTTCGACCAGTGGGCCGAGCGCGACATAACCAACCTGGTGCTCAACCACCGCAACCACCCCTCGCTCGTAATGTGGAGCATAGGCAACGAGATACCCGAGCAATGGAGCGACGAGGGCCGCCAGATAGCCATCCGCTTGCAGACGCTCTGCCACGAGCTCGACCCCTCGCGCCCCGTAACGCAGGGCATGGACCGCGCCGACGAGGCTCTGAAGTCGGGCTTCGCCCAAGTGATGGACGTGCCGGGCTACAACTATCGCGTCTACAAGTATGGCCGCGGCATCAAGCGGTTGCCGCAGGGCTTCCTGCTTGGCTCCGAGACGGCCTCGACTGTGAGCAGCCGCGGTGTCTACAAGTTCCCCGTGGTGTGGTCGAAGAGCACTACCTACCCCGACGGACAGGTCAACGGCTACGACACGCAGTGGTGCCCGTGGAGCAATCTGCCCGAAGAGGACTTCATGGCACAGGACGACTACCCCTATACCATCGGACAGTTCGTCTGGACGGGCTTCGACTACCTCGGCGAGCCAACCCCATACGATGAGTATTGGCCCAGCCGCAGCAGCTATTTCGGAATATGCGACTTGGCGGGACTGCCCAAGGACCGCTACTACCTATACCGCTCGCAGTGGAACCACAAGGACCACACACTCCATCTGCTGCCACACTGGACGTGGCCAGGCCGCGAGGGCGAGCTGACACCAGTGTTCTGCTACACCGACTATCCCGAGGCCGAGCTCTTCGTCAACGGCAAGAGCCAAGGGCGCATCCATAAAGACGCGACGCTGAGGGACTGCGAAGTGGCCACGGGCAAGCCCGCCACTGGGGACGAGGCGCAGCAACGGGCGCGCCGCTACCGCCTGATGTGGGACAACGTGAAATATGAGCCGGGCGAACTGCGCGTGGTGGCCTACGACAGCGACGGCCACAAGGCTGCGGAGCAGACCGTCAGCACGGCAGGGAAGCCGGCACAGATAGTGCTACAGCCCGACCGCACCACTATAAAGGCCGACGGTGACGACATCAGCTTCATAACCGTCTCGCTGACCGACAAAAACGGGAACTTCGTGCCCACAGCCGACGACGAACTGAACTTCGAGGTGTCTGGCAGCGGCCATTTCAAAGCCGCGTGCAATGGCGACGCAACCAGCCTCGAAGTGTTCACCGAGCCACAGATGCGTCTCTTCTCCGGCAAACTGGTGGTGCTGGTGCAGAGCGCGACCCAACCGGGCGACATAACAGTGAAAGTTACAGACAAGAAGCGCAACCTAAGTTCGTCGGTGGTGATAAAGGCCATTTGAGCAAGACGTAGTATAGAGGGTGTATCAAAAAGTCCTAAGCCTGTATATTAAATGAAAATTCCACTTGTAGTGGCCGTCCCTTGTGGCGGCCATAAAACAATGTCCTTTCCTATTTTTAATCGGTCGAACATTAATAATGGCCGCCACAAGGGACGGCCACTACAAGTGGAAATAGTACAGGTTAATGGGGAAGATTAATATTGCTACGCAATGCTTGAATTATGATACACCCTCTATTTCCATATTGCATTACCCACAGTAGTCTTCAAAATGCAGGTGCGGTGCCTTGTGCCGGCCCACAAATAATGTCATAACCATTTTCTAAAAGGTCGAACATTAATGTGGGCCGGCACAAGGCACGGCCCCTGCAATTGGTAGATTGATGTTAATAATGCAGTTTACAGGCTCTCAAGCACCCGTTTCAGCACCACCTCAGCACTGATTTCGCGGTTGGCGGCCTCGGGGATGACGAGGCTGTGGGAGCTCTCTATCACATCGTCGGTAACGATGAGGCCACGGCGCACGGGCAGACAGTGCATGAACCAGCCGTCGCGGGTCCACGACATGTGCTCGGTGTCGATAGTCCAGCTCATGTCTTTCGACAGTATCTTGCCGTAGTCAGCCTTGTTGCTCACACCGGGACAGCTCCAGTTCTTGGCGTAGATGAAGTCGGCACCCTCCAAAGCTTTGTGCTGGTCGTACTCCACTTGTGCGTTGCCGATGAAACGTGGGTCGAGCTCGTAGCCCTCGGGATGGGTGATCACGAAATCCACATCGGCTGCGTTCATCCACTGAGCGAAGCTGTTTGGCACGGCCTGTGGCAACGCGCGGCAGTGGGGCGCCCACGACATGACGACCTTCGGTCGGCTCTGCCTGCCCAGCTCGTGCCACTTCTCCGAGATGGTGATCAGGTCGGCGAAGGCTTGCAGCGGGTGGACTGTGGCCGTCTCCATTGCCACAACAGGGCGGCCACTGTACTTGACGAACTGCCCCACCACGGTTTCGGCATAGTCGCGGTCGCGGTTGGTGAGGCCGGCAAAGCTCCTCACGGCGATGATGTCGCAATAGCAGCCCATCACCGGGATGGCCTCGAGCAGGTGCTCGCTCTTGTCGCCGTCCATTATCACGCCGCGCTCAGTCTCCAGTTTCCACGCGCCGGCGTTCACGTCGAGCACCATCACGTTCATGCCGAGGTTCATGGCTGCCTTCTGTGTCGACAGGCGGGTGCGCAGCGAGTTGTTGAAGAATATCATCAGCAGCGTCTTGTTCTTGCCGAGGTGCTGGAATGCGAAGCGGTTGCGCTTCACCTGCTGCGCCTCAGCGAGCGCGTCTTGCAGGTTGCCGATGTCGTTTACGTTGAAGAATGTTCTCATTTTCCTAAGTTTTATTGTGTTACTGTTATTCTCTTGTTTGTCCGTCGCCCTCGATGAGCCACTTGTAGGTGGTGATTTCCTCAAGTGCCATTGGCCCACGGGCTCCGAGTTTCTGGGTGCTGATGCCTATCTCGGCGCCAAGGCCGAATTGCGCCCCGTCGGTGAAGCTGGTGGGAGCGTTGACGTAGACGCACGCCGCGTCGACCATCCGCTCAAACTTGAGCTGTGCAGAACGGTCTTCGGCCACAATGCTCTCACTGTGGCCGCTGCCGTAGGTGGCTATGTGGGCAAGAGCCTCGTCAATGCCGTCCACCGTGCGCACGCCCATCTGCAGACTCAGCCACTCGCGGCTCCAGCATGAGGCGTCAGCGTGGCATAGCAGTTCCGCCGGATATTTCCCGAGAAGAGCCTGACTGGCCTCCTCGTCGGCGTGAACCACCACCTTGCGCTCGGCGAGAGGCTCCATCAGCAGTGGCAAATCGGCCAAACGAGCGCGATGAATGAGCAGCGTGTCGAGCGTGTTGCACACGCTGGGGCGGCGTGTCTTGGCGTTGCAAACTATGCGGCGGCCCTTTTCGAGGTCGGCAGAGGCGTCGAAATAGCAGTGCACCACCCCCGCACCAGTCTCGATGACCGGCACCTGAGCCGTGCGCCTTACGAATTCTATCAGGTTTTTGCCGCCACGGGGAATGCACAAATCGATGTAGCCTACGGCGTTGAGCATCTGTGCCGTGGCCTCGTGGGTGGATGGCAGCAGTTCCACCACGTGGGGGCTGATGCCATGCTGACGGAGCACGTCGTGGATGAGTTCCACCTCGGCCTTGCAACTCGAGTCGGCATCGTGCCCACCCTTCAGCACACAGGCGTTGCCACTCTTGAAGCAGAGCGAGAACACGTCGAAAGCCACGTTGGGACGCGCCTCAAACACCATGCCGATGACCCCGAACGGCACACTGACACGACGCAGGTGTAGGCCATTTGGCAGGGTCTTCTCCTTCAGCGTGCGCCCCAATGGCGACGGCAATGTGGCCACGTGGCGCATGTCGGCGGCAATGTCGCCGAGCCGTTGGGGCGACAGGAGCAGCCGGTCGTAGAGCGGATTCTGGCTGTCCATGCGCTCCAAGTCGAGGCGGTTGGCGGCCAGGATCTCATCCTCTCGGTCGATGATGGCATCGGCCACAGCGCGAAGCACCTCGTTGCGCTCAGCGTCGGTGATTAGGGCAAGCCGTTGGCTCGCCTCTTTCACTCTCTGGAATATGGTGGTGTAGTCCATGGATAGACCTTATAATGAAACAATAAAAAAGAAAGGAGAACAAAAACTCATCATTCCTTCAGCCCCACAGCTTCGTCGTCAAGATACTTGACAATCTGTTCACGAAGTTCAGGAAGATTATTCTCAACAACATCCCATACAACTGCGTCGTCTACCTGGAAATATTCGTGAACAATATAATTTCTCATGCCCCTCACCATTTTCCAAGGTGTTTTTGTGTGGGATTCCACAAACTCTGTAGTGAGCATATTTGCAGCTTCACCCATTATTTCTATGTTCTTGACAACAGCGTAATACATCATGTCGTTACTGACAAGATCTTCATAGGTCTTGCCTTTTGTGTATTTCAGCACCCTGTCAATAGCCGACAGTATGTGTTCCAATCGTTCCTTATCCCTACGAGCCTCTCTCATAAATCAAGATTTTATCCTTGTCAACACTTTTTCGGGCAAAAGGAGCAAGAGCACGGTCGCTCACCAGATCGACCTTGCGACCCAACATTTCTCTTAAATCCTCGTACATACCGAAGAATTTAAGTCCGACTGGCTGGGAATAATCGAGTAGAATAAGTATATCGACATCGCTGTCTTCACGTTGCTCGTTTCGAGAATACGAACCAAAAAGCCATGCTTTCAAAACTGGCTGCGTCTTGAAATACTCCGACAATTGCTTTACAACTTTTTCGTTCATTTTTAAACCCTCCCAAACTGTTTGCAAATATAAAAATAATATCTCATTACGCCAAATATCTGGCCGAGGTTTTATTCTACAAACAGATAATCGTAGTGGACCAAGGGCCTCACATCGTGCTTGCCCATCAGGCTGCGGGCCTCGTCGGCGGGATAGGAGCTGCGCCCCACGCCGATTGTGCGGCCATTGGGGTCGACGATGCTGATAATGTCGCCCTCCTCGAAGTTGCCCTCCACAGCCTCCACGCCCACCATGAGCAAGCTGACGGCCTTGTCGCCAGTTAGGCGGGCGGCAGCCTCGGCGTTGACGCGGGCCACGCCCTTGGCGAAACTCTCGCTGTGGGCTATCCACTTCTTCATGCCCGACGCCGGATTGGGATTGGGGCGGAACTCGGTGTGGGTTGTCAGCGTGGGGTGGGTGGCAAGGTCGACGAGGATGTTGTCGCGCCGGCCATTGGCTATCACCACCCTGATACCCTCGTCGGCCACACGGCGGGCTATGTTGCACTTGGTGATCATGCCGCCGCGCCCGAATCCGCTGCGCGTGGGCTGTATGTAGTCGGAGAGGTCGGCGTCGTAGTCCACAGTGGCTATGACCTTAGTGTTCGGAGAGGCGGGGTCGCCATCGAAAATGCCGTCGACGTTGGTCAGTATCACCAGCGTCTCGGCGTTCATCATCGAAGCCACAAGTCCGGAGAGCTCGTCGTTGTCGGTGAACATCAGCTCTGTTACGCTCACGGTGTCGTTCTCGTTAACCACGGGGAGCACGCCGTTTTGCAGCATCACCGTCATGCACTCGCGCTGGTTGAGATACTCGCGGCGAGTGGAGAAGCTTTCCTTCATGGTGAGCACCTGCCCAATACTGACGCCATACTCCCGAAACAGACTGTAGTAGAGGTTGACAAGCTTGACCTGGCCGATGGCGGAGTAGAGCTGGCGCTGGGCCACGCTGTCGAGCTTGCGCCGCGCGTGGAACTCGCCCCGTCCGCAAGCTATCGAGCCCGACGACACGAGGATGGGCTCGTAGTCGTGGAGCCGCAGCCACACTATCTGGTCGACAAGAGCCGACACGCGCGTGGCGTCGAGCTTGCCGTCTTGGCGCGTAAGCACGTTGCTGCCCACCTTTACTACTATGCGCTTCATCTGAGGGTGTTTTTATAGTACCTATAGTACAAATAGCACCTATAGTTATCAAACATTCTGTTTGCGCTCGTCGTGCTGCCTTATCTCCACACGGCGTATTTTGCCGGAGATGGTCTTGGGCAACGCGTCGACAAACTCTATGCGTCGCGGATACTTGTAGGGGGCGGTCTCGTGCTTCACGTGGTTCTGCAGTTCCTTGATGAGCGCGTCGCCAGCCTTTGCCTTCCAGTCCTTGGCAAGCACAACGGTGGCCTTGACCACCATGCCGCGGACAGGGTCGGGCACGCCCGTAACAGCACATTCCACCACAGCGGGATGGGTCATAAGCGCACTCTCCACCTCGAACGGGCCGATGCGGTAGCCACTCGACTTAATCACGTCGTCGGCCCGGCCCACAAACCAGTAGTAGCCGTCCTCGTCGCGCCACGCCAGGTCGCCCGTGTGGTAGATGCCATCGTGCCAAACCTCGTGGGTCTTCGCCTCGTCGCGGTAGTAGCCCTTGAAGAGGCCGATGGGTTTGTGGTCGCGTGTGTTGACGCATATCTCACCTTTCTCACCATCCTCGCAGGGCGTGCCGTCAGGCTTGAGCAGCAGAATGTCGTACTGCGGGTTGGGCTTGCCCATGCTGCCCGGCTTCGGTTCCATCCATGGGAAAGTGCCGAGGGTCATGGTGGTCTCGGTCTGGCCGAAGCCCTCCATCATGCGCAGCCCCGTAAGCTGGCGGAAGTGGTTGTAGACTGCGGGCTCGAGGGCTTCGCCGGCCGTGGTGCAGTAGCGCAGGCTGCTCAGGTCGTACTTCGAGAAGTCCTCTTGGATCATAAACCGGTAGATGGTGGGGGGCGCGCAGAACGACGTTACGTGATATTTCTCCATCTGGCGCATTATCTTCTCGGCCGTAAACTTCTCGTGGTCGTAGACAAACACTGTGGCGCCGGCAAACCACTGGCCATAGAGTTTGCCCCACACGGCCTTGCCCCAGCCCGTGTCGGCCACAGTCAGGTGGATGCTGTCCTCCGAGAGATTGTGCCAGAACACGCCCGTGGTCAAGTGGCCAAGGGCATAGAGGAAATCGTGGGCCACCATCTTGGGCTCACCGCTTGTTCCGCTGGTGAAGTACATCAGCATGGTGTCGTAGTTCTCGTTGACGAAGCTGGGACGGTGGAACTCGGGAGCCTCAGGCCACTCTTTGTGCCAGTCGTGGAAGCCCTCCGGCACGCTGCGGTCGGCCTGCGCCATCGAGTTGACGGCCACAAGCACTTTCACCGTGGGGCTCTCCGGCATGGCGCCAAGCACCTGAGTGGTAACGTAGTCGTCGTTGACGCAGAGTATCGCCTTCACGCTGGCACGCTGGTTGCGATAGACGATGTCGCCCGTGGTGAGCATGTGGGTGGCGGGGATGGCTATCGCGCCTATCTTGCACAGCCCCATCATCGACAGCCACCACTGGTAGTGGCGCTTCAGGATGAGCATAACCTTGTCGCCACGGCCTATGCCGAGGCTCTGGAAGTAGGCGGCGGTGCGGTCGGTCTGCTCCTTAAACTGCGCGAAGGTGGTCCTCACCTCCTCGCCGCGCTCGCTCGTCCACAGCAGGCACACCTTGTCGGGCTTGATTTTGGCCCACTCGTCCATCACGTCGTAGGCGAAGTTGAAGTTCTCAGGTATCTTGAAGTGCAGATTCTGCCTGAAGTCCTCCTCCGAGGTGAAGCTCGTCTGCGTCAGAAATCTCTCTATCATCGTTGTGAATGCTTGTTTCTTGTGATGTTACTGGAATATGATGGCGAGGAACGTTACCTTCCTGTCGTCGAGCGCACGCATGCAGTGGGGCTGGGTGGAGTCGTAGATGATGCTGTCGCCCTTGTCAAGGGTGAGCACCTTGTTGCCGATGGTAATCTCCATGCGCCCGCCGAGCACCATGTCGAACTCTTGGCCCGGATGGGAGTTCTTCTGCAGTGGCGTGTCGTCGGGCTTTGGCTCCACCTTCACGATGAACGGGTCGGCCTTGCGGCCACGGAAGCCCCACGCCAGACTCTGATACTGGTAGGCCTTGCGGCGCTCCACGCTCATGCCCTGGCCGCGGCGGGTCAGGAAGTAGCCGTGCATGTGGGGCTCCTCGCCGAAGAGCAGCTCGTTGAGGTCGATGTTGTACTTCTTCGCTATCTTCTGCAGCGTGCTCACCGACAGCTCCGTCTCGCCGGCCTCCATCTCCCGATACTTCTCGGTGCTGATGCCGCACACCTGAGCCACCTCGTCTTCCGACACTTCGAGTGCGTCGCGCAGTCCGCGCAGACGTTCGCCTATTTGCTTGATTGCTTCATCCATAAAATAACAGTCTTACTAAGTTCAGGCCACAAAAGTACTAATAATATTTGTTTCAGCTGCCCTTTTGATAGAGATTAACACGTTTGCCCGGCTTTCAGCCCGGCGATGACGGCAGCAGAGAAGCCCGCAGCCTCCATGGCATTGAGGCCGCGAATGGTGAGGCCGCCGGGAGTGGTAACCCTGTCGATCTCGGCCTCGGGGTGGTTGCCTGTGGAACTGAGCAGAGCCACCGCGCCACTGATGGTCTGCAGCACTATGTCCTTGGCGGTGTCGGCCTTGAAACCGAGCTCCACCCCACCCTCGGTGGCAGCGCGCACATAGCGCATGGCGTAGGCTATGCCGCAACCCGACAAAGCCGTGCCGGCCGCCATCTGCCGCTCGTCGACAATGATGGAGCTGCCCACGTCGTCGAATATCCGCTTCACCGTGGCAGTCTGCCCGGCGGTGGCTGAAATCGGCTGAATGAACGTCATAGACTGGCGCAAGGCTATTGCCAGATTTGGCATTATTTGCAGCAAGGCGGGGCAGTGGCCTTGGCGGTCGGACAACCACTCGGTGAGTTGCCCGGCGCTGATGCCGGCAGCAAGATTTAGCACTATCTGCCGCTCAGCGTCAATCACTTGGCTTATCTCCTTTGCCACCTGCTCCACCAACCACGGTTTCACCACAATGGCCACAACATCGGCGCCACGTGCCGCCTCGATGTTATCAGTGGTGATGTTGGCTCCCAGCTCGGCCAAAGGCTTCAACTTGTCTACGTGGGGGTTGGCCACACATACGTCTTGCGGCTCGAACACGGTGCCCTGCAACAGTCCACGGGCCAGACTGCCGCCCATGGCTCCTGCGCCAATTACAGCTATGCGCATGATGATATTATGTTTGCTATTACTATCTTAATCAAGTTTCGGAAGTACATAATTCATTGAAAACCAATGGCTGTGAAGTCGTAGAGGCACGATTTATCATGCCCGAAACACTGAATTATTGCCAATGGCGGGCATGATAAATCATGCCCCTACATGTTGGAATGTGTTTAATCACAGGACATTGCATAACTTTCGAAACACAAGTGTCTTACTTCACGACTCGTCAGAACTCGCCCAACACTTTCTTGAGCCGGAAGATGAAGTCGTCGACGTCGGCCTTGCCGATGATGAGTGGGGGCAGAATGCGCAGCATGTATTGCCCAGCCGCGCCGGTGAAGCAGTGCTCGTCGTAGACGAGGCTGTTGCGCACGTCTTTCTGCGGCACGTCCATCACCACCCCTATCATCAGACCGCGGCCGCGCACCTCCTTGATGTGTGGCTGCGACTGTTGCAGCAGGCGCAGTTGCTCGATGAAGTAGTCGCCCACGACACGGGCATTGTCCACCAGATGCTCCTGCTCGAACACGTCGAGCACCGCCAACGCCGCGGCACAAGCCAGATGGTTGCCGCCAAAGGTGGTGCCGAGCTGTCCGTAGACGGGCTTGAACTGTGGCGATATGAGCACCGCGCCCATCGGGAAGCCGTTGCCGATGCCCTTTGCCACGGTGATGAGGTCGGGACGGATGCCGAGCCACTGGTGGGCGAAGAACTTGCCGCTGCGCCCGTAGCCACACTGGATCTCGTCGCATATCAAGTAGGTGCCGTGCTTGTGGCACGCCTCCTGTAGGCCTTGGGCAAACTCCATCGTGGCCATGTTGATGCCGCCCACGCCCTGGATGCACTCCAGGATGCACGAGCTGACGTCGCCCTTCTCCATCTCAGCCACCCAAGCGTCCAAGTAGTTGAGTGGCAGATAGGTTACGCGGCCATTGCTGTTGACTGGAGCCTGTATCTTCGGGTTGTCGGTTACCTCCACGGCCAACGACGTGCGACCGTGGAAGGCCTTTTGCGCTGTCAGCACGCGGCCACGCCCGTTGGCAAACGAGGCCAACTTCAGTGCGTTCTCGTTGGCCTCGGCACCGCTGTTGATGAGGAAGAGCTGGTAGTCGTCGTAGCCGCTGATGCGCCCCAACCTCTCGGCCAACTCGTGCTGCAGACGGTTGACCACACTGTTGCTGTAGAATGGCAGCCGGGCCAGTTGCTCGCCCACCTTCTGCACATAATGGGGATGGCAGTGGCCGATGCTAATCACAGCATGGCCGCCGTACATGTCGAGGTATTGCTGTCCGTGGTCGTCCCAGACGTGGCAGCCCTGTCCCTTGACTATGTTGACATTGAACAATGGATAAACGTCGAATGGTATCATACGCTGTCTGTGTTTTTATGTTGTCTCATTCAAAATGCCAAAGCCTTGAGCCTCAACCCGGCTGTCTCGTCGAGTCCGAACATCAGGTTCATGTTCTCAACGGCCTGGCCCACGGCTCCCTTCAGCAGATTGTCGATTACGCTGCTCACCACCGCCTTCTCGCCGAACTTGTCGATGTGGACAAGGGCCTTGTTGGTGTTGACCACTTGCTTCAGGTCGACGGGCTTGGGGCTGTAGTGGGTGAAGGGCGAGGCAGAGTAGAACTCGGTGTACATCCGCTCCAACTCCTCAAGCGAGGGGTTGCGGTCGGCGTCGAAGCGGACCACGCTGGTGGCGAAGATACCGCGCGGGAAGCAGCCACGGTAAGGGATGAAGTCGACGGAGCCAATGCCGCCGCCATGCAACTCGCTGAGCGACTGGCGTATCTCGTGCAAGTGCTGATGGGTGAACACCTTGTAGATGCTGACATTGTTGTCGCGCCAACTGAAGTGGGTTGTTGGCCCAGGCTTCTGCCCCGCCCCGGTGGAGCCGGTTATCGCATTGACGCTGATGTCATGGGTGAGCAATCCAGCCTTTGCCAACGGCAGCAGGGCCAACTGGATGCAGGTGGCGAAGCAGCCGGGATTGGCCACGTGTTGGGCGTGGGCTATCTCTTTGCGATGGATTTCGGGCAGCCCGTAGACGAAGTCGTGGCTCTGAGCCGTAGGGTGCTGGGTGGCGACGCGCTCCTGTGGGTTTAAGCGGAAGTCCTGAGCCAAATCGATGATCTTCACGTTGGCTGGCACGTCGTGCTCACGTAGGAACGCCTCGCTCTTGCCGTGGCCGAAGCAGAAGAAGAGCACATCGACATCGCCAAACGGCAGTTCGCTGGTGAAACGCAGGTCGGTGTCGCCCACCAAGCCCTCGTGAACGTCGCTCACCAAGTTGCCGGCGTTGCTCTCAGAGTTGGCAAAAGCTATCTCCACATCGGGGTGATCCAACAGCAAGCGTATCAGTTCGCCACCAGTGTAGCCCGCTGCGCCAAGTATTCCAACACGTATCATATTAATGTTGAATTTTGAATGATGAATGATGAATTATTTTAATGATGAATGTTGAATGATGAATGTTGAATTGATTTAATTGACAATTGGAGAATTAATAATTAATAATTGACCATTACTCATTAAATCAATTCAACATTCATCATTCATCATTCAACATTACCTCTTTTCGTCCTTGTGGATGCCGTAGTAGACGCGCAGAGGCGTTGAACTCACCTTGATGAAGCCCTTGGCGTCCTCTGCCGTCCAGCCGTGCTGCATCTCGCCGTACTCGCCGAGGGGCGACTTGGTCAGGTCGTCGGGCGAGTCGACACCCACTGTGCTGAAACTGTAGGGGCGGAGGCGCAGCGTGGCCGTGCCGTTGACGTTGCGCTGCGAACTCTCGAGCATGGCCTCGATGTCGGTCATCACAGGCTCCAAGTACTGGCTCTCGTGGAGGAACATGCCATACCAGTTGGCCACCTGGTCTTTCCAGTACTGCTGCCACTTGCTCAGGGTGCTCTTCTCCAAGAGCCGGTGGGCCTCGATGATGAGCTTGGGCGCGGCGGCCTCGAAGCCCACGCGACCCTTTATGCCGATGATGGTGTCGCCCACGTTGGCGTCGCGCCCGATGGCGTAGGCCGCGCCTATATCCTCTATGCGCTGTATGGCCTTCACCTTGTCGGCGAACTCCTCACCGTCGACGGCCACAATCTCGCCCTTTTCGAATGTTATCTTGAGCAGACTCTCATCCTGCCGTGTAACGTGCTTCAGATAGGCCTCCTCGGGCAAGTCCTGCGTCGGGTCGAGCAGCTCGCCGCCGCAGATGCTGGTGCCCCAGATGCCCACGTTGTAGCTGTACTTCAGTTTGGCGAAGTCGGCCTGGAAGCCATGCTGGTTCAGATAGTCCACCTCCTCCTGGCGCGAGAGGGCGTGGTCGCGCGTCAGGGTGATGATCTGCTTGCCGGGAGCCATGACGAGGAAGGTCATGTCGAAGCGGATCTGGTCGTTGCCGGCGCCCGTTGAGCCGTGGGCTATGGCGTCGGCGCCCACCTCGTTGGCGTAGCGCGCTATGGCGATGGCCTGGAATATGCGCTCGGAAGAGACGCTGATGGGGTAGCAGTTGTTGCGAAGCACGTTGCCGAAGATCATGTAGCGGAGCGACTTGTGGTAGTACTCCTGAGTAACGTCGAGCGTAACATACTTCGCAGCGCCCAACCGGTAGGCGTTCTCCTCGTTCTTCTGCAGCTGCTCGGGGCTGAATCCGCCCGTGTTGGCGCACGCCGCGTAGACCTCCCAGCCGTCCTGGGCCAACTTCATCACCGTATAGGATGTGTCAAGGCCGCCGCTGAAGGCGACCACTACTTTCTTCTTGCTCATGGCTATGTTTTTTGTGGAGGGCAGGAGCCCTCCGGGTTTCACTTATTTCTCCTTGCCGTCGATGCGCCTGATGCGCTCCATCACCTCCTTGGGAATGCGGGCGGGCAGATGCTCCTCAGGGTCGTAGAGCATGGCGGTGCATATACAGTAGCGCCGGCCCGTGCGGTGGAGCACGTCGACGTTGATGCAGCCCTCACAGCCGCGCCAGAAGCTCTCGTCGTCGGTAAGGTCGTTGAACGTAACGGGCAGGTAGCCCAGCTGTGTGTTCATCTTCATCACAGCCGAGCCGCTCGTCAGCGAGAAGATCTTGGCGTGGGGCCAGCGCACTCGCGCCAGCGTGAACGTCATGTTCTTGATGCGCTTGGCCAGGCCGAGGCCACGGTAGTCGGGGTGGACGATCAGTCCCGACGTGGTTACGTAGTGCTTGTTGCCCCACGTCTCGATGTAGCTGAAGCCGGCAAACTTGTCGCCGTCGAGAGCTATCACTGCCTTGGCCTCGCGCATCTTGGTGGCCACGTAGTCGTGGCTGCGCTTTGCTATGCCGGTGCCGCGCACCTTGGCGGCGTCCTCAATCGTTTTTAGTATCGTGTCGACATACCGCTCGTGCGACTGGTCGGCCACCAACACCTTGATTTTGTCCATTCACTTATATATTATGTACGAGGGAGCCGTCCTCTGTCAGCTCGGCCACCACCGACGACAAGGCCAACGTGGCCTGCTCGCGGCCCACTCCCTCGGCAAGCACGATGACGATGGTGTCGTCGCCGGCGATGGTGCCAAGCACCTCGGGCAGGCTGGAGTTGTCGATGTCGTAGGCCACAGCCCCGGCGTAGCCCGGACGAGTCTTCAGCACGGCTATGTTGTCGGAGAAGGCCAGCGAGACCAGCCCCGAGCTCTTGTCTTTAATGCGCACCGCGCTGTTGCGCACACGCCTGTACATGGTGTCGTTGGGCAGCACGTAGACGTAGCTCCCACTCATTGTGGCGGCTTTGGCCACCTTCAGCTGCTTCATGTCGCGGCTGAGTGTGGCTTGGGTTACGTGGAATCCGTGCTGGGCCAATGCATCCAGCACCTCGTTCTGCGAGCTCAGCTCGCTACTCGACAGCAGCTTCTTCAATGCGTCAAGTCGTTCACTTTTCAGTTTCATTTTAGGATAAATATTCTTGTTCGATGCAAAAGTATACAAATTATTTGAAAGCACCAAATATTTCACCAAATAACAGCTAACATTTTGATGTTTTTATGCTTTTATTCCATTTTTTCCGAACATTATGCCAGTTTGGGCAACCATCGACATCAGCAAACTGCATAAATCCAAATCGGTCATTAATAGATTTCAAATCCCTGTGAATGAAATGTCCACTTGTAGTGGCCGTTCCTTGTGGCGGCCATAAAACAATGTCCTTTCCTATTTTTTTAAGCGGTCGAACATTAATAATGGCCGCCACAAGGGCGGCCACTACAAGTGGATGCTGTCTTTGTATAATAGTTTAATGACCGATTTGGAATAAATCTTTCGAAAGCGAAGACCGCAAATTTCAAATCGCTACCCTATGCTTTTCTGAAGCCAACAGAGCTGCCTCGTCTGTGGAAGGAGGCACTCTCATCATTGTGCATCAAATGCAAATCACGTTCGTATCAATTGATAATCACGTTCACATCAAATGATAATCACGTGATTATCATTTGATGGAAGATGGTCGCAGAGCTTCTAACGGGTCGTAAAAGTGGCTTTTCCAACCCACGGAAACGGCAGCAGCCCCATCCAACACGGGTTGGATGGGGCTGCGTGGGGATTGTTGCGGTGAAATCAGACCACCGCAAAGGGTCGGCAATCAATAGTTCTCAGCACGAAGCTCGAAGTAGCTCTGCGGATGGGCGCAGACGGGGCACACCTCTGGAGCCTTGGGGCCCACCACGATGTGGCCACAGTTGCGGCAAATCCAAATTGAGTCGCCATCGCGGCTGAACACCACCGCGTCGTCGATGTTCTTCAGCAGCTTGCGGTAGCGCTCCTCGTGGTGCTTCTCGATGGCGCCAACCATGCGGAACTTCGCGGCAATCTCCTTGAAGCCTTCCTCCTCGGCCTCCTTTGCCATGCGGTCGTACATGTCCGTCCACTCGTAGTTCTCACCTGCTGCGGCAGCCTCAAGGTTGCTGTGGGTGTCCTTGATGTCGCCGCCCTCGAGATACTTGAACCACAGCTTTGCGTGCTCTTTCTCGTTGCCGGCGGTCTCCTCAAAGATGGCAGCTATCTGCTCGTAGCCCTCCTTGCGTGCCTTGCTTGCGAAGTAGGT
>CAZRSL010000029.1:26022-31643 GCA_964602785.1 uncultured Prevotella sp.
TTGCGCGCCTGGCTCTCGCCGGCAAACGCCTCCTGAAGGTTTTTCTCTGTCTTTGTTCCCTTTAACTCTTTCATAATGTTGTTGTATTAATCCTTGAATCGTAATGTTTTTGTATCGGGTGCAAAGGTAGGGATATTCTTTTGTTGCGCCAAATATTTTGCCCTAAAAATTGTAATAATTACAATTTTTGTTTTGCCCGTCCCATGCGCCAGGCGAGTTGCAACAGGCTTGGTATGAGTATGCATAGCGAGAAGAACAGCCCCAGCCAAAACATGCGCTCACTGCCGTGGAAGAGGTCGATGAGCTTGCCGTCGGCAGTCTGTGGCATCAGGTTGAACATGACGTAAGCGACGGTGTTGTTGACCCAATGGAAAAGCACGCCCGGGAGTATGGAGCCCGTGCGGTAGTACATCCATCCGAGCAATAGGCCTATGAGCGAGGCGTGGACAAATTGGGGCAGATTGCCGTGGACCGCACCGAAAATGAGTGCCGACACCACTATCGCCATCCAATGCCATCTGCCGCCCGACATCTTGAGCAATGTCCTCAACACCGCGCCGCGAAAGACCATCTCCTCGGCAAGCGGGGCAAGGATGCCTATGGCGAGGTAGCCCATCGGCTCGCCCATTATCTGCTCGAAGAGCTTCTCGGTGGCTTCGGGCATGGTGTACTGCATCTGCTCTACGAGCCATTCCGACGGCAAAATGGTGCCCAAGGCAAGGAAAGCCGCCCACAGCAGCACGCCCCACGGCTTGCCGCGCAACCAGACGCGCGACACAGGTGCCCATCTGAACTTAGCGAACAGGCATATCGTCAGCACACTGCTCAACGTCGAGACGGCGACGAGCATGCCCGACGTGAGTCCAAGGTCGCCGTCCGCAAGTCTGCCCATTGAGCCTCCGCTTTGCCAAATGCCAACGGCGGCTATGGCATACATGAAGAAAAGTTGTATCAGGAAAAACAATACTACATACCACACAATGTCGAGTATGCAGCGAACAGTCTTGTTCATAATTGCAAAAGTTTATTGTTTTAAAATCTGCCTTATTTGCGCTTCGTCCTTGCCAAGCTGGGCGGCAAGGGCTGCCACGTCGTTGAATTTCAGCTCGTCTCTCACACGCTTCACAAACGCCACATGCAGCGTCTTGCCATACAGGTTGCCGTGGTAGTCGAAAATGTTCACCTCAAGCGACACGTTTGAGCCACAAAACGTTGGCCGCGTGCCGATGTCCATCATGGCGTTCAGCCACTCGTCGTCACCGTCAGTGCGCACCCTCACCGCATAAACGCCGCCTTTGGGTATGAGCAACCCCCAAGCTGACGTGTCGAGATTGGCGGTGGGAAAGCCTATCTTCCGTCCCTCCTGGTAGCCACCGACAACCCTCCCGGCTATGGCGTATGGCCTGCCAAGGCATTGGCCCGCCATCTCAACGTCGCCCTCTCTCAGGAAGGAGCGCACGACAGAGGAGCTGACCTTGATGTCGCCAAGCAGGAATGCGGGATTGTGCACAACCTCGATGCCCATCTGCCGTCCATAGCGCACGTAGTCGTCGAAGCCCTCGGCGCGGTTGTGGCCGAAGCGGTTATCATAGCCTATCACGAGCTTCTTGACGTTGAGCCTGTCGCGTAGCACCTGCTTCATGAAGTCGCGGGCCGTCAGCGACGCAAGCTGTTTGTCGAAATGGAGCACGGCCACGTCGTCGATGCCCGTGAGTCTCAGCAGCCGCAGTTTCCCGTCGAGCGTGGTGAGTAGTTCGGGCTGGTATTCTTGTTGCAGCACTTGGCGCGGATGGCGGTCAAAGGTTACCACCATTGACTGCATGCCTGCAGCACGTGCCTCGCCGATGACATGGTTGATGAGGAACTGGTGGCCACGGTGCACACCGTCGAAGAAGCCTATCGTGGCAACATTTTCCATTTCACCATTCACATTTTTCATTCTTCACTTTTCTTTCTTCATTCTCTTTACAGCCCTGTAAAGTTCTCCGCCACCGAGTACCAATACGCCTGTGGAAACAATTATGGCAACCCATTCCCCAAGGGTCAACGGCAGTGTGCGGAACATGCGGCCGCCAAAGGTGACTATGAGCCACTGGCCGACAAGGGTCATCGCCAGAACGAGCACCAGCCCGCGGTCGCGCCAGAAGTGGCGGAAGGCACTGTAGTCGCTGCCGAGGCTCTTGGCGTTGAACAGGTTCCAGAACTGGAGCATGACAAAAGTGGTGAAAAACAGCGTCAGCTCGTGCACATCCACCACACTGCCTGGCCCACGACGCTCACACCATATCAGGAACACGAACATAATAAGGAAAAAAGCAACCCCACAGAAAATGATGCCTTGCGCCATTGGCTTGGTGATGATGAAGTCGCTTTGTTTCCTCGGCTTGTCTTTCATGACCTCGCGCGAGGGTGGCAGCGAGGCAAGGGCGAGAGCCGCAAACGTGTCCATGATGAGGTTCACCCAAAGTATCTGAGTAACGGTGAGCGGCATCTCGGTACCTATGGCGGAGCCGCCAAGCACAAGTAGCAATGCCGAAAGGTTGACGACGAGCTGGAAGAACAAGAACCTCTGTATGTTCTTGTACAGCGAGCGGCCCCACATGACGGCAGATACAATCGACTTGAACGAGTCGTCAAGAAGAGTTATGTCGGAAGCCTGTTTCGCCACCGACGTGCCGCTGCCGAGCGATAGGCCGACATGGGCATAGTTCAGAGCGGGCGCGTCGTTGGTACCGTCGCCGGTAACTGCCACCACCTCGCCGTGTTTCTGCAGCATGTTGACGAGCCGCTGCTTGTCGGTTGGGCGCGCTCGGCTCATCACCCTTATGTCCTCACATCGCTTGTAAGCCTCTTCGTCACTCAATGCAGCCCATTCTGGCCCGGTGATGATTTGAGATTTGAGGTTTGAGGTTTGAGATTTATGATTACCTTCTGCTTTCCTATTTTCTCTTTCTCCTTCATTCTTCACACCCTCATCTGGCAAGCACCCAATCTGCCGAGCAATCTCCACGGCGGTTGCCGACGTGTCGCCAGTGACAATCTTTATCTTTATGCCAGCACTGCGACATGCCCTTACTGCCTCTGGCACGTCCTCGCGCACGGGGTCACTAATGGCACATACCGCCTGAAAGGTGAATGCAGGGTTGGAATTTTGAATTGAGTAGGCGAATGCCAGAGTGCGCATTGCCTTCTGTTGGTAGCCAAGTAGCACTTCTTCCGTTTTCCGTCGTTCGTCATCGCCGATTTTACACATCGATATTATAATCTCAGGTGCCCCCTTTACAAAGGTCACGGCATGTTCGCCGACCTTGGCCGTTGTTACCATATATTTCTTTTCAGTGTTGAAAGGCTGTTGCTCTATTATTGGATTTTCCTTGCGCAATGAAGAATAGTCCACGCCGTTGTCCTTGAGCCACAGTAACAACGCTCCCTCGGTGGGGTTGCCGACAACCTTGTCGCCATCCAATTCTGCCGTAGAATTGACAGCCATCGCAATGTCAAGCAGTTGCTTGTCATCGTAATCGCCTCCCCCCCCGTTTGGAGAAGTGCTGGGGCTGAGGGCTGAATTTTGAATTGCCACCACCCTCATCTTGTTCTGCGTCAGCGTGCCAGTCTTGTCGGTGCATATCACAGTCACTGCGCCCATTGTCTCCGAAGCGTGCAGCTTGCGCACGAGATTGTTCGACTTGAGCATCCGACGCATGTTCAACGCAAGTGCGAGGTTCACCGCCATAGGCAGACCTTCGGGTACCGCCATCACGATTAGCGTAACCGCCATCATAAAGTAGTTGAGCACTATCTGCGCCATGCCGAAATAGTCGTCGCCATGCCAAATGCTGTTTGTCAGGATGTCGTGTACGAGGAAAATCACAAATGCTGCCACGGCAACTGCGGAACCCACCTTGGAAATCAAACTGGCGAGCTTGCCAAGCTGTATGTTGAGTGGGGTCTTGGTATGCGTGGTTTCGGTGGACTTTTGCGCCACCTTGCCAATCTCGGTGGCATCGCCCACCGCCGTAACCACCGCCTCGCCGTGTCCGTTCATAACCATTGTAGAGCGGAGGATGACATCCTCGGGATAAGCAGCGGAACCTTGAATTTCTGTTTTTGGGTTAGAGTTTTCTGTTCTTGCCTCGTGGGAGAAACATGAATTGTGAATTGATTTCGTCGCCAACGGTTCCCCAGTGAGGCTTGACTCGTCAACTTGCAAATTGACAGCCTTTATCAGCCGAGCGTCGGCGGGTATCTCGTCGCCCACCTCAACAATTATAATGTCCCCGACCACCACGTCGCGTCGCGGTATCTCTTTCACCTTGCCGCCCCGCCGCACTTTCACGGGCTGGTCCTCATTCATGGCCGTGAGCACGTTAAACTTCTTGGCGGCATCGCGCTCAAAGTAGAAGCCAACAGTGGTGGCCAGGAAGATGGCGAGGAATATGCCAATGGTCTCCAAGAAGTCATTGTTGACGAAAGCAAGAGCTAAGGATATTGCCGCAGCAACAAGCAGTATTTCTATTATAGGGTCGCGGTATTTGTCAAGGTATAGTTTCCAAGCTGAGGCCTTCCGGGGTGGTGTCAATGCATTGTCGCCATACAGCCGCCGGCTTTCAAGTATCTCTGCCTCGCTGAGGCCAGTGTTGTTTATGTCTGTCGTCATTTATGTCTTTGTGTTTTATTATTCATAAAATGTTCTTGCACTTTATTATCGCAAAGTTACGCAAAAAAAGTACAATCACAGCCTTGCCAATATCATTTTAACTTCAATTATTTATTATATCCAATGACATCACCCATTTTAAGTTTAGTAAGGCATCAAAGCTTGGAATACGCTTTTAGTAGGATGTGCATAATGATTTATAGATGAACCAGTATAAAAGCTTCCCCGCAACCGTTGTAAAAGCTATGTCCTTGCCAGTGTATAAAGCTGTCTCGCAAACGCTATATAAAAGCAATTTCGCAAACACTAATCCTTTAATCTCCCTGTCTCTATATTTTTCTGGAACATTTTTCAATTTTTTTTTGGTCATTACGTTTAAAAGCATTACCTTTGCATCCGTTATCCATGCAATATGCTTGTTGCGGTTCTATCGCCAAGGATGGTGTTTTGTGCATGTGTTCACGGACTTGTAGCTCAGTTGGTTAGAGCAACAGACTCATAATCTGGAGGTCACAGGTTCAAGCCCTGTCTGGTCCACATTCAATATCAAGGAGTTACGAAATTCGTAACTCCTTTTTTCATGCCCTTGCGTAAACAATGCGTAAACAAACTATTTGAGTTAACTACTTCCTCTCTATGATATTCCGTGAGTCTCTAACGTTTTATTAGGGGCAAATCCATACCATAATACATCAATATAAAGTGCATCACCATGAATAGATAAAGTTTCTTGCTGTAAAAAACAGAAATTTTTCAACCTCTTGCAGCATAAAACAACCTTGCAGTTGTAGATTTTCGGCCAAAAACATTACCTTTGTAGGCAATATGGCATTGCCATAATAAAAATAGGTGACAAGTGAAAAGTGAAACATGTCTAAGATGATACAGGAAACAAAATATTTGGTTGGTGGCACAGAAGTAAACATCGGTAAAGAAGACAATTCTTGGCTCTGCCATTCACAAA
>CAZRSL010000030.1:0-30319 GCA_964602785.1 uncultured Prevotella sp.
GCTTTGCTTAGTGTGGGGTTATTGATACTTAAGCCTCTCACGAGGCTTTTCTGCCAATTGCGGATAATGATTTAACAGGAATATTATTCTAATGCTATTCAGCCTTTAGCCACAGCACGCGCGAGGCCCACGCCGTGCGCTTGTTGTAGTCGACGTTGTGCTCCAAGGGCATCACCAGTCCGTTGTCCATCAAGTAGCGGCCGCTGTAGGTCTGCCCCTCGCAATAGAGTGGCTTGTTGTCGATGCGGTCGAGCTCATGCACGGTGTAGCGCGCGTCGGGGTCGAGGCCCGCCATCTTCACCACCGGCACGTGCTGGCCGTGCATCGTCTCCAGCTTCCACCAGTACCACACGGCTTGCCGCTTGTCCTGACTGACATACATGAGCGAAGCCACACCTTGGCGGTCGAACGGGCTTTGCAGTCGGTAGATGTCGCCCTGCTGCACCACTGGCCTTATCTGCTTGTACTCGCTGATGGCCTGTTTGCAGAGCGAGTGCTCCTCCGGTGTCATATTGCTGGGCTGCATCTCCACACCGAGCCGGCCGCTCATGGCCACGTCGATGCGGTATTTCAGCGGTATCTGGCGGAAGGTCTGGTGGTTTGGGTTGCTGGCGATGTGGCTTCCCATGGCCACGGCGGGGAAGAAGTAGCTCGTGCCCCACTGCATATAGACGCGCTGCAAGGCATCGGTGTTGTCGCTGACCCAGAACTCGTCGAACCAAGGCAGTGTGCCCCAGTTGACTCGGCCACCTCCCGAGGCGCACGCCTGTATGGTAACATCAGGATATTTGGCGCGTATGCGGTCGAGCGCACGGTGCAGTCCACGGTGGTAGGCAATGTAGAAGTGGCTCTGGTCGGCTTGTGGCAGATATTGCGAGCCGGCGTTCTGGATGCCCATGTTGACATCCCACTTTATGTAGGCGATGTCGGGATAGCGCGTCAGCAGCGTGTCCACCATGTTGAACACATGGTCTTGTACCGCCGGGTTGGCCATGTCGAGCGTCAGCTGTGTGCCGCCACGTCCCAGCACGGCGTCGCGCGAGCGCGGCTTCAGCACCCAGTCGGGGTGCTTCTCGTAGAGCTGGCTCTTGTTGTTGGTCATCTCAGGTTCGAGCCATATTCCGAACTTCAGCCCGTTCGCCTTTGCCGTGTCGCAGAGGGCTTGCAGTCCGTGGGGCAGCTTCTTGGTGTCCACCATCCAGTCGCCGAGTGCGGCGTTGTCGGTGTTGCGCTGGTATTTCGTGCCAAACCATCCGTCGTCCATTACGAACAGCTCGCCGCCAAGGTCAGCGATGTCGTGCATCATGCGGTTCATGCCCGGCTCGGTTATGTTGAAGTAGACGCCCTCCCAACTGTTCAGGAGTATGCGGCGAGGCTCGCTGCCGTGGCGCAGCATGTAGCGGCGGCCCCAGCGGTGGAAGTTGCGGCTTGCGCCGGAGAGCCCTTCTTTGGAGAAAGTGATGGCCAGATGGGGCGTGGCGAAGGTCTCGCCGCGGCGCAGGTGGTATTCGCTGTTCTTCTCCTCCATGCCGGCGAAGAAGTAGTGCCAGTCGGTGTCGTCGGTAACGGTGCGCAGCCGGTATGGCCCCGACCAGCACAGGGCCGCGCCGATGACGTCGCCGCTCAGCTCCTGGGCTTTGCCGTCGAGCGAGAACATCATTTCGGCGTGGGAGCCATGGCTGTTGCGGGTGCCGTCGTTGTCGGTAACGATTAGCTCGCCAGGCTCCAACGGGCTTTCCGAGACCTGCGCCTCGTCGGCCCAAGTGCCGTAGAGGTGGCTCTGCCACACCTTGCCGCGGCGTATGGGCAGCATGGCTGAGGCGAAGGAAAGGAGAGTGACGGTCTGCTTCTCGTCGTTACGGATGGTCGACCACATCTCTATCACGTCGGCTCCGGGACGTGTCAGGTAGTTGATGTCAACCTTCAGGGCGTGCTTGGGGTCGCTGAGATGGATTACAGTCAGCGTGTCGGTCTGGCTGACCCCGCTCACCTGCAGCACTGTGGTGATGTCGCCGTCGGCATGGCGCACGCTCAGCGCGGCCTCATTGGCTGGGTTCAGGCCATAGGCGGGATAGATGTCCATGCGTCCTCCTGTCGGGGTGGGCAGCACGGCGAGGTCGGCTTGCGAGAGCTTTTGGCCGAAGTAGACAAACTGTGGGGCTTGCCCCTCTTCGGCATTGACCACGAGCGAGAGCTGCGGAGTGGTGATGTGGATAGGCCGCGACCACATTGGGGCCGCGGCAATGAGCATGATGAATAGCAGAACAGGTTTTTTCATATCGTTGTTGGTGTTTAGTCTCATGGTTGGTTTTGCTTGTCTCGGTGCAAAGTTAAGCATTAAAAACGATATGGCCAAGCCGCTCAGAGCCACTATTTTCAGCCGTCGGTCAAATTGTGTCAGCCTTTGATGGAATTGTGTCGGATGCCACGGTCGGCGCAAACTATTCTCCCGTGCCGCGACGATATGTCGAAATGTTTTGCTATCTTTGCACTGTGCAACATTTAAACTATCGACAATGAACATCTATTTTGCCGGTTCCATTCGTGGCGGCAGAGCCGACGCCGAGCTCTACGCCCGCTTCATCGACCGATTGCAGCAATATGGCAACGTGCTCACGGAACATGTGGGCCACAGCGACCTCTCTCTTGTGGAACAAGGTAGGCCAAAGGACACGCTGATCTACGAGCAGGACACGGCGTGGCTGCGCCAGAGCGACGTGCTCGTGGCCGAATGCACCACCCCGAGCCTTGGCGTGGGCTATGAGCTGGCCTACGCCGAACGCTTCGGCAAGCCGTGCCACATTCTCTACAACCGCACGCGCACACAGCTCTCGGCCATGCTGACGGGCGACAGATACTACTCAATCCATCCATACGAGCATGATGTGGAGGCGATGAGGATAATCGACACAATAATGAAAGGCTTGAAGCTATGACAGATGAGGAGATAATGCAACTGGTGAAAGGCCAGGACGGCTTCGTCGGCAATGCGATGAAGATACCGCAGGACATGCAACGCGGGGTGGAGGCGTTGGTTTGGGACTACAACCAGACCCGCCCCACCGACACCACGAGGCGGCGCGAACTGCTCCGGAAGATACTCGGCACCTACAACGACAATGTGGTGATACAGTCGGGCATCCACTTCGACTTCGGTTTCAACACCCATTTCCTCGGCATGGCATACGTCAACTATAACGTTACCATCCTCGACACAAGCCCGGTCGTGCTTGGCGAAGGCTGCTTCATAGCCCCGGGCGTAACCATCTCGTGCGCCTCACATCCCGTCGACGCCGGGCAGAGGTTGCAAGGCATCGAGATTTCGAAGCCGATAACGATAGGGCGGGGTGTTTGGATAGGCGCCAACGCCACGATATGCGGTGGGGTTCGGATTGGCGACCATTCGGTGATAGGCGCCGGGGCGGTGGTGCTGAAGGATGTGCCAAGCGACTCTGTGGCCGTGGGGGTGCCGGCCCGAGTGGTCAGGAAGATTGGCGCGGAGGACAGAATACCTGAAGACAAGATACAGTTCTGATGCAACCGAAGTTCATTCTCACCCTCAGCGGACACTTGCGCATTGGCTATGTGGCCATGCACAAGGACCTTTTGCTGCCCGACGACACTTGCATCGGCGGTGGATATTGGGCGGTAGACTATGTGCGGAACTGCCTTTTGCTCTCGGGCCGCTCCTACGACTATGGCAAACCGAAGTGGAGCTTCATCGACGGCAAGCTCTTTGTGCCCCGTGGCTACCGCGGCATGGCGATAGTGTACAGTGGCGACTCGCCGATGGACGATGTCGACGTGTCGGCGGAGTTTGAGACTATCTATTATTGAGCAACATCCGCAATCGCCGTGTGGCAATTGCGGATGCAGTTTCTGTGATGTTTACGTTTTTAAGGAAGTGTAATTGTCCGTAGGGGAATGATTTATCATGCCCGTTTGCGCATTATTTGCATCCGATTCGGGCATGATAAATCATGCCCCTACAGTTCAACAGTTTCAACGACATCCACTCTCAGGGTTTTGTGATATGTCATTTAAGCTGCTTTCCATCTGAGAACGCATTACCCACACGCTTCCCTATCTCGAGATAGCCGAAGTGGACGGGGTCGTAAGTGATCAGGTGCATCTTCTCAAGGTCTGGCTTGCCATCCTCGGCAAGGTAGTTTTCGTCGACAATGATGTTCAAAACCTTGGCCACAATGTAATACCCTGTGGCCGATTCGTCGATCTTCCGCTCGATGCGGCATTCCATTGTCATCGGAAAATCAGTGAAAACGGGTGCGTTGACGTGCTCGCCTTTCACCACAGTCCAGCCCGTATGGGCCACTTTGTCCTTTGCTTTCTTGCCGCTGACGAGCCCCACGTAGTCGGCCGCGACGAGTGTCTCGCGTGTGGCAAAGGCCACGGTGAAGTCAGGATTGGCGTTCAGGTTGACTGTGGTCTGGTGGTTTCCCATCGAGATCATTATCTCGTCCTCGTCCCAAGTGCCCGCCCAAGCGGCGTTCATTGCGTTCGGTGTGCCGTCAGCGTCGTAGGTTCCGATTACGATCACGGCCTGCGGCTGAAACCACGATTTTGGTTTAAAGTTCTTCATAATCTGTTTTAAGTTTTTATTATTAAAGTTCTCTGTTGCTTATTCACCTCATTTTCCAAGCAATTCTTCTATCTCGGCCTGATGGCGACCTAATATAATAATGTGGTGGTTGCCAATCGGGTCGGTCAGGAAGTAGTTGGCTTTACGCGGTTCGGCCAGTTGCACCTCCACCTGTGTGCGGCACAGGTTGGGCTTGTTGCCGCAACTGAGTATTGTTCCCTCTGCCGTGAAGTGGCGGGTGGCGTCGCCCGAAAGCTTGAACCCTGTGACTGGCCCTTCGAGATAGCCACGGATGCCAACGCCGATGCCCGACTCGAAGTGGGTGTCGAGCTCGTATCGGCTGACCATGTTGAGCGGAATGGTGCAGTGGGCGAACAGCATCCGCCCCTGCTCCACGTCGATTTGCGCCGGGTTGGCTTGGAAACCGGTCTTGCCTGTCAACGCCAACGACACCATCATCGACAGCATTGCGGGCACGTCGCCCTCGCATCCTGCCACGGTGCCCTCGGAGTTGAACTTGGCCAAGGCCACGCAGCCCGTGTTGTGGACGGCGGTGAGCAGGTCGAAGCAGCGCACGGTGAAGCCGTCGAGGTTGTATCGGTCCACCAGCACCCGCAGACTGTCATAGATGCGGAGTGCGCCAGGGATTGATTTTCTGATGGTTTCGGTGGGGGCTTTGGCCTCTAAAGCCTCGTCGGTGCGCTCCTGCTGCTTTGCGTGGGCGTCGAGAAGCTCGTCCATTGGTATGTCGACTATCTCTATGCCAAGCCTGTCGCTGATGGCTTTGTAGTCGGCGTTGCTCGATATTAGCCAGTCAGACGGGTGGCCAATCACGCCAAGGCAGCTTCCGCTGAGCCGCTTCCTCGCCTTGGCCACAGTGAGAAGCAGGTTCAGTCGTGTCCTGATGTAGACGTTGCTGCCGTGGATTATCTCGCCCGCTATGCCTTGCTGACGAAGGAATGAGAGTATTTCCATCGAGGCGGCGAGCGAGTTGCTCTTGCCGGAGGTGAGCAGATAGAATGGCTGTCGGCTCTCTTTGAGCAGGCTGGGCAGCAACTTGCGGAATATGCCCTCGGTGCCGCCGGTGCGCACGAATATCAGGTTGAGCGCATGCCGGCCGTAGTCGCTGTAGTCGTTTCCGCTGAAGTCGTAGTCTATCTCAAGCCCGCCGAGAAACTCTTGTGTAGCCTGGTCGACCACAGCGGCGTCGTGCAGCTGCGATGTCAGGGTGTAGATGGCTATGTTTTTCATGTCGATGCTACTCCTTAGGATACCCTATCTGGCTGTTCACGATGAAGTCGAACGAACTGTCGAGGCCAAGCTCCTTCCTCAGTGAGTCGGTGTCCATCGTCATGCGGGGCACTGTGTTCAGTCCGAGTGCGCTGCAAGCCAGGCAGATATTCTCAGAGACGTAGCCCGCGTCGATCAGTCCCATGCGCTGTGCGCCGTTGGAATGCGAGCCGAACTTGCTGTGGTCGCTCACCAAGACGAGCGACACCGGGGCCGAGGCGGCGAAGGTTTGCGGCCCGGCCACAAGATTGCGCAAGTCCTTTCCGCTCACTTTCACAAGGCTGTTCTGCTTGGGCTCATAGCGGTATGCGCCGTCCTGGCGCACCACATAGACCGTGATGTCCTGAGCGTTGATGGCCGACGGGGCAGTGATCTTGCCCGACTCGGCGCGGTTGATGCCACAGGCGGCCCACAGCACTGTGGAGAGCACGTCGTCGGGCAGCTGCTTCTCGCTGAACTCGCGGGCGGAGTGGCGGTCTTGCAGTGCCTTCATCAGCGTTACGTTGTTGCCGGTCAGCGGAGTGGGCAACTCAATGTCTTGTGCCTTGCACGATGTGATGACAGACGCCATCAGCGCCACGGCCATCAGGGTGATAGTGTTTTTGTTCATGGTTCGTATGTTTTTGGTTTTTATATTCTTCCAGTGTCGTGGCCACGAGGCTGAAGTCCTGCCACGTCTTTGGCTTGATAGCTTGCCCCAAAGGTAAGCATTTCTTTCCTAATCCGCAAGCATTGCCGTTTCTTTTTTCTTCAAACGCTGGTGAAAGAAGCCACAGCACAGTATGATGGCAGGTCGGCAATGGTAGGTTAACAACTAATAAAAGCTCACACGATGGCTTAATTAACCTTAAAGACTAAACGATTTAGTTGCGTCTGACTAACTTTTTTAGTTACTTTGCATCAGTTTTAAAACACAATACGATTATGAAGCGACTGACAACAAAGGAAAAAGAAATCATGGACAAGCTCTGGAAGCATGGCCCAATGCACGTGAGGGAGATAGTGGAGCTCTACCCCGAGCCGAAGCCTCATTTCAATACGGTGTCCACACAGGTTCGAATCCTTGAGATTAACGGTCTCGTGAAGCACATCGCCGAGCGCGGAACCTACCTCTATGAGGCCGCGGTCAGCGAGGAGGAGTATGGCAAATGGTCGCTCTCCAGTGTGGTGAAGAACTACTTTGGCGACAGTTACCTGTCGGCGGTGAGCGCGCTTGTCGAGGAGAAGAAGCTCTCGCGCGAAGAGCTTGCCAGCCTTATCGACCAAATAGAGAAGGGAGAATGATGGCGTTTCTGGCTTACGACCTTCGGGTGGCAATACTTATCGCGGTGTTCTACATGTTCTACCGCTTGCTGCTGTCGCGCGACAGTCTGCACGAGCTCAACCGCTTTGTGCTGCTCTCGACCGCCTTGGCCTCGTTTGTGCTGCCCCTCTGCGTCATCACCATCCACCACACCGAGGTGTTGCCGGCGGTGCCGATAGCCCCCACGGTGGCATCCGCCTCTCCGGTCGCCGCTGTCGTGGCCGAGCCGTGGTGGCACACTGCCCTGCTGATGGTCTATTGGACAGGAGTGATAATATCTTTTTGTTATATAGTTATTTCGATATCGAAGGTATGCATACTAATCAGCCGATGCGAGAAGCACCGGCAGGCCGACGGCACAGTGATAGCCGTCAGCGACGGGGACGTGTCCCCGTTCAGTTGGATGCACACAGTCGTGGTGTCGCGTAGTGATTACGCCCACCTCGACCGTGCCATCCTTTTGCACGAGCGCGAGCACATCCGCCGGCATCACTCATGGGATGTGGTGCTCGTCAGTATTCTTTCGTCGCTGCAATGGTTCAACCCGGCTATGTGGATGCTCCGCGCCGACCTGCGGGCCGTCCACGAGTACGAGGCCGACGCGGCGGTGCTCTCGTCTGGCGTCGACGCACGCCAATATCAGTATCTTTTGGTAAGAAAAGCCATGGCAGCGGCCGGGTACTCCGTCGCCAACGGCATCAACCACAGTACCCTAAAACAACGCATAACAATGATGAATACCCAGAATCGAAACAAATACTCATGGCTAAAGGCACTCTACGTGGTGCCCATAGTCGCTGTGTCGCTCGCAGCCACCGCCAAGACCGTAACCGACTACCAGTATGCCAAGCCCGCCGAGCCAGTGGCAAGCGCGGCCAAGGCCGAGGCGCAGCCGCAGGAGACGCTGAAAGCCCTGCAAGAGGAGGTCAGCGGCGAGGCGACAGTAAAGACAGAGGCAAAACAGACAGCCAAAAACAAGGCTGGCGATGGCGTCGACGTGAAAGGCGCACTCATCGTCGTCGACGGAAAGCAGTACACACAGGAAGTACTTAGCCAACTGAACCCCAAGGACATCGTCTCCATCGACGTGCTGAAGAACAAGTCGTCGCTTGCATTGTTCGGCGACAAGGGCAAGAATGGCGTGATTCTGATAACCACCAAAAGCGGAAAGGCCGACCAGCAGGCTCCAGCCAATGGCGGCAAGGTCTTTGCCGAGGCCGAGACCATGCCAAACTTCCCTGGTGGCTCGTCGGAACTGATGAAATACTTGGCCACAAACGTGAAGTATCCAGCCTCGGCTGTGAAATGGGGCGTGCAAGGCAGGGTTGTTGTCAACTTCATTGTCAACGCCGACGGTTCTGTCTCCGACGCCCGTGTGGTCTACAACGGCACAAAGGCTACTGTGGACAGGGCCGCGTCAGCCAACCCTGACAAGAAGAAAGCTGAGGCTGAGGACGCCGCCTGCGAACAAGAGGTGAACGAGGCAATCGCCGCCACAGCCCAGGAGGCCGTGCGCGTGGTGGAGTCAATGCCCAAATGGACACCCGGCACCCAGAAGGGCGAGCCCGTCAGAGTGGCCTACAACGTCCCAATCAGCTTCAAGATACAGTAAAGGAAATCATTTCCCGACCATAAATCAACACTTTTGAGTTTTGCGACACGTGTCAAAAATATTTTTCTCACGTGTCGCAAACATTTTTCTCACGTGTCGCAAACATTTTTCACACGTGTCAAAAACGTTTTTCACACGTGTCAAAAACTGGAAACGGGCCTCCATTTGAGCCGCGAAAACTATGCTTTTGAACGATTGAGGCATTATTTGATGATTTGGAACACAATGCTTTGGAGGCTTTTTTGTAATTTTGCGGAGTAAACATATTAATGCCGCACAAAATGAAACAGCCACTCCTCATCATCCTCGTCGCCGCGGCCATTTCGCTGCAAGCGCAAACCCAGAACGCCCCGACAATGGGGTGGAGCTCGTGGAACACCTACCGCGTCAACATCAGCGACAGCCTGATCCGCCATCAGGCCGACTGCATGGTGGCCACGGGGCTGCTGTCGGCTGGCTACAACTATATAAACATCGACGACGGATACCAAGGCGGCCGCACGGCTGAGGGCATGTTGAAAATCAACCGGCACCGCTTCCCCAACGGACTGAAGCCCGTGGTCGACTACATCCACTCCCTTGGCCTCCGTGCGGGAATCTATTCCGACGCCGGGCGAAACACCTGCGGCAACTACTACGACCACGACACGCTGTCGGTCGGGGTGGGTTTCTACGGCCACGACGCCGCCGACGCCTCCTTTTTCTTCCGCGACATGGGCTTCGACTTCATCAAGATAGACTTCTGCGGGGGCGACCCGAAAGGCAACTTCGAGCGACTGCAGCTCGACGAGCAGACTCGCTACACGGCCATCCGCCATGCCATCGACTCTGTGGCCGGCCACGCTGTGCGCATGAACGTGTGCCGGTGGAACTATCCCGGCACGTGGGTGAGCGGCGTGGCCGACTCCTGGCGCACCACAAGCGACATACGCGACAGTTGGAAATCGGTGGCCAGCATTCTGAGTGAGAACCTCTACCTCTCGGCCTACAGCAGCGAGGGCCACTACAACGACATGGACATGCTCGAGGTGGGCCGCTCGATGACCGAGGAAGAGGACCGCACCCACTTCGGGATGTGGTGCATGATGGAGAGTCCGCTGCTCATCGGCTGCGACCTTGGCACCATCCGCCCCAGTACGCTCCAGTTGCTCCTCAATCCCGAGCTCATCGCCCTCTCGCAGCAATATCCCCATCAGCAAGCCTATCCCGTGGCTTTGTCAGATGGCGTCTACATCCTTGTGAAGGATGTGGTCGAGCCTTACGGGACGCGCCGCGCGGTGGTGTTCTACAATCCCGCCGACCACGACGCTGTGGCCACGCTGCAACTCCGCGATGTCGACTTGGCCGGCCCGGTGGAGGTGCGCAATGTGTTCGAACGCCGCAGTGAGCCGTCGGTAAGTGGCGGCGCCATGACCGTAGGCGTGCCGGCCCACGGCTGCCGCATCTATGTGCTCACCGGGCAAGGCCGGCTGGATCGCGAGCGATATGAGGCCGAGTGCGCCTACATCAGCGACTATCAGGAGCTGTGGAACAACCAAGCCCGCGGCACAGGCATCTATGAGTACGACGACAACTGCAGCGTGGGCATGAAGGCCACGTGGCTTGGCGGGCGTGCCGACAACGACCTCGTGTGGCGCAACGTCTTTGTTCAACGGGGCTTCCGCGCCAAGCTTGTGTTCAAGTGCGAGAGTGCGGGGAGGTTTTGCGTCAGCGTCAACGGCAAAGATGTGGCCACCGTCGACGCTCCGTCGTCTGGCCGCTACACCGTCAGGGCCACGCTGCTCAAGGGCGACAACACCGTGCGGTTGCACAACGACACAGTCCGAATGCCCGACATCGACTATATGCTGGTCTGTCGGTAGGGCTGTGATCATCTGCGGCGAAATGTTTTTGGAAATATATCGTCTCTGTGGCCGTTGTTTCAAATTAATTTTACTATCTTTGCACAAACTTAAAAACAACGGCCTAAAATGAATAAACATTTCTTTCATATCCTCGCAGCACTCCTCTCGTTGGCTCCTTGTGGCCTTATGGCGCAAGAGCTCGTCCACTATAGTGGCGCCACTCTGAGCAACCCCAACATGCACGACGGCGGTCTTGCGCCGGTGGTGGGAGTCCACAACATCCAGGTGATGCGGGCCAACCGCGAGCATCCCACCGCCGAGAACGGCATGGGCTGGACCTACAACCACCAGCCGATGCTCGTCTACTGGCAGGGCAAGTTCTACATGCACTACATTTCCGACGAGAAGGACGAGCAGGTGCCGCCATCCCGAACCATGATGACAACCTCTGCCGACGGCTACCATTGGTCGGCGCCGGTGGTGCTGTTCCCCGAATACCACGTGCCGGAGGGCTACCAGAAGGAGGGGGTGCCTGGCGTGGCTCACAACATGATAGCCGTGATGCACCAGCGGCAGGGCTTTTATACGAGCACTGAGGGCAGGCTCTACGCCATGGGCTCGTATGGAATCTGCATGAACCCCAAGGACCACAACAACGACGGCAACGGCATAGGCCGAGTGATACGCGAGATAAAGGCCGACGGGTCGCTCGGCCCCATCTACTTCATCTACTACAACCACGGCTTCGGCCCCGATAACACCGACTACCCCAACTGGCGCAAGGCCGACAAGCACCTGCGCAAGGCTTGCGAGGAAATCTACGCCAGTCCACGCATGCTCATGGGGTGGCTCGAGGAGGCCGACAGGGGCGACAAGATACTGCCCCTGACCAAGGAGTATAAGGCCTACAACGACTACACGCTGCCCGACGGGCGCGTCGTGGCTCTGTGGAAGAACGCCGTAACGAGCATATCCTCCGACGGTGGCAAGACCTGGCTTGAGCCATGCGACCGCGCCGAGGGCTTCGTCAACAGCAATGCGAAGATCTGGGGGCAGCGGCTAAGCGACGGCAACTATGCCACTGTCTACAACCCGTCGGAGTTCCGCTGGCCTCTGGCCCTTTCGCTCTCTGCCGACGGCCTCGACTACACCACGCTCAACCTCGTGTGCGGCGAGGTGCCACTGATGCGCTATGGCGGCAACTACAAGAGCTACGGGCCGCAGTATGTGCGTGGCATTCAGGAGCAGAACCAGCAGCCCAAGGACTCCGACCTGTGGCTGGCCTACAGCATGAACAAGGAGGATATATGGGCTTGCCACATCCCTGTGCCTGTTACACTTGCCGCCCACGCCCATGCCGCCGACGACTTCTCGCGGTTAGCCAAGCTCTCCGACTTGCGCCAGTGGAACATCTATTCGCCCGTCATGGCTCCCGTCTCACTTGATGGCAAATGGCTGAAGCTCAGCGATGAGGATCCGTTTGATTACAGTAAAGTTGAGAGGGTAATCCCTTCGACGAAGAATCTCGTCGTCAGCTTCGACCTGCAAGCCGACCAAAACAACACCGGCGAGCTGCAAATAGAGTTTCTCGACGACCACGGCACTGCCGCCTCGCGCCTTGAGCTGACCCCGAAGGGCGAGCTGCGGGTCAAGGCTGGAGCCCGCTATGGCCACGTCGTCGACTATCAGCCCGGCCGAACCTATCATGTTGAGGCTCATCTCTCTACCTCCAAGCGCACCATAGAGGTGTTTGTCGATGGCGAGATGAAGATGAAGAAGATGCTCTTCGCCCCAGTGGAGAGCTTCACCCGCGTCGCTTTCCGCACAGGGGCGAAGCGCACGTTCCCCGACGTTGACACACCAGCCGACTGGTATGGCATTCAGCCCAACGCCGGAGCCACCGACAGCTTGGCCGTGTTCCGCATTGCCAACTTCAACACGGCCAACGCCGACTCGCTGCCGACGGGCTCGTTTCTCAATCCAGACAAGTTCAGGCACTACGTCGACTATTTCAACTCCATCGACCCCGAACTCATCGTTGAGGCCATCCCCAACTCGCAGTCGTGGCAGTGGATGCGTGAGAACGTGCCAATGTTTGAGTGCCCCGACAAGAACGTGGAGCGCACGTGGTATTTCCGCTGGTGGACGCTGCGCAAGCACATAGAGAACACCCCTGTGGGCTATGCGATGACCGAGTTTATGATGAACCGCTCCTACGCCGACAAATACAAGCTCATCGCCGCCGCCGTGGGCCACCACATCCACGAGTCGCGATGGATAAGAGACCCCAAATATCTCGACCAAATCATCAACACGTGGTATCATGGCAACGACGGACGGCCTATGGCCAAGATGCAGAAGTACAGCTCCTGGATTCCCGCG
This sequence comes from uncultured Prevotella sp., assembly GCA_964602785.1. GTDB lineage: Bacteria > Bacteroidota > Bacteroidia > Bacteroidales > Bacteroidaceae > Prevotella. The sequence goes on from CAZRSL010000030.1 coordinate 13,032, forward strand.
AGCATCTACAGCCGCTACCTTGTGGATGGAAATGAGGGCAAGTTGAAAGCTCTTCTGCCCATGATGGAGTGGGAATACGGCCAGTGGGACGACCACCAGTGGCAGGATTCCGACGGCCACGGAGCCCAGTTGCCCAAACTCTACTGGCAGTATGACGTGCGCGACGCGATGGAGGAGACCATCAGCGGAGGCCGCAAGGTGAAGAACGCTCGCCCCAGCATAAACAGCTATATGTATGGCAACGCCTTGGCAATAGCCCAAGCGGCCCGGCTCGACGGACAAACGGCTTTGGCGGAGAAGTTCACAAAGAAGGCCAACGAGCTGAAGCAACTTTCTCAAACCAGACTCTGGAACAAGGACCACAGCTTCTTCGAGGTGCTCACGGTGGACTCCTCATCGAACGTGCGTGAGGAGATTGGTTTCCTGCCGTGGTACTTCAACCTGCCCGACGACAACGCCACCTTTGCCAAGGCGTGGCTCCAGGCAGCCGACCCTGCCGGCTTCTCCGCCCCGTATGGCCTCACCACTGCCGAGCAGAGGCATCCCCTCTTCCGCTCCCATGGCACAGGCACTTGCGAATGGGACGGCGCGGTGTGGCCTTTCGCCTCGTCGCAGACCCTGACGGCAATGGCCAACCTGATCAACGACTACCCCGTCAGCCTCGCCTCGCTTGGTGGCAGGGCTTGGGCCGATTCGGTCTACTTCTCTCATATTATAAAATATGTGCAGTCGCAGTCGCAGCGCGGCATGCCATACATAGGTGAATACCTCGACGAGACCACCGGCTACTGGCTCATGGGCGACCAGGAACGCTCGCGCTACTACAACCACAGCACTTTCAACGACCTGATTATCACCGGGCTGATGGGTTTGCGTCCCAGCGCCGACAACCAATTGGTGGTAAACCCAATCATTCCCGAGGGCAAATGGAGCTATTTCTGCCTCGATAATGTGCCATATCACGGTCATAGCGTAACCATTCTCTACGACCAGAACGGCTCTGTCTATCATTCGGGAAAGGGACTTCGCGTCTATGTCGATGGCATTTTGAAAGGCTCTCGAAGCACCATTGGCAAACTCACTATGTCGCTCTAAAACCTTAAAGCATGAAGAACGCATTATCGTTGTTGCTCCTTTTCTTTTCGGCCATGGCTGTTTCGGCCAACCCATTTGGCCGCGCCCAATGGATAGGAGCCACCACAAGCGGCACCGACAGTCTTGCGGGGCGCAGCATTGTGGTGAGCCGGGAGTTCAAACTGAAAGGGCGGGTGAAGAAAGCCACTGCCGTAGTGTGCGGACTTGGCCAATACGAGCTGTACATAAACCGCCAAAAGGTGGGCGACGACATCATGGCGCCAGCTTGGAGCGACTACAACAAGACGCTGTTCTACAACACCTACGACCTGACAACCGCCTTCTCTGGCAAGCGGCAGAGCATTGACGTGCTTCTCGGCAACGGCTTCTACCACGAGGAGGGCAAGCGATACCACAAGCTGAAGTCGAACTACGGGCCGCTCACGCTGCTCTTCTCGCTCAGCGTGGAGTATGCCGACGGCAAGAGGGACACCCTCGTCAGCGATGGCGACTGGACGTGGCGCCAGAGTCCCATCACTTACAACAGTATCTATGGCGGCGAGGACTACGACGACCGCATTCCCATGTTCATCGGCAAAGGCAAGGGCAGCAAAGTGGTCGTTTTGCCCAATCGCAAAGCACGGTTGATGGAGCAAATAGCCCACCCTATCAAGATAATGGAGCGTTACGACATCAGCCGGAGGATGGGTGGCATGCTGATGGACATGGGACAGAACCTCGCGGGATTTCCCGAAGTCGAGATAGTGGGCCGGCCAGGGCAGACAGTGGAGCTGTGGCCGGGCGAGACAATCATCAACGACAGCACCGTGAGCCAGAAGCAGAGCGGCAAACCGCATTTCTACCGACTCACCATCGGCCCAGCGGGTAGGCTGAAGTGGCACGCCCGCTTCAGTTACTATGGCTTCCGCTACCTGCAAGTGAAGGGCGCGGTGATGGAAGGCGACTCCAATCCCGACGGTTTGCCTGTTGTGAAGAGTCTCAGTTCGTGCTTCATCTACAACAGTGCGCCCAAGACAGGCAACTTCGAATGCAGCAGCGAGCGGTGGAACAAGACCTACAAACTCATCGACCGCGCCATCCGCTCCAATTGGCAGCACGTCTGGACCGACTGCCCGCAGCGCGAGAAACTTGGGTGGCTCGAACAGGACTGGCTCAACGGCCCGGGGCTTGTGGCCAACTACGACTGCGAGGCCATGTTGCGCCAAACAATGTTGGAGATGGCCGACGCACAGCACGACGATGGCGGAATGCCCGAGATAGCGCCAGAGTATATCCACTTTGTGGGCTCGTGGGCGCCGCCTTTCCAAGAGAGCCCGGAGTGGGGAGGGGCGCTTGTGGCCTTGCCGCTGCTCTATCTTGACACCTACAACAGCGACAGCCTCATACGCCAGTATCTTCCTAACATGGTCAGGTATGTCGACTATCTCGCCTCGCGCGACAGTTGCCACATCTTGAAAATGGGGCTTGGCGACTGGTACGACTATGGCCCTGGCCGCGCCGGCTTCAGTCGCAACACGCCGTTGGCCCTCGTCAGCACCGCACATTATTATATGTGGACGCGGCTGACCTCTGACTATGCCATGAAACTATCCGCTGAAGGTGGCAACGAGAACTATCTCGCCATTGGAAAGCGGCTCCAACAGCGTGCCGACTCGATAAAGGACGCTTTCAACACAGCTTTCTACAACCCACAAACCCACACCTACGGCACTGGCAGCCAAGCCTCGTGCGCCATTCCGCTCGACTTCAAGCTCGTGCCCGACAGTCTGCGCGAGGGAGTGCTGCAATCACTTTTGGCCGACATCCACGCCCATGGCGACCGCCTTACCACAGGCGACGTGGCCACGCCGCGCCTCTATCAGGTGCTGATAGACAACGGTGAGGGCGAGCTGCTGTTTCGAATGCTCGACCACGACAGTCTGCCGGGCTACGGCTATCAAATCAGTCGGGGCATGACCACACTCACTGAGCAGTGGAATCCCGACATGGGCGCAAGTCTGAACCACTTCATGCTCGGCCACATCAACAACCACTTGGTGGGCGACGTGGGTGGCATCCGCATCCACCGGGGTCAGACCACCATTGGCCCACGCATATTTGGCAACCTGAAGTGGGTGCGTGCTGAGTGCGACGGCATAAAGGTGGAGTGGAGCATTGACGGCGGCACATTCCACATCGCCGCAACCCTGCCCGAGGGTCGTTCGGCCCGCGTTGTGATGCCATTCTCCGACAAATCATACGACGTGAGCGGCCACTGGGAAGCAAGCGAGCCCGCCACCCGCTGAGCCCCATTGCCCAACATTTGTTTGCATCATCGTCTGCAGGGGCCGTGCCTCGTGCCGACCCACATTAATGTTCGACCTATAAAACTAAGGTAATGACATTGTCTGAGGGCCGGCACGAGGCACGGCTCCTGCATTTGGAAGATTGTTGGCATGTCTCTGAAAATGACTATATATAGTCAGAAGTTTGGCCTGACACGATGCCTTTGCATTTAAAAAAATCTAAAAGCCAGACCGTAACGGTGTTTATACCGATTAATATTGCTATCTTTGCAAGATATGAGCATCAGACGATTACTTTTCAGCTTCATCGCGCTTGCCGGCTGCATCAGTCTGCAAGCACAAAGCTATGAGATACAGTGCGAGGACACGTGCGGCCACATCCACGGCATCGACCTGAGCCATTATCAGGGGGGCGTGTTCTGGGAGGCCATCGGCGACAACTCGCGGATGGCCTACGTCTATCTGAAAGCCACCGAGGGCGGCGACAACATCGACAGCAAGTATGAGGAGAACATCCGTCTGGCCAAGGCATACGGCGTAAAGGTGGGCTCCTACCACTTCTTCCGCCCCAAGAAAGACCTTGAGGAGCAGTTGCGCAACTTCCGCTCGCAGTGCCGACCCGAGGAGCAGGAGCTGATACCGATGATAGACGTTGAGACCACCGGCGGACTCAGCAACGAGGAGTTCTGCGACTCGCTGCTCACGTTTCTCAAGCTCGTCAGCCGCGAATACCGCGTGAAGCCACTCGTCTACACGGGCATGAGCTTCTACAACAAGCATCTGCTCGGCAAGCTCGACGGCTACCGCCTGATGATAGCCCGCTACAGCAAAGACGAGCCACAGCTCGACGACGACCGCGACATATTCGCCTGGCAATACACCGCCAAAGGGCGCATAAACGGCGTCAACGGATATATCGACAAGAGCCGGCTGATGGGTCGGCACACGCTGCGCGAGATCAGTTTCCGAGGGCGCAGATGAACCAATGAAATGAGAGAGGATTGAAATTATGATAGTGAAATGTCCTGAATGCGGTCACGAAGTAAGCGACCAAGCCCCCACCTGTCCCAATTGCGGTGTCAGGATAGCGGGGCGCATCATCCATTGTCCCAATTGCGGCCACGTCTACTTCAAAGACCAGGCTGAGTGTCCGGCTTGCCACCATGCCACTCCACGGCAGTCGGCCCAGACGCCACCCCCGGTGCCCACGGGCAAAGGCTCCACTGCGGCGCCACAACACCCCGGCAAGAACAAGGGATGCTGCGGCAAAACCGTGTTCATAGTCTCGCTCGTCATAGCGTTGCTTATATGCGGGTCGATGTATTTCTTCTACAACCAGGCGCAGAACAGCAAAGAGCAGGAGGAATATGAGACAGCGCTCGGCAGTGCCGACCCGCAGGTGCTGCAACAGTATCTCGACGACTACTCGGGTTTGAACCCGGCCCACACCGACTCAATTCAAGTCCACTTGCAGAGGTTGCGCCAGAACGACCAAGACTATGCCAACGCCCTCGCCACCAACTCTAAGACGGCCTTGCAGCAGTATCTTGAGACCCACCCCGGCACATCGCATCGTGGCGAGATACTCAATAAAATCGACTCGCTCGACTGGGCTTTCGCCTCGTCGGAGAACACGCAGGAAGCCTATCAGGCCTATCTCGACGAGCACGACGACGGACTTCATGTGGCCGAGGCGCGCGACAAGGTGAGCCAACTCGACGCGACCACAGTGAAGCCAGATGAGAAGCAGAAGGTGCAGTCGGCCCTGCGCTCATTCTTCCAAGCCCTCAACTCGAAGAACGAGAGCAAGTTGCGCAACTCGGTGGCTATGATTCTCGACAGCTTCCTTGGCAAGACCGACGCCACACAGGACGATGTCGTGGAGTACATGAACATGATTTACAAGGACGACGTGAAGAATCTGAACTTCCACCTCGGCACCCTGACATCGATAGACAAGCACGACGTGGGCGGCGGGACCTACGAATATGAGGTGAAATTCCCCGCAAAGCAAGTTACCGAGACCTCAGCGGGTGAGAAAGTGGACAACTACCGCATCACCGCCGTGGTCGACTCCAATGGCAAAATCTCGTCAATGAGCATGAAGAGGCTCATCGAGGAATAATCAATCACACAGCACATAAAACCGCAAACGGCCAGAAGGGCATTCCCCCTCTGGCCGTTTTGCATTATCGTGGCGCCACTTTGGCGGTTTGCGACACGTGTCAAAAATGTTTTCGACACGTGCCAAAAATGTTTACGGCACGTGTGGGAAACGTTCACGACACGTGTCCTAAACCGTAGAAACGCCTCCATTCACATACGTCCGCAAAGCAATCGGTAGGCGCAAGAGGCGCATATTTTGCGGTTGTCGGTCGGGATGAAGTCGAAGTCAGGGTTGAATATCTCACCAAGCAGATTGGTCAGATGCAGCTTGAACTCGTTGTAGTATGGCTCCACGTCGCTGACGCGCGCCTTGCCAAGTTCGAGCGTCGGGTCGTAGTTTTCCCCTCCCGAATGCTGGATGAAGAGCAGTCCGGGGCTGACACTTCTGCCATCAGGGTTGAGCCCTTTGTCGTGGCGCACTATAATGGCGTAGAGCATTGTCTGCAGGTAGTAGTCGCTGTGCTTGGTGATGTTGGCGGGGTTGAATATCGCCTCCACGTCGGCGAGCTTGTCCTGCACGCGTGAGCCAGTCTTGTAGTCGATCACGCGCAGCGAGCCGCCGACCATGTCGAGCCGGTCGATTACGCCGCCGATGGTGATGGGGCAAGGCTTACCGTCGATGGTTATGCCGTCGAGCCGCGCCTCCACTCTCAGCTCCAAGCCCAATATGCTGAACGTGCCGAGCCGCATGTCGATGTTGAGCAACTGCCCCAGGTAGTGGATGATCACCTCGCGGTTGATGAGTTGCAAGCCGTTGTACTCGGGGTGGAATGTTTGGCTGTCCTTGATGTTGAAAAGGTCTTCCTTGAACGCCTCGTCCACTATCGTCTCCATCTGCTCTGGATGATTCAGAAACTGTTTGATGTCGTCGGGCGACACATGGCCGTCGGCGTGCGTCAACTTCTCGTAGATGAATTGGGCCGAATGGTGGAAGATGTTGCCAAAGGTGCGGTTGTCTATCTTGTCGTCATCGTCGTCGAGCGGCTGCTTTATGTCGCAGATGAAGCTGTAGTAGAACACGAGCGGACAGCGCAGGTAGGCGTTGATGGCGGTGGGCGAGAAGAACTTGGCCATTCCCTTGAGCCGCTCCATCACCTCTGGTGTTTTGCCGATGGCGTGCGCTTGCGTCTGCACTGGCGTCTGACCCGCTTGCAGCTGTATCTTGCTGATTTTGTGGCCGCTCTCCACCATCAGCTGCGTCATGAACCGGCTCATCTCGCCCTGCTTTCCGTTGGCCGTGGAGTTGCTGTAGACTATCGTGATGTCGTCGGCCCGTTGCAGCATCCGGTAGAAGTAGTAGGCGTAGACGGCCACCTTGTAGTCGATGGTGGTCAGTCCGTAGGCCTTGCGTATGGCATGGGGTATGAACGACGAGTCGTCGACGCCTTTGGGCATGTTGCCCTCGTTGCAGCCGAGCAGCAGCAGATGGCTGAAGTCGAGGTTGCGCGTCTCCAGCACGCCCATCACCTGCAGCCCCACGGCGGGTTCGCCATGGAAGGGTATGCTCGTTGAGCGCATGATGGTGTTGATGAGGCTGTCGAGCATCGGCCCGCCCACTTGCAGGTCGTCCGAGGCCACGAGCTCGTGGAGGCGGTTGAGCAGTGTGTAGGCGCAGAAGAGGCTCTCCTGCAGCAGCGGGTCGTCGGTCTGGTCGACGTGGGTCGCCACAAGGCTCACGATGTCGGCCAACTGCTGCAGCAGGTCGTCGGTGAGCGTGCCGAACACGAGGCGGAGCCCGTCGTCGGCTGACAGAGCCTCTACCGTTGGGTAGTAGGTGTGCTCGGCGTTGAACTTGGCCACGAGTTCGGCGGCCTGTGGCGAGATGTATTTGGCAAACGAGTGGCGCAACACCAGGTTGACGTAGTGCAGCCGCCACCGCGTGGTGCCCGAGCGGCCATGGGCGTAGAGCTGCAGCAGCGCGTTGACAAACGAGGCCGCCGGCGTCTGTCCGAGCGGATAGCCCGTGGTGATGTTCACCTCAGCCACCTCGTCGGGCAGCGAGTGGATTATGGTGGGCAGCAGGCTCTCGTCGCAGAGCACGATGGCCGTGCGGTCGCCGTCGCTGATGCGGCTGCCCTCGCCAAGCCACTCCGCCACATATTTGGCCTGAATGTTGGCCGTGGGAGCTTGGGCGAACGTGATTTGCTTTGGTTTGCCGAGGTTGTCGTAGATGGCCTCGTCGCGGTTGTCGAGCTCGTTGGGGAATGCTTGCAGATAGGAGCTGATGTAGTGGCCCGCCTCGTTGTTGCCGAGATAGTAGCGGTCGAAGTCCCAGTAGAAGTGGGCTTTGCCTTGCAGTTTAATCTTCGTGAAGAGCCGCTGTTCCACCTGTTGCAGCACGTTGAAGCCCACAAAGAGGTAGCGGTCGTATTCGAGTGGCAGCTCTTTCTGCCCTGCCACTTCGCGATAGAGTGCGCCCTCGTAGGCCAATCCCTGCTCCCGCAGGCGGCGGTTAAAGTCGGTGTAGATGTCGTAGAGGCGGCTCCACAGGTGCAGGAAGTTTTCTTTCAACCTTGAGTTCTGGTCTTCGCTGAAGTTGCTGAAGAACCTCTTGAGCAACTTCTTCTGCTCCTCGCTGAGGTAGCTCACGTCGTCGTAGGCGTGGATGTCGCTCACGTTGGCCAGCACCAGTGCCGGGTCGGCCATGTTCTTGTCGATGTCGTCGAAGTCGGCCACAAGCAGTTGGCCCCATCCGAAGAAGTGGTCGAGGCTCTCGGTGTCGCCCGTCAGCGAGGTGAAGCTCTTGTGGAGGTCGCACACGAGCTTTATCGGGTCGGCCACGGCCAATTTGGAGTGGGCGCGGAAGAAGTCGCTGATGGTGAGGTAGGCTGGGCTCCACATCGCGTGGCCCACTATCCGTTGCAGTTCCTTGTTGAGGAATAGCGAGGCCCGCTTGTTGGGAAACACCACGGCGGTGCGGCTCAGTTCGGTGCCAAACTTGCTGACGATGTCCTCAGCCACATGGGAAAGGAAAGTGTTGTTGGTCATACTCGTTCGATTTTATTGGTCATGACATACCACAGGTAGCCCTCCACCTGCTGGTGGCCCATGGCGCGAAGCTGTTGCATATATGTGTTCACTTGGTCGTGGTACTCCTGCTTTGGCTTGCCAAACTTGAAGTCGACCACTATCATGCGCTTGCCGTCGGTCATCACTCGGTCGGGGCGCAGCGTCTTCACGGCCTCTGAGCCAGGCTCGCGGGTCAGTATCTCGCACTCGTTGAACAGCGTCCAGCGGGGTGAGAACCACTCCTGGGCCACGGGGCTGCTGAGTGCGGCGGCTATGCGCGACTTTATCTCCTCTCGGCTGACCTGCGACGAATAGAGCACACCCTCGCGCTCAAGCTGTGCGAGGGCTTCGGGCACGTCGTCGGTGGTGCTGATGGTGGAGAAAATCTGGTGGAGGATGGTGCCTGTCTCGATGTAGGCGGTGCGTGGTGTTTCGCCGTTGATGAAGTCGCGCGACCGGTTCGACTGTTTGAAATCGGCCTTGCGGGGATAGTTCCTGACGTTGATGGGGTGGGGGATGAACGGTTGGCGAAACACGTTGCCGTCGCTTTGCTTCTTCTTCTCCGGCTCTGAGGCAATGTCGGAGCCAAGCGTGTAGACCAGCGACTCGTCGTCGACGACGCAGTTGCCCAGCGTCATCTGTGGCAGCACCGTCTCAAGCAAGCCCGAACGCGAGCCACGGGAGTCTTTCTGCCCTATCACGTAGAGGCTGCGCTCCGCCCGGGTGAAGGCCACATAGAGCAGGTTGAGGTTGTCGACGGTGCTCTGCAGGTGCTCGTCGTTGTAGTCGTCCTCGTAGATGGTGCCGCGCAGCTGCTTCGCACTGTAGTCGACGGCGGCGAGGGGCAGCTCGCTGAATGGCTCAACCTTCGGCTCGCACCACAGTTGCACGCCGCGGGTGATCTCCAGCTTCCAGTTGCAGAAGGGGATGATGACGTGGGGAAACTCCAGACCCTTGCTCTTGTGGATGGATATGATGCGTATGCCCTGCGGCTCGTCGCTCTGTATGGTTACGGCTGATATGGTCTGCTCCCATTCGTGGAGAAACGAGGCAATGTCGGAAGGGTGGTCGGCGGTGTAGTCCGACAGCTGGTCGAAGAAAGCGCAGATGTACGCGCTCTGCGACTTCAACTGCTCGAGGTGGAACATCGCATAGAGTTCCTCCGCCATGTCGTAGAGGGGCATGGCGAGCAGCTTTTCGCGCCCGCTTGCATACTCCGCGGGCAACAGCGTGGTGTAGTCGGGGCAGACGAGCAGTTGCCGGTCGGTGTCGTCGCGGCCCAGCACCACCTGCTGATAGAGCTTGGCGAGCTTGGCGAGCGACAGCTTGTCGGTCTTGTTGGTCAGATTCTGCATGGCAAGCACGATGATGCAGACGGCCTGCGACGCGTCGAGGCGGAAGGCCTCGTCGCTCACCAGCTTCACCTCCGGCATCTCCTGCATCATGTATTCGGCTATGGTGGGTATGTGGCGGTTGCTCCTGACGAGGATGCATATCTCGCCGGGCTTGCAGCCGGAGTCGAGCAGACGGCGTATGTGGCCCAGCATCAGCTCGTTGTTGTCGGTCTCGAAGTCGTCGCTTTTTATCACTTCTATCTTCACAAAGCCCGCGTTGTCCGATTTCGAGCCCACTTTCTGCCTCACTTTCTCGTAGGCGGTGGTCAGTTGGCTTCCGTCCACCCCGTCAGCCTCAAGCCGCTCGCGCTCCTGCCTGGCTGCCGCAAGGAAGAACTCGTTGTTGAACTCCACGATGTTTCTCTCCGACCGCCAGTTGGTGTCGAGTGGCTTCACGCTGATTTCCGGGCCTTCCACCATGCCGTTGAGCAGCCGCCAGTCGCCCGACCGCCATCTGTAGATGCTCTGCTTCACGTCGCCCACTATCAGACTGCTCGACCCCTGGTGGCTCATGGTCTCGTCGAGCAGCACCTTGAAGTTCTGCCACTGGGTGTTGCTCGTGTCCTGAAACTCGTCGATCATGATGTGCTCCAGCCTTGCGCCTATTTTCTCGTAGATGAAGGGTGAGTCGCTCTTGTCGATGAGTCCGTGCAGCAGCGACTGTGTGTCGCTCAGCAGGAAGCGGCTCGCGCCCGCGTTGAGTTCGCGCACGGTGTCCTCTATGGTGCTCAGCAGCCGCAGTTGGCTCAGATGTCGCAGCGTCAGCGTTGCGCTCTGCACCTGCCGATACACCTTTGGCCGCTCTTCTTCGGCATATTGTAGTAATGTCATCAGTTCGTCGCGGGCCAGCTGCTCCACGGTGGCGTGCATCGGGTCTTTCTTCTTGCTCCATTTCTCGGCGCTCACCATTGCGTCGCCGACCCGCTTGCCAGCCATGCCTGGGTCGATGATGTCGTTCTGGAGTTTCAGGAAGTAGCCATAGACGCCACTCTTGCCGTAGGAGAAGTTGTCTTCGGTCAGTCCGTTGGCCTCTAATGCTTCGAAGAAAGAGGCTGCCACGTGGCGCATCTTGTTGAGGGCGTCTTCACGCAGTTCCCTCAACCGCTGGGTGTAGTCGTCGAAAAAAGTGCTGTCGGCGGCACTCAGTGCCCTCAGTTCGTCGGCGTGCCGCTTGTAGAAGTCGCGGAAGATGTTTCGTCCGAATGTTTTTATCTGCCAAATCACGTTCCAGCTCTTGTCGTTGCTGATGTTGTCGGTTATATAGTTCATCAGCCACAGCAGCAGCCTGTCGGATGATTTCAGGTTGTCTATCAGCGTGTCGACGGCCTCATCTTCCACTTGGTTGTCGTTCAGGTTGACCCGCAGGTTGGCCGTCAGCCCCAGTTCGCGTGCCAGATTGCGCAGCACGCTCTGGAAGAACGAGTCGATGGTCTCCACGTGGAAGTAGCTGTAGTTGTGGAGCAGGTTCTTCAGCGCCACGCCCGCTTGCTCCGAGGCCTCGTCGGGAGTTTTCCCTATTTGTCCGCAAACGGCCCTCATGTAGTCTTTCGACGATGGCAGCTTCCGCCATATCCCATACAGCTCTGAGAGGATGCGCGTCTTCATCTCCTCGGTGGCCTTGTTGGTGAATGTTACGGCGAGAGTCTGCCTGTAGGCTGTCGGGTCGCTGACGAGCAACTTTATGTACTCCACCGCGAGGGTGAACGTCTTGCCCGAGCCGGCGCTGGCTTTGTATACGGTCAGTGGTTTGCTCATATTGTGTTACCAGTTGTTGAATAGTTCAAATCCGAATTTTAGGCCCACGCCCTCGAACGAGCGGGGGCTGAAGCCAGTGAACACACCCATTGAGAACACGCGGTTGGTGAATCCGTAGCCCACCTCGACGTAGGGGTTGAGCTTGCTCACGGTGAGGGTGTTGAAGTAGATGCGCTCGTTCTCCACAATCCGCCCTAAAAGCGGCACCCACGACAGCAGTAGCAGCGGCGACTGGTAGGTGGCGTTGCTGCGCAGATAGTAGCTCGAGGAGTTGTACCAGTTGGCGTTCAGCAGCTCGAACTCGCCGCTCCAGTCGTCGTTCCATCCGCCCGGCATGTTGTTCTCCTGGAAGTTGGTGTAGTCGAGGAAGTAGACGCCGCCGTTGCCTCCGCTCTTTGCCGTGTAGAATCCGGCGCCAGCCCTGAGCGACAGCGACCGTTGGGCTTTCAGGTCTTTCACCCACGAGGCGTCAAACTCCCACCGCTCGTAGTTGATTTGGCCGCCCCATAGCCCATTGATGCCACGCTCGTAGTCGGCGGTGATGGCCATGCGCCCCTGCCAGCCCCAAGGGCGGTAGGTCAGCTCTATGTTTGGCGCCACAGTCTTGTACGACTCTGGCTGGTCCATGTCCTCGTAGGCCTGTGAGTTTATGGCCGTGCGCTTGTGTACGATGATGCCGCCATTCACCGAGAAATGCGGGCCAAAGTCGTAGTTGGCCACGAGGTTGATGTTGCGGTCGCGGAAGTACTGCAGGTTCATGTTGTCCCAGTCGATGGAGTCGTTGCGCTTCACCTCCTTCAGCTTGTCCAGAATCCTCGAGTTGTTTATGCGGTTGCCGTTTCTCAGCTCCAGTTTGACGTAGCCGTTGCGCTTCTCGTCCCATGTGTAGGTGATGGGGATGCTGTAGTAGAGCTGGTTGCGGCGGAAGCGGTAGCCCCCACGCATTCTTATGGCCAGGTTGCTGTTGCCGCTGAAGTTGTATCGCCCTCTGAGGTCGAGCTTGTAGGTTATGCCCTTGCCGCTGCTGTAGCCGAAGTAGAGCGGGTTGAACAGCGGCCCCACGCGGAACGAGCCCTTGTCGTTGGGTCCGAAGTTGGCCCTTATCTTCGTGATTAGGTTCTCGCCGATGGCATCCCAGAATATGCGCTTCCAGAGGCTGCGCTTCCGTGGCGTGGCGGTGGTTGTGGCGGTGTCTTTGCGGGCGTGCAGCGAGTCGTATTCCTCTATTATCCTCTTTTCCCCAGTGGTCAGCGGCAGGGGGCGTATGGAGTCCATCAGCTCGTGGTCGGCGTTGTTGTGCAGACTGTCGGGCAGCGAGACCTGCGTGCCTATCACGTGCTCGTTGGCCGTGAATATCTTGTTGCCCATGAACGAGATTTTCGCCCTCAGCTTGGCGTGGCAGACGTAGAGCGACATGATGCCCTCACTGCCCATCTCTCCGTCGATGATGAAGTGTATCATGTCGTACTCGCCCTCCATCTGGAAGCTCACCACACGGCCCGTGGCGTTGTCTATCAGCGCGTGGCCGTTGACGAGCTGCGTGTTCCTCTGCTTGCCACGGAAGCGCAGCGTCGATGTGCCGTCGTCATTGTCAATCAGTCGCAGCCGGTAATACGTGCGGTTGGCGGCGACGAAGGGCGACAGCACGTTGCCGTTCACCATCGCCTCCCTGTAGATGTAGGGCAGCTGGTAGTTGCTCAGGAAGTCGAGCAACCTGCGCCGCTTGTATAGGGTGGTCAGCAAGATTTGGTCGCTTCGACCGACAAGCCCACCTTCTGTCAGCCGCAGCTTGGAGTATATCTCGTAGAAGAACTGCCTGTCGCCGTCCTTGGCAAGATAGAACATCGGGGGCACGAGATAGAGCGTGGCGTTCTTGCGGTCGATGTTGATGGAGCCCTTGCCATAGCCGTTCACGCTCAGCGTGTCGCCGCGGAGGCCTTCCAGCGTCGTCGGGTAGGCGTAGAGGCGGCTGAGCACCTCGTCGCGCGTGGCTGCCGGAGGGACGCTTGTGGCCACTGCTGCCTGCGTGGTGGCTGTCAGGCATGTCAGAATAAGGATAACGACGGCTTTTCTCAATATTAGGAGTGTTTTTTATTTCAATGGCAAAGTTACACATTTTATTTTTCTTCTGCCGAAATACAGCCCATTAACTGAAATAATTTTTGTAACTTTGCGCCATTATGCCAGACAACAAACCAAACAGTTCTAACTCATCCAGCAGCAGGAAGCCGCGCAACTCGGCTCCCATCGACAACACATACGGCCACTTGCAGCCGCAGGCACTCGACATAGAGCGTGCCGTGCTGGGCGCACTGATGATAGACAAGGACGCCTTCACCGTCGTCAGCGACGTGCTCAGGCCCGAGACGTTCTATGAGCCGCGCCACCAGAAGATCTACCACGCCATACAGACGCTCAACATCGACCAGCGGCCCGTCGACATTATGACCGTCACCGACCAGCTCGCCCGGGAGGGCACTCTCGAGGAAGTGGGCGGCGGCGCCTACGTCGTCGAGCTCAGCTCGCTCGTGGCCTCGTCGGCCAACATCAGCTACCATGCCAAGATACTCTCGCAGAAGTACTTGCTCCGCGAGCTAATCAGTTTCGCCTCGCGGGTGGAGAGCTCGGCTTTCGACGAGACCACCGACGTCGACGAACTGATGCAGACTGCCGAGGGCAAGCTCTTCGAACTGTCGCAGAAAAACGTCAAGCAGGAGTACACGCAAATCGACCCCGTGCTCGACGAGGCCGTGCGGCAGCTCCAGAAGGCCGCCGAGAACAAGGGTGGCATCACCGGCGTGCCCAGTGGCTTCCGAAAGCTCGACAAGATAACTTCGGGCTGGCAGCCCTCCGACCTCGTCATCATAGCCGGCCGCCCAGCCATGGGCAAGACCTCGTTTGCCCTGAGCATCGCCAAGAACATCGTTACCGCCCCAACGCCACAGCCCGTGGCCTTCTTCTCGCTCGAGATGAGCAACGTGCAACTCGTCAACCGCCTCATCTCCAACGTCTGCGAGATACCGGGCAACAAGATACTGAGCGGTCAGCTCGCGCCTGATGAGTGGGAGCGCTTCGACAAGAACCTGCGCCGGCTGACGGGCGCGCCGCTCTACGTCGACGACACACCCGGACTGAGCATCTTCGAACTGCGCACCAAGGCCCGCCGACTCGTGCGCGAGAAGGGCATCAAGCTGCTCATGATCGACTACCTGCAGCTGATGAACGCCAACGGCACCCGCTTCACCAACCGGCAGGAGGAGGTGTCCACCATCAGCCGCGCTCTGAAAGGGTTGGCCAAGGAACTCAACATCCCAGTGCTTGCCCTCTCACAGCTCAACCGTGGCTTGGAGCAGCGCGAGGGCATAGAGGGCAAGCGGCCGCAGCTGAGCGACCTGCGTGAGTCGGGCGCCATAGAGCAGGACGCCGACATGGTGCTCTTCGTCCACCGCCCCGAATACTACCGCATCTACAAGGACGAGCACGGCAACGACCTGACCGGAATGGCACAAATCATCATCGCCAAGCACCGCAAGGGCGCCACTGGCGACGTCATTCTCCGCTTCCGTGGCGAATACACCCGCTTCTCAAACCCTGAGGACGAGCCCGCGCCACCCTCAGCTGAAGGCGAGATTATAGGCAGCCGAATCAACGACAACTCCGGCGACCCACTGCCACCGATTCCCGAGGGCCCGCCATTCTAATGGCGCTCATACAAGGCCTTGTCCTGTGAACAATCCAGCTTATACATTAATTATATTCAGATGAAACATTTACTTGCTACTATCGCCCTCGCCGTGGTCGCGCTGCCCATCGCCGCTCAGCAATACCGCCCCGCCGTCTCCATCCTCGGCGACTCCTATTCCACCTTCGAGGGCTATATGACACCGCAGACCAACGAACTGTGGTACTACGCCAAAAACGACACCGTCAAGACCGACGTCAGCCAGGTGGAGGACACATGGTGGTGGCAGGTCATCACGGAGGGTGGCTACCGCCTCTGCGTCAACAACTCCTACAGCGGAGCCACTGTCGGCTACACGGGCTACAACGGCAACGACTACAGCGACCGCTCCTTCATCACACGCATGACAAACCTCGGATGCCCCGACCTGCTGCTCATCTTCGGCGCCACCAACGACAACTGGTGCGGTGAGAAACTCGGCGAATACAAATACTCCGACTGGACAAAGGCCGACTTCTACACCTTCCGACCAGCCATGGCCTATATGCTCTGCGAGCTGAAACGCCACTATCCCAACGTCGACATGCTCTTCATCATCAACACCGACCTCAAGCCGGAGTTCGTCGAAAGCTGCAAAACTATATGCGACCATTACCGCGTCGACTACGTACAGCTCCACGACGTGAAGAAAAACTACGGCCACCCAACACGCAAGGGAATGCGTAGCATCGCCGACCAAGTGCTACAGCACTTGAGAGAAATTAAAAAATAAAACTCAAGTCTCGGAATTACATAATTCATTGGAAGCCAATGGCTGTGAAATAGTAGGGGCATTTTATCATGCCCGAGACACCGGATTATTGCCAATGGCGGGCATGTATCAAAAATGAGGCTCTTCCGACATTTGGAGTGATGCGCGATGGCATTGAGCCCGGAGTGCTCATCAGTTGCTATTAACACAAAATGTCGGAAGACCCGTAAAGGCTCCAGTTCGGCTTTGGGGTCTGGGAAGGCTCTTTCAACTTTTAACTATAAACTTTCAACTATAAACTTTCAACTATAAACTATAAACTTAAAACTAAAATCTTCAAAAAACTATCATTTTATTTTGCTGTTTAGTGGAAAAGCATTAACTTTGCAAGCGATATGACAAGCAACACATCGATAATGGGCATCATCGCGCTTCGACTTCGCAACTGTAGCCGGAAGTGATGACAGTGCCTTTTATCAAAGAAAAGAATAATGGTAGGCCTTTCTCACTTCCGGGTGTGAAAGGCCTTGTTAATTAATAAAACAGACATGAGCGACAGATTGTACATTTTCGACACAACACTTAGGGACGGCGAGCAAGTGCCGGGGTGCCAACTCAACACCGTAGAGAAGATACAGGTGGCCAAGCAGCTCGAACAGTTGGGCGTCGACGTGATTGAGGCCGGCTTCCCCATCTCCAGCCCCGGCGACTACAACTCGGTGATAGAAATCAGCAAGGCTGTTACGTGGCCGACGATATGCGCCCTGACACGCGCCGTGGAGAAGGACATCGACGTGGCCGCCGAGTCGCTGCGCTACGCCCGCCACAAGCGCATTCACACTGGCATCGGCACCAGCGACTACCACATCCGCTACAAGTTCAACTCCACCCGTGAGGAGATAATGGAGAGGGCAGTGGCCGCGGTGAAATACGCCAAGCGGTATGTTGAGGACGTGGAGTTCTACGCCGAGGACGCCGGCCGCACCGACAACGAGTATCTGGCCCGCGTGGTGGAGGCTGCGATAAAGGCCGGGGCCACGGTGGTGAACATTCCCGACACCACCGGCTACTGCCTGCCACACGAGTACGGCGAGAAGATAAAATACCTGATGGAGCACGTCAGAGGCATCGACAAAGCCCGCATCTCCACC
>CAZRSL010000031.1:0-29192 GCA_964602785.1 uncultured Prevotella sp.
GCAAGTAGTAGAAGAATTCGAGAATGAGAAAGTTAGTATCACCGTAGAGAATTCCGCAGAATTCAAAGCCGGTGATATCGGCAAGTATCTGACTGGATTTGAAGTGTTAAATCCCGATTTGGTGATTTGTCATTTAGACGCTAAGGCTACGATGCAGATCGACCTGACGATCAACAAAGGCCGCGGCTACGTGCCCGCCGACGAGAACCGCCAGTTCTGCACCGATGTCAATGTGCTTCCAATCGATTCTATCTACACCCCAATACGTAACGTCAAGTACACCGTTGAGCCATACCGCGTCGAACAGAAGACCGACTATGACAAACTTGTGCTTGAGGTTACCACCGATGGTTCCATCCACCCGAAGGATGCCCTCAAGGAGGCCGCCAAGATACTCATCTACCACTTCATGCTGTTCTCCGACGAGAAGATCACACTCGAGAATCCCGACCAGGACAACAACCAGGAGTTCGACGAGGAGGTGCTCCGCATGCGCCAGCTGCTCAAGACAAAGCTCACCGACATGAACCTCTCTGTCCGTGCGCTCAACTGCTTGAAGGCTGCCGACGTGGAGACGCTTGGCGACTTGGTGCAATACAACAAGACCGACCTCCTGAAGTTCCGCAACTTCGGCAAGAAATCGCTCTCGGAGCTTGATGATTTGCTCGAGAGTCTGAATCTGTCGTTTGGAACCGACATTTCAAAGTACAAACTTGATAAAGAATAAAAAACAAAAATGAGACACAATAAGAAATTCAACCATCTGGGCCGTACTGCATCTCATCGTAGCGCCATGTTGGCAAACATGACAATATCGTTGATCATGCACAAAAGAATCACTACGACCCTCGCTAAGGCCAAGGCACTGAAGAAGTACGCCGAGCCGCTCATCACCCGCGCCAAGGACGACACCACCAACTCGCGCCGCGTCGTCTTCCGCTATCTGCAGAACAAGGAGGCCGTAAAGGAACTCTTCTCCACAGTGGCAGAGAAAGTGGGCGACCGTCCAGGTGGCTACACCCGCATCATCAAGCTGGGTCTGCGCCAGGGCGACGCAGCTCCCATAGCTTTCATCGAGCTTGTCGACTTCGACGACAACATGGCCAAGACCCCGAAGGCTGAGAAGAAGACACGTCGCAGCCGCCGTGGCGGTGCCAAGAAGGCCGCCGAGGCTGTTGAGACCGCTCCTGTTGCTGAGGAGGCTAAGGCAGAAGAGGCTCCCAAGGCTGAGGAAGCTCCTGCAGAGGAAGCCAAGGCTGAGGAGCCAAAGGCTGAATAACTTTAATACATTCTTTTTATACTATTCGAATCCCGGCAGCCAGCGGCTGCCGGGATTTTTCATGCCTAATCTTAGGGTGTTCAAATGATTTCCGAGGAAAGTTTAAGATAGATTTTTTAGGAGGTGCAACATGCAGACATAATGCAGATAATCAAAAAATCATATTGTTTTCAGCTGTGATATAAAAGTTTTTTACTAAATTTGCGTTGGCTATCAAACTAATACACTATGGCTTACAATAACAACGCGCGTGAAGAGGAGATTAAGAACAGGCTGCGCAAAGACTATTTCTTGGCCTATGATGCGGAACAAGTGCTTGGCGACATCGATTTTGCTGTGGCAGTGCCAACCGCTGGCCCAGAACTTTTCGATACAGAATATTTGCTGTGGGCCGAGGCTAAGAAAGGGACAAGCCACGACCTCTATGAGAGTCTGGTGCAGCTGATTCTCACCATCGGAAAAGCCCGCACCTACGACCATTATATGCCACCAGCGTTCCTCGGTGCTTTCGATGCTGAGAAGATAGCGTTTCTGCCATACAATGCCGTGATGGACATATTCTACCAGAACGACTTCAACTGGAATGTGAAGCCATCCGACCATGAAACGCGAGAGTTTCGGCAAGTGATGGAGAAAGTGCGGGACACATTGCAGCAAAACATGCTCGTATTCTCTCTCAGCAACGACGACAAGGAATTGCGCCAATTCATCAAGGCCAACTTCAAGTTGGGCAAAGCGGGTGTGTCGAAGGTGCGTATAAACAAAAACAACTTCACAGCCATCTACCAGAAGTGGGCTGCGGAGGTTAAGCCAACCATTGCTGTAAATTGGGAATCGGCCAAGCACCATGGTATAATCGATGCCGATTTCTATCTGGCTGACATTCTTTCTAACCATAACACCACACTCAGGCAGAGCCTCTACGTGTTGCTCCGTTCCAACTACTATGAGCTTGACCGTAAGATTGATGAGACAGGCTTTTGGGATTCTAAGAAGGCCGTGTTCAACGACAAACAAGAGGCGCACATGCGTTTTTGGAACCGATATGAGCGACCGCCTCGCCAGGAGTATTGGGACTACATTGTGGAGCGGCGTGACCTGCTTGTGCCGCAGGACGTGCGCGAGCGTAAGGGCTCATTTTTCACGCCCCACAAATGGGTGGAGCTTTCGCAGCAATATCTCGCCGCCGAGCTGGGCGAAAACTGGCAAGACGAATACTACGTGTGGGACTGCTGTGGCGGCACGGGCAACCTTGAGGCGGGACTGACCAACAAATATCATATATGGGTGAGCACGCTCGACAAGGCTGATGTCGATGTGATGTACGACCGCATACGACACATGAACGAGGCATCGGCAAAGGGCGACGGAGCCAACCTGCTCGATTCCCATGTGTTCCAGTTCGACTTCCTCAACGACCCACTGCTGCTCGACTCTCCTGAGAAAAGCAAACTGCCAAAGTCGCTAATAGACGTGCTCAAGAGCGACAAGAAACGGCAAAATCTTGTCATCTATATCAATCCGCCGTATGCAGAGGCCAGCAACTCGCGCACAGTGGCAGGCACAGGTTCCAACCGCACTGGTCTTTCCAAGTCCAAAGTGAAGCAGAAGCTTGAGCGAGAGCTTGGCCGGGCAGGCAACGAACTGTTTGCCCAGTTCTTTGCTCGTATAGTTGATGAGATGTATGGCTGTGTGATAGGGATGTTCTCAACATTGAAGATATTACAAGGACCAAACTTCTCAGAATTTCGACCTAAATACGCCGCCAGAATTAGTCGAATGTTTATGGTGCCAGCAAAAACATTTGACAACGTTAGTGGAGAATTTCCCATTGGCTTTCAAATATACAGAACGGCGTATAAGGAACATTTCGATTCTATTGATGCTGATGTTTACGATACAAACGGCGAATATGTGGGCAAGAAAGTTGTGCATTCATATCTGAAAGGAAAGTTGATTGTAGACTGGTTTCGTCAGTATTATGATGGCAATGGTCAACATATAGCTTATATTCGTTATCTTGGTAACGATTTTCAGAATAATGATGCAGTTTTCTTAACCTTATCGCCAACCGCAAACGACATAAAGAAAGTCAATGGACGTTGGGTAACTCCTGCTAATTTATTAGAGAGCTGTATTTACTTTGCTGTACGCCTTTGTATTGAACATAGCTGGCTTAACCACAATGACCAATTCCTGTATCCCAACGATGGATGGCTCTCGGATAAAAAATTTCAGACAGATTGTATTGTATATACTATTCTCAATGTAAGAAATCGTGTCAGTGTGAGTGGTGGTACCAACCACTGGATTCCTTTTACCGAGGCTGAGGTGAACGCTAAGGAATCGTTTGAGAGCCACTTTATGAGTGATTTCCTTCATGGTAGTATGGCTGGCAAAGCCATTGTTAAGCCTCAGCAGCCAGACTTGTTTGACACTGGGCAAAGTATCGCTGCTAAACAGGCTGCCATTGGGTCTGAGACTTTTGTGCCTCTTCAAAATATGTCAACCGAGGCTGCCGCTGTCATGGACGCTGGCCGCGATCTTTGGCGCTACTATCATAGCCAACCCAAGGCCGACCCCAACGCGTCGCTCTACGACATCCGTCTCCACTTCCAAGGTTACAAAACCACAAATACAGGCAAGGTGCAGATGAACACCGACAGCTCCGACGCCCGTTACACCAGTCTCCTCGCCACTCTGCGCAGCAGCCTCAAGGCGTTGGCTGGGCGCATAGCTCCGAAAGTGTATGAATATGGCTTCCTCTTGCGTTAGTACCATCCAGTGTAGTGACCGCCCCTGTGGCGGCCATAAAGCGATGTCCTTTCCTTATTGTAAAATCGGTCGAACATTAATAATGGCCGCCACTGGGGCGGCCACTACAACTGGATTGCTTTTGTGAATATCTTTTTAATGGCGTATCAAAGTGAGGCCTCCGTCCTCATTTTGATGCACCCTCTATAAAGTATTTTCTGATAATTACTGGATAATTCCTGATATTTACTGTTTAAATAAATATCAGATGGCAATTGCTGTGGAAGATGAAAAGGCCCCCACCGCACAACAGGCGATGGGGGCCGATTCTAAGCTTTCCCTATTGAGGTTTTATTTGATCACGAACTTGTGGCCCTTCTGCACAACCACGCCGCGGTAGCTGTCGCCTACACGCTGGCCGCTGAGGTTGTATTTGGGAGCGTCGGTGTCGATGGCGTCGGTGGAGACTTGGCTGATACCGGTTATCTCGCTCACATCGATGGCATTCGACGTCTCAGAGAGCACACCGTATTCGCTTGCAGCCTTCACCGTGTAGGTGCCGGTCTCGGTGCAGGCATACTTGGTGTCCTTGGTGAAGTCATAGGCGTAGCCGTCCTTGAGCACCACATAGCATATCGCGTAGTCGACAGGCTGCCAGCTGATTTGGCCACCATTGTTGGCAATCTCGGGAGCCGCTGTCTGCTCGCAAATCACTTCGGGCTGCCAGTCGTCGTTGCCACGCATCACGTTGGCGATGGTATACTGGGTGGCCTCCTCGTCGCTGATGGTGTTCTTGGCCTTGCCCCATATCTGCTTGCCGTTCTCAGTGCGGTAGTAGTACTGGCGCGAGACGGTGGAGCGCGGGTTGCCGGCCTTGTCGGTCAGGTCGTAGACGGCCCAGACTGCTGGCAGTCCGCCCATGGTGGCATACCAGAGCGAGTCGTTGGGCGTAACTTCCATCTTGGTGTGCAGAAACACGGTCTTCGGGTTGTTGTGCCACGGCCGGCCGAGCCAAACGCTATAGTCTTCAGGATTGCGGGTGTAAGAGGTGGTGATGGTGGTGTTGTTGAACACGTAGCCATACTTGGCCGCCGCGTCATGGCTCGGAGCCACGATGAAGCCTCCGCTCGAGCGGTTGATGTCGAGCGTGTCGTTCTCGAAGTACACCTCAGAGCCGCCGTAGATGAAGTCGACAGCACCGGTGATGTATGAGTCCTTCACAAAAGCGCGCGTGTTGACGGGCGAGTTGCTGTAGTAGGTGTCTTGATACGAGCTCATGGCCACCTTGTTGAATATGGCGCGGTCCTTCTGTGTGGTAACGGCGAGAGCCTGCGGGCCATTGAGCATCTTCATGCCCCACGAGTTCTCAAACTCGATGCCCTCGGCATAGAAGTCGGTGTTCTGCACCCAGAACGACGGGCCGGCCTTTGATGTTCCGTTCAGCTCGTACTTCACGCCCTTCTGGTCGGCCTGTGCCTGAGTGTCGCTGCCGAGGTCGCCGGAGAGGCCGTACCACGTCAGCTTCACCTTGTGGCGGTCCTCGCCGACGAGGTGGATGTGCGGTTTGGTAACGTGGATTTGCTCCTCATAGTCGCCGGCCTTGATGAAGATGAGCCAAGGCGATGTGGAGTTGCTGGGAGCCGCGTCGAGGGCTGCGCTGACGGTGGTGTAGTCGCCGGTGCCGTCCTGTGCCACGATGGCATCGTAGAGGCGAGCCTCAGGCTGCTTGCGCTCCATGGTGGTGAAGTTGATCACGATGTCCTCCTCCAGCGTGTTGCCGGTCTGGTCGGCCACGCTGCCCGCAGCCAGCTTGAACTGGTAGGTGGTGTTGTACTTCAGCGCGGAGTAGGGGAACACGAGGCTCTTGCCCGCGGCCGAGCCGCTGATGGCCTCGCCGCCCAGTGTGGCGCTGGCGTTGCTGTTGAGCTTCACCTTCTCGTCGAACGTGAGCACAATGCGGCCGCTGGCCGAAGCGCCTGTCGCGCCGTCAGAAGGCACAGAGCTGAGGAACTTGGGAGCCTGTCCGTCGTCGACAAGCTGCTGCTGACCGAACACATAGATGTTGCTGATCCAGATGGGGCGGTAGTCGCTTGCGCCGGCGTTGAGCACTGTCGAGGTGGTGTCGGGCATGAAGCGGAAGTAGATGTTGGCCTGATGGTCGGCCTCGGTGGGCAGTGTGAACTCATGGGTGGTCTGCGAGGTGGTCATGGTGATGGCGTCGCCCGCGCTCTGCCACGTCTTGGCGTCGGTCGACCACTGCGGCAGCACCTTCTCCCAGTAGTTGTAGGAATACCACAGGTTGGCCTTCACGCGCATGGTGGTGAAGTTGGTGGCGTCGTAGTGGAGCTCGAAAGCATAGTTGACTGGCAGGCCCCATATAGTGGCCACGCCTCCGTCGCGCACCCACATGCCGCGGTTGGCGTCGATATTGCCGGTGGTGTAGTTGCGAATGTAGAGGCCGGCCTCGTTGTTCTCAGGCGTTGAGTAGAAGTCGGCGGTGTAGGGCTGTGCTTTCGACGTGTTGTGCAGGTCCCAAGCCACCACAAAGTCGTTCTGCGAGTAGGTGGCGGTTATGGTCTTGTTGCCGTCCATGGTGAGGGTCAGCTCCTTCGAGGTGGTGCCATCGCTCCAGTAGTTGAAGGTTACGGCCTCGTTCTCGCTGGCGGTCAGTTTCACCTCGGTGCCTTCCTCATACATGTTCTTCGTGCCCACGACGGTAGGCTCGGGCGACACGCTGACCATGCCCTCGTAGCCGCCACCGTCGACTATGACGTTGAGCTCGTAGGTGTTGACAGCCTCAAACACGGCCACGATTGCTGTGTCGCTCATCACGCGCACTGTGAAGGGATTTTCGGTGCTGAGCACTGTGCCCGCCGCGTCGGTCCACTGCTTGAAGTGGTAGCCGAAGTTGGGCTTGGCGGTGAACTTGACGTTGGAGCCTTCGCGTACCGACTTGCCCGAAGGAGTCTGCGTTACCTTGCCGGCCTCGGCGATGTTCTGGCTGACGGTTACATTATAGTAAGTGCCCTCGCCGGGTATGTCGGCCCGCTTGGTGAGCGTGATGTTCTTGTAGTTCATGATGAAGCCGCTCTCGTTGACAAACGTCAGTTGCAGCTCCTTCACGCCAGTGGAGATGAAATCGGTGAACTCGAAGCTCTGCTGGGTGTAGTTGCTCGACGATGGTATGGTGAACGAGCCAGAGGCCTCGGTGGTTCCCGACGCCTTGTCCACGACCTTTGCCTCGATGGTGCCGCCGTTGTATTTGGTGATGCCCATCGAGAGGTTGTAGTAGGCTTTCTGCGAGGCGTAGAACGAGTAGGTGGCGGTGCCGCCGTTGACGACGTAGCCCACGTTCTGGTTCGACTCCTCATAGCGTGGCGTGGTGCCGCCGTTGGTTGAGCCATAGCTGGTGTAGTCGCCGGCCTGGAGCGGGAAGTAGTCGTCGCTCGGCACTTGCGGATAGTTGGCATAGTAGTCGGCCTCGCTGTAGAAGGCCAAGTCGCCATAGTTGCCGGCATAGCTGGCAGTGGTCGACTTCACGGTCAGTGTGAACGTCAGCGTGCCTTTGGGCAGGTCAGGTATGGCCAGGGTGTGCACCTCGCTCAGACTCCAGCTGCCAGTGTTGGCAATGTCGAAGTCGTTGTTGATCACCTCGGTGCCGTCGGCGGTCTTGATGGTGGCGTTGAGCACAGCCGTCAGCTTGCTGGCGCCGCTCTTGAACGTCAGGATCACGTTCTGCGTTGCGTCGTTCTCAAGCGTGAACTGAGCCACGCTGCCCGCATGGGTTGAGCCAATGTTCTTGCCGCCGTTCTCCACGCTGGCGTTGGTCAGGGTGGCGTCGTTCCAGTCGATGTATTCGCCCGAGGCGGTAGGCACCGACACGGTGGCGGCGCTGACGCCCACGACGAACATCAGGAACAGCGAAAGAAAAGCTAAAATTCTCTTTTGCATAGGTAGAAATTTTGGTTATGAATAACAGTTTTTGAGTTTAAATCTGATGCAAAAATAGAAAGAAAAGTATTAAACGATGTGGAAAATTCACCCAATTTGCGGCTTTGGGAGTTTTTTACCCTAATTCGGGATTATTTTACACATTCCCGTCTTGGTTTCCCATATTATCAGTCTGGTTTGCGCCGCTACGTGAAACAGCCACCTTTCTAACCCAAAAGTGCCTCTTTCATCATCGTGCCTCGGCCGTTCCACTTATCTGTCTCAGCTGTTTCACTTATTTGTCTCAGCTGAGGCAGTAAAGTGGAACAGCTGAGACACGATTGCGAAAGGGCTTGTTTCGGCCTTTAACCAAAATTGGTCATTAGGAACAGATGATGCCAGAGGCATCAATGCTCTGTAACCGTGGGTGCTCGCACCCACGGAATCGCATACTTTCCAAACATTCGACCCCAGCGGGGGCGCCCCTCTGTGTTAGAGAGTTGCAAAGCTGTGCAGGTGTGGCGACCCCGCTGGGTAGGGTGTTCAAAAGATTGTGAGGCACAATGTTAAAAGTATATAAGTATATGTTTAAATATCTGATTTACAGCGTCTTCGACGCTGTCAGCCAACCAGTTGCACAATATAGCATGCTTTTTTAAAAACAATTTTCATTTTTTTTGAACACCCTACCCGCTGGGGTCGGAAAATTGTTAATCCACTTACCGAGGGTGCAAGCACCCTCGGTTATCGAGCGGTGATGTCTCCGGCATCATTTTTGGCTAATACTTCCTAATGACCGATTTGGGGTTAACATTAATGATGCAGTCTTCGCTTGGTGGATGGTTGACGCTATTGGCGATGCAGTATCCACTGGCTGATGTCGCTTATCACCTGACGGTCGACGTGTCCGGCGCGGTTGTATTCCTGTGGTGTCGACTTGCCCTTGCCGCTGATGAAGAGGTGGTTGAGGGTGGGGTAGAGCCTGTGGCTGAAACGCTTGCGCCCCTTCATGCCTTTGAGCCACAACTGGTAGTCGGCTTCGGTTACTTGGTAGTCGCGTTTTCCCTGCATCAGCAGAATGGGAATGTTGAGCTGCGAGGCCGTAAGTACGGGTGAATAGTCAGCGTCGAACTGCAGGTAGCCCTTTGGCAGACTGCGGAGAATGGAGTTTAGTTGTGCGGCGGCCTTGCTGCTGTCGGCAAGCACGTAGTTGAGTTGATAGCTGAGCATTTCCGGCAACTTGCGGGCGGGGGGCGCAAGAAGCACTATGCCGGCCACCAATGGCGAGCGAGAGGCTATGCGAGGCGCGAGGGCGGCACCAAGGCTGTGGCCGATGACGTAGATTCGGGTGCTGTCTATCTCTGGTTGGTGGCTCAATATATCGACCGCTGATATGGCGTCGTCCACCGTCTCAGCGTCGTAGTTGGCATCGCGCCCACGAGCCCATTTGGCTTGTGCCACAAGCGTGCGCTTGTCGTAGCGCAACACGGCTATGCCACGCTCGGAGAGGCCGTAGGCAAGGTCGAGAAAGGGGAAGTTGAGACCCAGCGACTCGTTCATGTCGCAAGGGCCGGAGCCATGGACGAGCACCACGGCGGGCACACGGCCATTTCGGTGGGTCGGCAGTGTGAGTCTGGCTGGCAACTGCAAACTGTCGGCTCCGACGACGAGGTCGCGCTCGTTGGCCGCTTTCAGTGCCTTTACGTTGATTATCGCAAAGGCCGAAAGGCTGTCGTGGCTGTCGAAAGTGGCCACCATAGTGGCTGAGAAGCGGCTGAAGTGGAGCTGGCGGTAGAACGACGTGTAGCCACCGCCGCCCGTCCCCGTCCAAGGCTCGGCCTGCTCCACGGGACCAAGCGCATAGCCGAGCGAGGCCACTTGCGCTCTGAAGTCGGCCTCCGACATACCGTAGCTGGCGAAACGCCTTTGCCCCCAACGGTAGATGCTGTCGGTTTGGCCCGCTTGATAGAACGCGTAGACACGGTCGGCAAGGCGCAAAGAGTCGGTCTCAGGCTCTTCCGCCATTGCTTGGAGCGCAAAGGCGCACCACAGGACAGAAAGGAAAACGGCTCGAATCATAGTTGTTCGGCAAACATGCCAATGGTGGTGCCGGTGAAGCCGCCGCTGCTGCGCGTGGAGAGGTAGCCCGCGTCCACCTCGTCGCCCACTTGGCGCCAATTGCCGCCATCGATGGAGACGAAGAAAGCGAACTTTGTGCCGGTGGAAACCACGCGGAGCCGCAGATTCTTTTCCTTTGCGCCGAGTTTCAGCCCAGCGCCCATGGGCGTGGTCTTGCCGCGGCTCATGCGCAACAGGTTGACTCCCTCGGTGTCACGGCACAGGTAGTACTGCTTGTCGCCATTCTTCACTATCATCAGGCCGGCGCGGGTGGTAGTGGTGGGTTTGAACTGCATTGTGACCTCCACCGTGAACTTGTGGTGCTGAAGCCGCCGGCCAATGTAGGCTGGTGTCTCGGCCTTGGCCAGTGTGTTAGGTTTGCACTGCAGGCGCAGCCCCTTGCCGACGGTGTAGTAGGCCGAGGCGTCGCCCCACAGCGACATCCATTCGGGACGAAGACTTGATGAGGTGAAATCGTCGGTCCAAGTGAAGTTGCCGAAAGTTACATCGCTGCCGCGCACAGCACGGTCGCGGCTCAGTATCATTGGCACGGTGTCTTTCTCCTGTGTCATATACGGGAAGCCGTCCTTGCTCCACTTCACAGGCATGAGGAACGTCTCGCGGCCAAGGTTCTCGAAGCCGTCGTTGACTGGCCGGGTCGCGAGAAACACGCCCCACCACTCGCCCTCGGGAGTTTCCACCATGTCGACATGGCCTGAGCAGGTTACAGGATTGGAGCGGTTGGTGTTGAGTTGCCGCTGGGTGAGCATTGGGTTGCGGCTCCAGCGCGTGTAGGGGCCAAACGCGCTGTCGGCGCGGTAGCATACCTCGGAATGGAAGATGCCTGTGCCTCCCTCGGCGCATATCACGTAGTACTTGCCATTAATCTTGTAGAGGTGTGGCCCCTCGTCGCGGCCAAGGTGCTCCTCCGACCCCACTCCCTCCTCACGGAAAGGCACGTTGGATCCGACGGTCTTTCCCGTGGCCACGTCGAAGCGGATGATTTGGATGCTGCGGTGGTTGCTCCACTTGGGTTTGCCCGTTACGTCTTCCTTGTGGATGATGTAGGCTTGGCCGTCGTCGTCGAAGAAGAACGAGGGGTCGATGCCATCGACATCGGGTAGGAGTATCGGGTCGGACCAAGGACCGGCTGGATTAGTGGCGCAGACGTAGAAGTTGCCCCAGCCCACATCTGTGGTGATCATGTAGAAAGTCTTGTTGCGCTCGTTATAGCGGATGGTGGGGGCGTAGATGCCGCCACGGTCGAGCGACTGGCCGGCGAGATGGGCCAGTTGCGATGGTCGGTCGAGCACGTTGCCTATCTGCCGCCAGTTGACGAGGTCGGTGCTGTGGAAGATGGGCACGCCGGGATAGTAGCCGAAGGTGGAGGCCACGAGGTAGTAGTCGTTGCCCACGCGGCATACGCTGGGGTCGGAATACCATCCGGGAAGTATGGGGTTGTAGAACTGGTGCTCGGTCTGGAGTGGTGTCTGGTCGTAGTAGGTGTCTTGGCCAGTGTAGGTGAAGTGGGTGAACAATGCCGACTGTGCCGACGCGGCCATGGGCAATGCTATGAATAGCGGAAGGAGAAAGGATATCAGACGCATTGGTGGAGTATGTGGACTGGTTTGACAAAAAGGGGAGCACACTTTCTTATAAGTATGCTCCCCCCAGACGTATTAATATGAAACGATTTACGAAGATATGTTCTTTACTGTGCCTGCTCGGTGGTGCCACCCTCCTGCTCAGGAACGTCGAGGCCAAGGGCTGCGCGGGCATTCTTGTCGTTGGGGTCGAGCTTGATGAGGGCCTCGTAGTAAGGCTTGGCGGCCTCGAGGTCTTCCTTGGTGCCCCAGTAGTAGTAGCCGAGGTTCTGATAGGCCTTCTTCAGATAGTCGGTGTCGTCGGCATCGAGACCCTCTTTGTCCTTCAGCAGGTCGACGGTCTTCTGATACTCGGCTGCTCCCTTGTCGTCGAAGCCCTTGAGCGTGCACTCGGTGCCAGCCATGTTGTAGGCCCAACCGGCGATGGTGGGGAACTTCTGTGCCATTTGCTCATACACGCCGACAGCCTTGTCGATGTTGGCCTCTTTGTCGGTGGCGTTGGCAGCCTTGTCGGCCTTGGCCAGATAGATGCCTGCGAGCGAAGCGTACTCCGACGGAGCGGCATTCTCGTTGGCCTGCAGATACTTGCTGCTCCAGTCGAGAGCCTTGTCCTCGTCGCCTAAGCCCTTGTAGGCCTCAGAGATGAGCTGATAGGGCTTGAAGTTCTTGTTGTCGAGCTCGAAAGCCTTGTTGTACTGGTCGATGGCCTCAACAAACTTGCCTGTTCCAGCCAGTGCTTGACCGTAGTAGAGGTAGTCGCGCGAGCTCTTGTCGCCCGCCTCGCTGATCACGAGGTTGGCATAGTTCATGGCCTTGTCGAACTCCTTGGCGTCGACGGAGGCCCAGAGGCCGATGCGGTTGAATATCTTTGCCTTCGGGAACTTCTGCTCAGCGATGTTGCAGAGGTTCATGGCGTCGTCGTACTTGCCCAGCATATAGTCGGTAACGGCATACTCCTGGAGCTTCGACTCGTCGAGGTTCTGCGGGTTTGTCTTTGAGAAATACTCGTAAGCCTTGTCGTACTTGCCACCGAGGTAGAAGCTGCTGCCAGCCTCAGCGTCGACGGGGTAGTCGGGGCGCACCTTGCGCAACTCGTTGAGCACGCGCTCGGTCTCCTGCGGGCTGCGCTTGCGGTAGACGTTGGCATAGCTCATGTAGCCATTGGGGTTGTTCGGGTCCATTGTCATGGCCTGCTGGTACCACATGGCAGCGTCGCCACCGTCGCCTTGGCTCTTCATTGCCTCGATGTCGCCAAGAAGAACGTAGGCGTTGCCGTAGTTCTTGTTGCGGGTGATGGCCTGGTTGGCATAGAGGGCGGCGTTGTCGTAGTCCTTGATGGCCAGATAGGCATTGCCGAGTGCCACAAGAGCCTCTGGGTTCTTCTTGAACTCCTTGGCGTAGGTTTTCACCAGCTTCTTAGTGGCGTCTCCATTGGGGTCGGCCTTAAGAGCTTTCTGAATGGGCTCTATCTCCTTGTTGAAGTCAAGTTCCTGAGCCATGGTGCTCATCGGCATTGAGAGCGCGAGCACACCAGCGATAAGATATTTGTACAGTTTCATAGTCGTTGTTTGTTTTAAGAGTCCTTACACTTGTTTAGACGACGTGGCAAACACCTTTGCCTATCAATCTGGTTGCAAAAATACTCAATATTCCGTCAGTTTGTAAACAGACGGGCAATATTTATAAATTCTTTGTAACTCTTTATAATAATTTCATCATCGCTTCACGTCGACCGTCCTGATGGTGATGTCGCCACGGGCTGGCAACATGCCGGCGTGGAAGAGCAAGAGCTGCCCTTGCGGGTTGGCGCAGTAGTTGGCGAAGCTGTTGGGCAAGCCGCGCCTCGGGTCGATGAGCAAGCAGTATATGGTTCTCACGAACGGATAGCGTCCGTCCAAGAGGTATGCCTGATATGGTTTCCAGCTGTTCATGGGTGTTGCCTCTTTCTGTGTGGAAACCGACATAACATGAATGTTCTTGTTGAATGTGGTGTTGGTGGTGTCGCGCTTGTCGTTGAGCCAGTTCGAGCCTATCACGCCGATGGCGTCGGGGGTGGCGTCGACATAGTCGACCACTGCCTTCGAATTCTTCGCGGCCACGATGTTGGGGCTGTCGATGGGCTTGCCGTCGAGCAGACTGTCGACCACATAGTTGAGCGTGGCCGAGCGCTTGTTGTCGAACACCACTTCTATCTTTCCTTTCTTGGTTCCGCCGAGCTGCGACCAGTCGGTGATTTGGCCGCTGAGCACCTTCTTCACGTTCTCAACCGTGATGCAGGTGTCGGGGTTGTTGCGGTTGACAATCAGGGCGAGCCCGTCGTAGCATATTGGGAACACCTCGGGTATCACCTGTTTGGTCTTGAAGTAGGCAATCTCGCTTTTGGTCAGAGCCCGCGACGTGATGAGAAGGCACGTCTTGCGGTCTTTGAGCATCTGCAAGCCAGTGATCTCGTCGGTGTAGACACCGTTGAGGTGAGCCTTGGGATATTGGAATTCGAATTGCGACACAAGTTCCTTTATGACTGGCGAGAAGCTTTCGTCGGCATAGAAGGTGATGGTTCCGCTGGTAGGTGTGTCGGTCCTACCGCTGTTGTCCTTCTTCCCACCCCCGCAGGATGAGAAGAAGGACATTGCGATAACGGTTAATCCTACAACAGTGTAGGACAGGATTTTCTTCATAAATAAGCTTTAGCTGTTGTGCTTACTGGAGTTTGAATGTTACAGGCACGTTATACTTCACGCGAACTTCCTGGCCATTCTGCTTGCCAGGGTTCCACTTCGGCATACGGCCTACAACGCTTGCGGCCTCCTTGTCGAGCGACGGGTCGACAGAGCGAACCACCTTTACGTTTGAGATGGAGCCGTTTGGCTCAACCACGAACGCCACGATGACGCGGCCCTGTATGCCGTTCTCGGCAGCTGCGGCAGGATAGTTGATGTTCTTCGAGAGCCATGCCATCAGGGCGGCGTTGCCACCCGGGAACGAAGGCATCTGCTCCACCACGTCGAACACCTTGTTGCTCACTTCCTGTTTCACCTCCTGCTTTGGTGGAGGTGGAACGTTGACAGCGATGTCGTTGCGCACGGCCTCTGCGGTACGGTCGCCAGTACCCTTCTGGTTCTCGGCGCCCACAGCCACCTTGTCGTCCAGCTTGTCCATCTGCTTCACTTGGTTCTCCTCTTTCACGAGTTCATCCTTCTTGATGACAGGTGCGGTGAACTTCTGTGTGGCGCGGGCAACGGGAATCTCCTTCTTAGGCTGCACTTTGGCCTGAACCTTAGGCTGGTTCTTCTTGCGCTCCTGCTTGGCTTGCTCCTGGAGCTTCGACAGCTCCAGGGCCTCCATGTAGGCTTGCTGCTCTTCGAGACGTCTTTGCTCAATAACTTTCCATGCGAGGAATCCGCCAACGAGAAGTGCAGCAATGACCAAGATCACAATAGCCTTGATGTTGCGGTTGGAAGTGCCTTTGCGGAGCACGTATGCACCGTAGGCCTTGTTCTTGCCGGCGAACACCATGTCGACCCATTTAGGATCAATAAGATCTATTTTTGCCATTTTCTTTTGTTTTACTTTAAGTTATGTGCCGACGCTTACATCTTGACGTTCTTCGACTCCAAGAGCTTCTCGTCGTCGGAGTTGATCTTGTCAATCACATAGGTGCCGATACTCAAAATCTGCATTTCATCGAGAGCGTCAACCAGGTTCTTGTAGGAGGCGTTGTCCGTCGGCTTGATGATGATGGTCAAGGTTGGGATTTTGCCGCTCTTCAGATTACCACCCTTCAGGTCGCTCAGTTTCTTCTGATAGATGCTGTCGGGATACATCTTCGGGTTCTTGGCCTTTTCCTGGTTCAGTTCCTTCACAGCGAGCTCAATCTCCTTCACGGGCTTGATGCCGCTTTCGGTGGCATGCTCGCGGAGCACGGTGCGTATTCCGTCCTTTGCGCTTCCCCATGTGGCTTCCTTTATCCAGTCGGGGTTGTTGTAGTCGGGAATGCCGGTGCCGTAGTAGAGCTTGTTGTCAGCGCATACATAGAGAGTTACAGACTCGGAAGCCTTGGCCTCATTCTTCTGATTTTCCTGTATGTTCTTGTCGTTGCTCGGCATGGTGAGCTCCATGGTCTGGGGCTTGCTGAGCGACGTACAGAGCATGAAGAAGGTAATCAACAGCATGAGCATATCCACCATAGGCGTGAAGTCAACTCTTACGTTGATTTTCTTCTGTTTGCTTTTTGCTTCTTTTGCCATGTTGTCAATCCTCCCCTTGCTTCTTAAGCTGTGTAATCATGTAGTAGTGGCTCTCGTCCATGTCCTGGAGCTCGTTCATCACGCGCTTCACGGTCTTGTACGGAGTGGCGGCGTCAGCCTTGAGAGCGATGCGTATGTCGGTGTTGACATTACGCGCTGCGTCGACCCACTTCTGGAATTCGCTCATGCCCCCGTCGATGGAGTCGAGAGGGATGCCCGAATGCTGAATGAATGACGTGCGCTTGCTCGGGTTCATGGCCAGCCACTGCGAGAGCTTGTCCATAGGAACGCCGAATGTGGACTCACCCTTGAAGGTCTCCTTCTGCTTCGGCGTGAGAGTAACACCAAACTCGCTTGCCATGGCGTCGAGGGTCTGGCCGAGCTGGTCGGTGTTGTCGATTTGCATAAATACCTGGCCTTCGCCCGTAGGGACGCCCTTGGCGTCCTCCTCTGGCGCTACCAGTATTGTCAGGACTCCGTTCTCAGGCACCTTTATCTCCGACACCGACCCTGGCGTGGTTACCTTCACCGGCTCCGACTTCACGAATGTGGAGGTGAGCATGAAGAAGGTAAGCAGCAGCGTCATAACGTCGGACATAGGCGTCATGTCGATCCAGACGTCCGCTTTCTTAACTTTTACTTTACCCATAGCGATAAATTGTTTAAAGGGTTAGCAAAAATTAAGCCTCGTCTGTGTGGTTTGCTTCGTAGGTCTGTGCGATAGAATAACCAACCTCGTCAAGGGCGAAAGTCAACTTGTCAACCTTGTTGGTGAAGTAGTTGTAGCTGACCACAGCGCACCAAGAAGTAGCGATACCGAAGGCCGTGTTGATAAGGGCCTCAGAAATACCTACAGACAGTGCAGCTGAGTCGGCGCCACCACCAGCACCCATAGCGGAGAACGAGCGGATCATACCAGTCACAGTTCCCAGAAGTCCAGTCAGCGTACCCAGTGTAACGATTGTTGCGATGATCGGGAGGTTCATTGTCAGGGTCGGCATCTCAAGCTGAGTAGCCTCCTCGTGAGCCTGCTGGATCTTGGCCACCTTCTGGTTCTTCTTCAGGTTGGCGTTGGCGCCGGTCTCCATGTCTACGTAAGCGTCGAGCGAAGCGTTGACCACGTTGGCCACCGAGCCGCCTTCCTTCTCGCAGAGCTGCTTGCAAGTCTTGATGTCGTTCTTTGCGAGGGCAGCCTTGATGTTGGCCACGAACTTAGGCAGAGAGCCATGTCCGAAAGCTGTGCGCATGGCCAGAGCGCGCTCGATTGTCATAGCGAGCACGGTGAGCAGCAGTGTCTGGATGACAGGCACGATGATACCGCCCTTGTAGATAGTACCCCAAACGTCGAGAGGACTGTTGGCTGAGTTGCCATCCTGGAAGTGCATTCCAGCACCGAACCAGTTGAAGAACAGTACAAATGCGATGATAGCGCAAACTACGATGATCCAGAATGCACCTCTAACGCCCTGGAAGCCCTGAGACTTCTTCTTGGGGGCGGCAGTTTTTTGTTGTGTTGCCATAATTGTTTGTTAAATTTTAGTTATTGATAAATTTTAAGTTGTTGATAATTTCGATTTTGGTTTTCAAGCCTCCATTTTCTGACGAACATTTCTTGGGTATTCATCTTTGCAAAGGTAACAAAATAGCATCAAACAGAATGTTAATTAAGATGTTTTAACTACATTTTCTTGCTTTGCCATTAAACCTTGCTGATGAATGGACGTGCAACCGCTGGATTTGTAACCTCATTTCACACAAGAAAGTGTCTCTTTTATGCGTCGCATGGCTTCGCGGATGTTGTCGTCGCTTGTGGCGTAGCTCATGCGGAAGCAGTCGGGGTCGCCGAAAGCGTCGCCGGCCACGGTGGCCACGTGGGCCTCTTCGAGCAGCAGCATCGCGAAGTCGGTGGAGTTGCAAATCTTCCGCCCCTTATGGCTCTTGCCGAAGAACGACGAGCACTTGGGAAACAGGTAGAAGGCGCCGTCGGGCTTGTGCACCTCCAGCCCCTCTATCTCCCGTGCCAGCCCGTAGATGAGGTCGCGGCGCCGTTCGAAGGCCTGCCGCATCTGCTCCACGCAGTCTTGCGGCCCCTCGTAGGCTGCGAGCGCTGCCCGCTGCCCCACGTCGCTGGTGCCGCTGGTGTATTGGCCTTGCAGCTTGTTCATCCCTTTCACTATCCACTCCGGCGCAGCCACCCATCCTACGCGCCATCCCGTCATGGCGTAGGCCTTGCTCACGCCGTTGCATATCACGGTGCGCTCTTTCATTCCAGGGAACTCGGCTATGCTGGCGTGCTGGCCGATGTAGTTGATGTGCTCATAGATCTCGTCGGAAAGCACGAACAGCCCCTTGTGCCTGAGCACCACTTCGGCCAACGCCTTGAGTTCATCGCGCGAGTAGACACTGCCAGTGGGGTTGCTCGGCGAGCATAATATGAGCATCTTCGTCAGTGGCGTTATGGCTTGCTCCAGTTGTTCGGGAGTGATCTTGAACTGCTGCTCAAAGCCGGCCCTGAGCACAACTGGGGTGCCCCCGGCCAACTTCACCATCTGCGGGTAGCTCACCCAATAAGGCGCGGGTATTATCACCTCGTCGCCGGGATTGACCAGCGCGAGTATGGCGTTGCACACGCCCTGCTTGCCGCCTGTGCCCACTATCACCTCTTGCGGGGTGTAGTTGAGGCCGTTCTCGCCCTGCAGCTTGCGGGCTATTGCCTGTCGCAAGTCCATGTAGCCTGGCACGGGCGAATATTTCGAGTAGTTGTCGGCTATAGCCTTTTGGCCGGCCTCCTTGATGTGCTCGGGAGTGTTGAAGTCGGGCTCGCCCACACTCATGTTTATCACGTCGATGCCCTGAGCGCGCATCTCACCGCTGCGTTGCGACATTGCGAGAGTGGCCGAGGGTGCCAGCCGGTTGAGGCGGTCTGATAATTGTGGCATAATATATAAAATAATGTATGATGGTTCTATTCTTGTTGCGAAATTACTAATTCCACTATTGATAACGGAAAAATCGCCCAGTTATTTCTTTCAAATATGCAGTAAATCGTCAATTCCTGTTATTAATGCCTCACTCCACAATGAAGTCGCTCACTGTGCCTGTCTCCGTGGAGAAAGTGTAGCCTATCTTCAGCACCTTGCGCTTGTCGCCCTCGTACTCTCGGGCGTAGCCTTTGCGCTCTATCTGCGCGATGGCCTCGGCGGCGGGGCTGTCGAGCTTG
The DNA here is from genome assembly GCA_964602785.1 of uncultured Prevotella sp. Lineage (GTDB taxonomy): Bacteria > Bacteroidota > Bacteroidia > Bacteroidales > Bacteroidaceae > Prevotella. Next base: position 19,153 of record CAZRSL010000031.1, read on the forward strand.
AACTCGAAGATGTAGACATAGTCTGGCGTCTCCACCACGCAGTCGGCGCGACCCTCCGATGTCTCCTTCTCGTGGTAGACGGTGTAGCAGCTGACCATGCGCATCAGCAGGTAGATGGTGTACTGGAAGTATCGCTCCCGTTCCCGCTCGTTCTCCTTTCGTCTGGCGGAGTAGGGGATGCTGGCGAGAAACGAGGTGAGCGACTTGCGGAATCCGTCGATGTCGCCGTCGTCGATCTGGTCGGTTACTTGCAGCAGCCAGGACATGCTGTCCTCGTGTGGCTTCAGATAGCTGTTGGCCACCATAGTCAGGAATCCCTCCTTAACCTCGACATTTGGGAAATCGAGCAGATAAGATGTGCGCACGCCGCGCCTCTGCACCGCCTTAATCGTCAGATATCCGCTTTGGTAGACCATTGGCAGTGGCTTCTCCACGTCGGCCTTGTAGTCTATAAACTGCGAGGTGGCATAGTATCTGCCAGTCAGCTCGTTGAGGTTCTCGTCGGTGTGGTTGAGCAGTCTGATCAGGTAGGTCGGCGTGCCCGAGCGGAACCAGTAGTCGGCCACTTCGAGCTTGCTGAATGCGTTGAGCAGGCTGAACGGGTTGTAGATGTCGAGTAGGTTGTCGCTGAAGTGGTAGCCGTCGTAGTGCTTCTGCAGTTCCCCCACCATCACCTCGTCGCCCCAGTTGTATTTCATGGCCATCTGGTGTATTGGCTCAGCGAAGTAGGCCCTCATCTCCTCGCCTGTTATGCCGCACAGAGCCTCGTACTGCGCCGACAGGCTGATGTCGTCGGGCTGGTTGAAGCCGCTGAAAACGCTCACCTGCGAGAACTTGGTAACGCCGGTGAGCAGCACGAACTGCAGGTCGGCGTCGGCTTTCTTGAACACGGAGTAGAAGCCCTTTAGTGTGTCGCGGTTGTAGTCCTCTATCAGCATTCTATTGCCATCCACGGTGGTGTTCAAACCAGTGTCGAGCACGTCGAGTAGCGGTTTGTCGTACTCGTCAACGAGCACCACACATCTTCGGCCTGTCTGCTCGTGAGCCTGGCGGAGCACATAGGCGAAGCGGTCGCCAAAGTCTCTGCTGTCAGGATTCTTGCCATACTGTCGCTCCCAACCGTTCAAATAGCCATTTACAACTTTTACCAAAGTCTCGCCAAGGGTAAAGTTCGACCCGTTGAAGTCGATGTGGAACACCGGATAACGCTTCCACTCCTTCTCCAAGGTGTCTATCTTCAGTCCCTCGAACAGCTCCTTGCGACCCTCGAAGTAGCACTTCAGTGTCGACACCAGCAACGACTTGCCGAACCGACGTGGCCGGCTGAGGAAGTAGATTGTTCCCTCGTGGGTCATCTTGTATATAAGGTCGGTCTTGTCGACGTAGATGTAGCCGCCCTGCCTTATCTTCTCGAAAGTCTGAATGCCAATAGGATACTTCATGGTTGCGCTTATTTTGCGCAAAGATACGAAATAATCCCCAATCTGCAAGGCTCGCTCATCAAAAAACACTAACTTTGCTGAACAAAGTCTGAAAACCTACATTTATAATATGACACCGATTAACATGAGAAACACTTTGCTCATTATGGCTGCTGCAATGCTTGCCGCCATGCCACTTCATGCCCAACGGGAGACAATCGACATTTCGCACGCCGACTGGACGCTCACGCTCGACCGCGACGCCCAGTGGGAGGACGACCAACTGATGGTAAACCTCACGCTAAGTGCTCTCCCCGTCAACGAGCCGACAGGCGGCTGGAGCCTCTTGGCCAAGCCCGACAAGCGGCAAGTGCACCTGCCCGCCACCGTGGAGGGCGAGCTGTGGGGCTGGAATGGCTCCACCTACGGCGTAACGGGCAACTACGTGGGCGTGAGCTGGTGGCAGACAACTGTCAAAATGCCATCCTCGTGGACTGGAAAGCGCATTGCCCTGCACTTCGACGCTGTGCGCTTCCGTGCTGAGATATTCATCAATAGGCGGTTGGCCGGCTACGACGCCGTCAACTCAACGCCTTTCGAGGTGGACATCACGCCATACATCAGCTTGGGCCAGGACAACGAGATAGCCGTGAGGATAACCGACCCCAACGGCAACTTCAACTGGAAGGACTCGCAGACCTACCTCTGGGGTCATCAGGTGACCAATCCGTCCCACGGTTTCGGCGGCATCACAGGCCGAGTCAGACTTGTGGCCACTCCACAAGAGTATATAAAAGATGTGTTCGTGGAGAACACCCCCAACCCGCGAACCGTCGTGGTCCATGTTGAGACCGTGGGCGACAAGCCCATCACCGTGGCCATCATGCCCCACGGTGGCGACAAGGCGCTGTGGCGGCAGGAAGTGGCGGGTCGAGACATTGAGGTGAACCTACCCAACGCCAAGCTGTGGGACTTGGACCATCCCAACCTCTACGACGTTGAGGTCAGCATGGGCCGCGACCGCGTCAGACGGCACTTCGGCTTCCGCTGGTTCTGCGTGAAGACCATCGGCGGCGACCGCATGTTCTTCCTCAACGACCATCGCGTCACACTCCGCACGGCCATTAGTTGGAGCTTCTGGCCCGTCAATGGCATCACGCCATCGCGAGAGTTGGCCATCAAGCAGGTGAGTGACGCAAAGCAGCTCGGCCTGACCATGCTCAACTTCCATCGTGCCATCGGCAACACCGACGTGCTAAACGCCGCCGACAGCCTCGGACTGCTCTACTTCGAGGAGCCTGGTGGCAACCAGATAGGCCTCGGCATGTTCCCCTCGGTGCTCGCCCGAAGCGGTGGGAGTGTCAGCGATGCTGGCGGAATGAAGCTCTCGGCCGACTTCGCCTTCGCCTTCCGCAATGAGAAACTTGCCCGGATGATACGCCGCGACCGCTCCCATCCCTCGCTCGTCATCTACAACTTGCACAACGAGCGTGGCGCAGACCCGCAACCGGAGGACTACCAGGAGATGCGCATGGGTCACCGCCTCGACCCCTCGCGCATCATGACATACAACTCGTGCAACGGCAAGAACCCGGAGGGCGAACCCAACAACCACTTCAAGCTGCACCTGATGCCGCGCGACACCACTTTCTATAACGTGGGATGGTGGGACAACCACCACGCGGGAGGCCCTGGCGTCTACCACGACAACATCTACCAAGGCCCCGACAACTACCTGCGCTGGAGCGGCAACAAAGGCGAGATAGTGTATTGGGGCGAGGAGGGTGCCATAGGCACGCCGCCACGACTGCAACTGATACGCGACGAGATATTGAAGAGTGGCAACAAGGGCTGGGAGGCCGACGACTACTTGAAGTGGTACGACGCCTACGACCGCTTCCTCACCGACTACGGCTTCCGCAAGGCGTTCCCAACAGTCGACTCGCTCACACGGCGCATGGGCAACGTGGCCTACTACTACCAAGGGCGCGTGATAGAGAACATACGCATCAGCAACACCGTCGACGCTTACGCCATAAACGGATGGGAGTCGATGAAACTGGAGAACCACTCGGGCGTGGTCGACAACTACCGCAACCTGAAGGGCGACCCACGGCTCATCGCCCGCTACAACCATCCGCTCTATCTCGCCGTGAAACTGAACCACAAGGTGCTGGCGGTGGGCGACACCACAGTGGCCGACATATACATAGTGAACGAGAAAAATCTGCACGGCAAGGCGCAGTTGCGAGTTGTGGCCAGCGATTCTGTGGGGCGGATAGGCGCGGCCTTCACTTGCCGTGTCCATGTCAGTGGTGGCGTGGTCTACGGCCAATTGCTCAGGCAGGGGCTGCGGTTTGCCATGCGCCATCCGGGCTACACCCGCATAGAGGCCACGCTGCTGCAGAATGGCCGTGAGGTGGCGCGGGGCTCCGACGATGTCTATGCCGTGGCTCTCAACGCAAGCGGCATCACGGGACGTGGCCTCGTGGCCGACACCACGGGCTGCATCAAGAGCTTCATGAACGGGTGCGGCGTCAGCCTCAGCGACTATCGCATGGGTCGGCCGCAGGGCGACTACATGATAGTGGGCGCCTTCGAGCCCCAGCAGTTTGGCAGCGGCTACAACGACATCCTGGAGTGGGTCTACACTGGCCACACTCTCGTCATAGTCGACAATCCCTTGCGTTGGGCCGACCTGCTTGCCGACAAGGAGGTGCTCGACTACCGTGGCTACCGACAGCTCGGCACGTCGTGGTATGGTGGCAACTTCTTCTGTCGCAGCCACCCGGTGTTCCAAGGGCTGCCCTCCGACTGCGTGTTCAATTGGGAATATCAGTGCTTTGCCGCCTACAACCGCCGCCGCGTCGGGCTGCGAGTGGCAAGCGGCGATATTCTTGTGGGCTGCGTCAGCGACCACAAGAAGGAGGTCTACAGTGCGATGAGCGAAATCAGGGCTGGCCGGGGTCGCATCATCATCACCACGCTCGACATTCCGTCGTGTCTGCGCGGACTGCGTCAATATGACAAGCCTGTCGACCTGGACGGCATGAACGAGAGTATGAACACTTTCAACACCCGCGCCCAGGACAAGGCCAACGTGGTGGGGCAGCGTCTGCTGCTCAACTTGGTGCGTTATGCCTCCCGGCAAGGTCGTTGACAGGCCGGGGGAAAGCCTCTATGACATCGTGCGGCACGTGCCAAAAAATGTTTTGGCACGTGGACAAAAACATTTTGGCACGTGCCGCACAATATTTCTACACGTGCCAAAACAAGCGGTATGAAGTCCTTTGTGTCGTCTTATTGCTGCGGTTGTGCCTCTGTGGCGGCCCTATAACAATGTTGTCACCTCTTTTTTAAGCGGTCGAACATCTATTATGGCCGGCACAGGGCACGGCCACTGCTTTATCTTCTTGTTTTCAACTTCTTTATACAACCCTTAATGTCATCAATATCAGCTCCATGATTGTCATTAATGTCATCCTTATACCAACGACTTGGGTTTAGTGCTATATAGCGTTGAATGAATTTGAATTCTTTTTCATTGAAAACAATATCATCCCAATAACTGCGTTGCCATAGTTTCCCATCGAATGGCATCCAATTCTTCTCTTTTACACCATGAATATATAAATGTGTGGTTTTTGACTTCAATTGCCAAACTACTTCAGAAAGCGAAGTGGAACTATCGCGAGATAAGTGGATCAAAAAATGAATGTGATTTGGCATTATAACGGCATCAAGACACAAAATGCCGTGGTATAAGTTTTCCAGTTCGTAGTATTGTTCAAGCAACATTCTTCCCGCATCATTCAAACACATCTCTTCGTTATCAATGTCTCCAAACAAGCATCTACGACCATTAGTTACAATCGTAACAAAATATATTCCTGGAGTTGAGTAGTCAAACTCATCCCAACGCATCTGCTTTCGAGTTGTGCCATATTTATGCTCGTATTTCATCTGTCTCAAAATGTGTTTGCATCTGCGTCTACCACATGCAGTGGCCGTGCCCTGTGCCGGCCATAAAACAATGTTGTCACCTCTTTCTTAAGCGGTCGAACATCTATTATGGCCGGCACAGGGCCGGCCACTGCAAATGGATTTAACTTTCGAATGAAAGGGAATCAAACAGCCTCACTCACATATTTCGGCGACGGGCCATATTTGTTGGCCTCTGGCTTGGAGTCGGTGCAGACGAGCACCAGCAGCACAATTGCGCCGATAAGGGGAATGATGCCTATCAGCACCCACCAGCCTGAGCGGCCAATGTCATGCAAGCGGCGGATGGTTACTGCCAGATTGGGCAAAAGCAGCCCCAAGGCGCAAAGGCAATAGAGCACTCCGTAGCCCAGACCTTCTATGGTCAGGCCCAGCACATTGTCGAGAATCATAGCCACGATGTAGACTATGAATGTAAACAACGCAAAGAACCAGTACTCAGAGCGGCGAGCGCGGCCTGTAAATGTTGCATACTTCTTTTTCAACGCAGATTCTACTGCTTGTCCGAATGAAAGCATCGGAAGGGCTTGTACATTGTTTTCCATAATGATTGAATTTATTAACACTGCAAATTTAACCACTTTTTCCGACACAGCCAAGCGAAATGGCAGGAAATATGTGCCGCGTTGTCAATTCAGGTGCAGCTCGTGCCCCATCTTCTCCTTTTTGGTTTTCAGGTATTTGTAGTCGTATTTGTTTGGTGTGATCTCTATCGGCACGTTCTCCACAATCTCCAGCCCGTAGGCCTCCAGGCCCACGCGCTTGGTGGGGTTGTTGGTCATCAGCCTCATCTTGTGCACTCCGAGGTGACGCAGCATCTGGGCTCCGCAGCCGTAGTCGCGCTCGTCGGGCTTGAAACCGAGGTGCAGGTTGGCCTCCACGGTGTCGAGTCCCTGCTCCTGCTGCAGCTTGTAGGCCGCGATCTTGTTCATCAATCCTATGCCGCGGCCCTCCTGCTGCATGTAGATGAGCACGCCCTTGCCCTCCTTCTCTATCATCTGCATGGCCTTGTGCAGCTGCTCACCACAGTCGCAGCGCAGGCTGCCAAGTATGTCGCCCGTGGCGCACGACGAATGCACTCTGACGAGCAGCGGCTCCTCCGGCCCCCATGAGCCTTTGGTCAGGGCGAAGTGCTCCAGCCCGTTGCTTGTCTGGCGGAACGGAATGAGGCGGAAGTGGCCGTAGACGGTGGGCAGGTCGACCTCCTGCCCCACCTCGATGAGGCTCTCGCGGCGCAGCCTCCACGAGATCATGTCCTTGATGGAGATGACTTTCAGGTCGTACTTCTTGGCGAACTCTAAGAGTTGCGGCAGCCGTGCCATGGTGCCGTCGTCGTTCATTATCTCCATCAGCGCCCCGGCGGGATAGAGGCCGGCCATGCGGCACAGGTCGATGGCGGCCTCGGTGTGGCCCGACCGGCGCAGCACGCCGTTGTCTTGGGCGTAGAGCGGGTTGACGTGGCCGGGTCGGCCAAACGTCTGCGGAGTGGATGCCGGGTCGGCCAGAGCGCGTATGGTGGCGGCTCGGTCGTGGGCCGACACGCCCGTGGTGCAACCGTCGAGCTTGTCGACGGTAACGGTGAAAGGCGTGCCCAGCATCGACGTGTTCTCGCTGACCTGGTGGGGCAGGTCGAGCTCGTCGCACCGGCTGATGGTGATTGGGGCGCAGAGCACTCCGCGGGCATGCTTCAGCATGAAGTTGACGTCCTCCGGCGTGATTTTCTCGGCGGCTATGATCAGGTCGCCCTCGTTCTCGCGGTCCTCGTCGTCGACCACTATCACAAACTTCCCCTGCTTGAAGTCCTCTACGGCCTCCTCTATGGTGTTCAGTTTCAGTTGTTCCATTATTATGTTGTCTTTATTTGTTCAGTTTCTCTATCCGTGCCACCACCACATTGTTGACGTCGCGTATGGTGCGCAGGTCGTGGAGTAGGCGCAGCCGGAAGGCCCACATGCGAATGTAGAAGAACAGGCCAGCGGGCACTATCACCGCCGCCACCGAGTTCATCCATCGGTGCTCGAAAGGCCGGGTGTGGGCTTTCACGGCCAAGATGGGGTATTTGTTCAGCTCGGTGATGATCACCTTGTCGCGTGTGTTGCCCAAGTCTTCTATGGTGGCCTCCAACTGGCTGTTGATGCGCTCTATCTCGTGGTCGGGCTGATAGCGGAAGAACACGCTGACGGGGTTGGCGGGCCGTTTTAGGTCGTGCTCTCTGACGTAGTTGCCCAGCTCGGTGTTGATGGTGGTGAGCGTCTGTGCGTCGGCCTTGTAGTCTGGTTCGTCGATTATCACCTCCTTGCCCATCACGTGGCGTTTCAGACGGAGGCCCAATGCCTTCATCAGTATCTGCTTCGAGGCATCCCAATTGAACACGGTGGAGTCGTTGTTGGCCTTGTAGGCCACAAAAACGGCCAGCGGTATGAGCACGGCTGGCGATAGCAGCTCGCCCGACCATATTGTCCACATTCCGCGTCGCGCCATCTGGTAGCCAGTGTTGTCGAGGATGTAGTAGACCACAAACACCAGCACCGACACGATGATGGGCACGCCAAGGCCTCCCTTGCGGATGATGGCGCCAAGGGGAGCTCCGATGAAGAAGAAGATGATGCACGACAGGGCTATGGTGAACTTGCGGATGCGCTCTATCTCGTGCTGCCGGATTATGCGGTTGCCGTCTTTGGTTACTATCTGCTTGAACTCCAGGTTACTCTCGCCCTGCTGCACCTTAGAGAGAGCCGAGCTGACCACATTCTGCCGCTCCTGTGGCGACAGGTGGGCGAAGAGAGTGTCGATGTCCAAGTGCTTGGCGTCGATGGCCTTCACCTCGGCCAGTTGCTTCTTGTCGAGTTCCGGCTCGACGTAGTAGGCCATGCGCGCGTCCTTATAGAACGATGTGCCGATGCTGTCGTAGGTGTGGCGCAGCGAGTCGAGCGACGTCTTGATCATCGAGAGGCTCTTGGTGCGGGCGTTGGTGGAGAGCGGGCCGGCCGCGTCGAGGTCGAGCGTGCCGTCGAAATCGAGCAGTATGCGCTTGTTGACAAACGACTCGCGCCTGTAGGGCACGCTGGCCGAGTTGGCCATCTGCTGCTGCGTCATGTTCTCAAACCATTCGCCGCTATAGAGCGTCAGCAGCAGGTGCTTCTTCTCGGCTGTGGACTGCATCATGCCCGAGTCGGCGAGGATGATGGCAGCGTCCTCGAAGCTCTCGGTCATGCGGTAGATCATAATGCCGTAGAGCTTGCCCGTCTGCATGTCCTTGTGCTGCACGTAGATGTTGGTCTGCGGTATGCCGTCGTAGAACACGCCCTCTGGTATCTCCAGCTCTGGGCTTTTCTGCTTCATGGCTATCAGCAACTGGGTGATCTTGCGCTGCGACGCCGGCCCGATGTTGTTCTGGAAGATGAATGAGGATATGGCGATGAGCACGCATATAATGATGAGCGAGCGCATCGACTGGAAGAGGGAGATGCCTGCGGCCTTGATGGCCGTAAGCTCACTGCTCTCGCCGAGGTTGCCGTAGGTGATGAGCGACGAGAGCAGAATGGCCAGCGGCAGGGCTTGCGGCACGAGCATCAGCCCGAGATACCAGAAGAACTGGGCCATGATGTCGAGCGTCAGGCCCTTGCCTATCAGCGTGTCGATGTACTGCCAGAGGAACTGCATCATCAGCACAAATTGGCAGATGAAGAATGTTCCCACAAACAGCAGACCGAACTGCCGCATGATGAATATGTCTAACTTCCGTATTCTTGGCATTGGCTCAGCGCCGGCCGCCATAATGGGTGTAGAGGCCGATGCGGTTGCAAAGTTACATATTTTTTATCAATCGGCGCACTCTGCCCCGTTTTTATTCGCCCTTAGTGCGGCGTGGAGTGGTTGCCGTTGTCGGCGGTTAGGCATTTTTTGAATGATGTGGACAATCTGGGATAGAGCCGCGGCGTCAGTTGTCCATCAGTATCTCAGCCTCAGAGCCGTCCTTGGCCAGGAAGCTGAACTTTATCACCACGTTCTCGGGCAGGTTGGCCAGTGGCAGCTTGCCTGAAGTGGCTTCAGCCAGCTCGTAATCGTTGATTTTGGTCTCCACGGCGTCCTTCACTTGGCTTATGGTGATTTTCACAAGTGGGGCGGTGGCGGTGTAGGTGAGCGTGTCGTGGTCGATCTGTCCCTGCACGTTGACACCAGCCTGCGCCGGCGGCAGCAGTGTGTCGACGGTCTCGGTGCGCTTGCCCTTGGTGGTGGGCTCGTCGACGCTCGACTTGTCGAGGTCGTAGACTCCAATTTTGGTGTCGTTTTGCGCCATTGCAGTCGTGGCCACGAGCAACAGCAGCATTGTGAGTAGTTTCTTCATATTGTTTCTCTGTGTTGAAAGAAAAACAGGGAAGTGCCCTACCTGTGTGAGGGCATTTCCCTGCAATTGTTTGTTGATGTCTGATTAGTCGCAGTTGGCGAGCTTGTAGTCGGAGCCGAGCACGTCGGTGATCTTCTCCTTGTACATGTCGGTCATGTACTGGCGTGCCACCTTGCCGTAGCCGCGCGGGTCGAAGATTTCCGGGTGGAGGGCCAGCGTCTCGCGCACGCCGGCGGTGTAGGCCAGACGTGAGTCGGAGTCGATGTTGA
>CAZRSL010000032.1:0-26394 GCA_964602785.1 uncultured Prevotella sp.
GATGTAGCAATGGTCGGTGCCCACGAGCCGCACTGGCTGGTTGTGGCCACGGTGGCCGTATTTCAGTTTGTAGATGGTGGCTCCGGCGGCCTTGGCGAGGAGCTGGTTGCCCATGCATATACCGCATATAGGCTTGTCGCTCTGGCTCATCTGGCGGCGGATTATGTCCACCGCGTCGGCGCACATATCTGGGTCGCCTGGGCCATTGGCCAGAAAGAGGCCGTCGAAGTCCATCGTTGTGTAGTCGTAGTTCCAAGGCACCCTTATCACCTCGACCCCACGCCGGATAAGGCAGCGGATGATGTTGGCCTTCACGCCACAGTCGACAAGTACCACCTTCTTGCCAGCTCCCTCGTTGTAGTGGATGATCTGCTTGCAACTAACCTGGTCGACAAAGTTGACTCCCTCGTACTGGGCTTGCGGAATATTGTCAGGCTCGTCGTCGAAGATGATTTTGCCCATCATCACACCACTCTCGCGCAGTATCTTGGTCAGGCGGCGGGTGTCGATGCCCGTTATGCCGGCCACGTGCTCACGTTTGAGCCATGAGCTGAGGCTCTCAACGGCATTCCAGTGGGAATACTGCTCGCTATAGTCGGACACGATTAGTGCCGAAACGTGTATTTTGTCGCTCTCCATGAAGTTGGGCAGACCGTCGGGGGCAAAGGTGAATGGGGGCACACCGTAGTTGCCCACGAGCGGATAGGTCATCACGAGCAGCTGGCCTGCATACGACGGGTCCGTAAGGCTCTCGGGATAGCCCATCATGGCAGTGTTGAACACGACTTCGCCCGCCACGGGGGCGTCGTAGCCGAAGCTCTGACCCTTGAAGCGGCTTCCGTCGTCCAACACGAGTGTTGCTTTTCTCATTATATATGATGGTTTGGTAAATGATTAATCGGGATAATGGTATTTCTCAGCGTAGTTGATGAAAGCCTGGTTGACAAGCCTCATGCCGCCTGGTGTGGGATAGTCGCCAGTGAAATACCAGTCGCCGCAGTGGTCGGGTATGGCGGTGTGCAAGCCCTCGATGCTCTGGAATACAAGCTCCACAGGTGTGGTCATGCCTTCCGGCCGCAGCATCTCCACAATCTTATGGTTGATTTCGGCCACGGTGAACGGCTTGTAGATGGCCTTGACGCAGTTCTTGACATAGCCCTCGCGCCTTGCCAACTCGTTTTTGCAGTCGATGTAGGTTTGGTATATCAACTCCTCCATGCCCCGCTCCTTAATAAGCTCGATAGTGGCACGGAAGACGCAGAACTCCTCAAGCCGTGGCATGTCGATGCCATAATAGTCGGGGTAGCGTATCTGCGGCGCACTCGACACCACAACAATCTTCTTGGGGTTGAGGCGGTCGAGGATGCGCAGTATGCTCTCCTTTAGTGTGGTGCCGCGCACAATGGAGTCGTCGATCACCACAAGGTTGTCCTCGTATGGTGTCAGGCTCTCGTAGGTGATGTCGTAGACGTGGGAGGCGAGGTCGTTGCGGCTTGTGCCCTCGGCAATGAACGTGCGCAGCTTTATGTCCTTCCACGCTATCTTCTCCGACCTGACGTAGTCCTTCAGTATCTCGGTCAGCTCCCCACGTGTCGGCTTGTGGTCGAGCGACAGGATGCGCTCCACTTTCTGGTCGTTGATGTAACGCTTGAAGCCTGCGAGCATGCCGTAGTATGCCATCTCGGCCGTGTTGGGTATGTAGCTGAATACTGTGTGCTCCACATCTTTGTTGATGGCTTGCAGAATGGGCTCGGTGAGTTGTTCGCCCAGCCGCTTGCGCTCACGATAGATGTCGCGGTCGGAGCCTCGAGAGAAATAGATGCGCTCGAACGAACACGAGGCATTGGCCCGCTGGGGCAATATTTGCTTGAGTGATGTCTCGCCATGCTTGTTCACTATCAGCGCTTGGCCAGGCTGCAACTCCTTTATGTCGTCGCATTCGAGGTCGAATGTGGTCTGCAGCACTGGCCTCTCGCTTGCCAGCACAACTTTCTCCTCGTCGATATAGTAGAAAGCAGGCCTTATGGCCCAAGGGTCGCGCATGGTGAACGACTCGCCCGAACCTGTGAGGCCACATATCACGTAGCCACCGTCGAACTTCTGCATCGTCGTATGGAGCACATTCTCCATCTTGACGTGATCCTCGATGTAGTCGGTAATATCGCGTTTCTTCAAGCCCAGCTGCTGCGCCTCGACGAAGCACCGCTCCACCTCACGGTCGAGCCTATGGCCCATCAACTCCAAGAGTATGTAGGTGTCGCTGTAAATGCGGGGGTGCATGCCTTGGTCGGTGAGCTGGTCGAACACCTCCTCAACATTGGTCATGTTGAAGTTGCCGCACAGACAGAGGTTCTTGGCCTTCCAGTTGTTGCGACGCAGGAACGGATGTATATAGGAAAGGCCACTCTTGCCGGTAGTGGAATACCGGAGGTGGCCCATGTATAAGTTGCCGGCAAAGGGAATGTGCCGCTTGGCGTAGACGGGATCAGCCAACTGCTCTTGCGGAATGGCCGAAAGCTGGTGGGTGACGTTGGCGAAAATCTCGGTGATGGCGTCTTTGCCCTCGGCACGCTCGCGAAACATGTATTCCTCGCCAGGCTCTGCCTCAAGCTTGACGCAGGCCAACCCCGCGCCCTCCTGACCACGGTTGTGCTCCTTCTCCATCATCAGATAGAGTTTGCTGAGCGCATAGCGCCACGTGCCATATTTGTTATGGTAGTATTCCAACGGCTTGAGCAGGCGTATCATCGCCACGCCACAATCCTCGTGTATATGATTCTCCATTATTCTTCTTTCAGTGCTTTACTCTACTGTTACGCTTTTAGCCAGATTTCGTGGTTGGTCGACGTCTTTCCCCTTGCACACTGCTATGTGATAGGCCAACAGCTGGAGCGGAATGGTGCTCACAAGCGGCTCCAAGCACTCTATTGTCTCGGGCAACTCTATCACCATGTCTGCTATCTTGCTCACGGTCTTGTCGCCACGGGTGACAAGAGCTATCACACGGCCGTTGCGTGCCTTAATCTCCTGAATGTTGCTGAGTATCTTCTCATACATGTCGTTGTGGGTGGCAATGACCACCACAGGCATGTCGGAGTCGATGAGGGCTATCGGACCGTGCTTCATCTCGGCGGCAGGGTAGCCCTCGGCGTGGATATAGCTTATCTCCTTCAACTTGAGCGCACCCTCCAAGGCCACGGGATAGCTGAAACCACGACCAAGATAAAGGAAATTGCGGGCGTAGGTGAAAGTCCGTGCCAAGTCTTTGATGGAATCGTTGAGTTTCAGCACATCGTTCATCTTGTCGGGAATGCTGGCAAGGCCGTCGACTATCTTCAAATAAGACTGGCGGTCGATGGTGCCCTTGGCCTCGGCAAGGGCAAGGGCAAGCATGGTGAGCACCGTTACCTGACCCGTGAACGCCTTTGTCGACGCCACGCCAATCTCAGGACCCACGTGGATGTAGGTGCCAGTGTCGGTGGCACGTGGAATCGACGAGCCGATGGCATTGCATATACCATAGATGAAGGCTCCGTTCTTCTTGGCCAGCTCCACGGCTGCCAGCGTGTCGGCCGTCTCGCCACTTTGCGATATTGCTATCACCACGTCGTCTTGCAGAATCACCGGGTTCCGGTAGCGAAACTCCGAAGCGTATTCCACCTCAACAGGTATGCGGCAGAGCGACTCTATCAGCTGCTTGCCTATCAATCCGGCGTGCCAACTGGTGCCACAAGCCACAATTATGATGCGCTGGGCGGCCATCAGCTGTTTGCGGTGGTCGATTAGTGCCGACAGCGTAACGTGGTCGCGGTCGGCGCTGATGCGACCGCTCATACAGTTGCGCAAGCATTCGGGCTGTTCGAATATCTCTTTCAGCATGAAATGTGGATAGCCACCTTTTTCTATCATGCCAAGGTCGATGTCTATCTTGTTGACCTTCGGGTTCTGCTCCACGTTGAGGATATTGACAACCTTGAGCTGCTCGCCTGGTCGCATCACTGCTATCTGCCCATCCTCAAGATAGACCACCTTGTCAGTGTACTCAACGATTGGGCTTGCGTCCGAACCAAGGAAAAACTCCTTGTTGTCCTCGCCAATGCCGATGACAAGCGGACTTTGCTTGCGTGCGCATATAATCTGGCGGGGCTCGTTTTTGTCGAGCAGGGCTATGGCGTATGCGCCTATCACCTGATGCAGAGCAACTTGCGTGGCCGTAAGCAGGTCGAGGTTCTTGCGGAGCTGTATATATTCTATGAGCTGCACGAGCACCTCGGTGTCGGTGTCGGAGCGGAAGTGTACGCCACGCTCTATAAGCTTGCGCTTTATGTCGGCGTAGTTTTCTATTATGCCATTGTGGATGATGGCCAGATTTTTCGATTCGGAAAAGTGGGGATGTGCGTTCACGCTTGACGGTTCGCCGTGGGTGGCCCAGCGTGTGTGGGCAATTCCCACAGTGCCGCTCTTGTTCTTGTCGGAAGCGAAAGTCTCAAGGTCGCTCACCTTGCCCTTGGTTTTGTATACGTTGAGCGATCCATCGTCGCCAATCAAGGCCACGCCCGCGCTGTCGTAGCCACGGTACTCCAAGCGCTTCAACCCCTTAATCAATATGGGATAAGCCTCACGCTCTCCAATATAACCTACAATTCCACACATTTATGCTGTATCTCCTTTTTTACCTTACAATATTGACAACAAGCGAAGCAATCGATGTGACGATTCCCACAAGCGAGAACCACAAGGTGGTTGACGAGCCAATCTCCGAGTTCTTCGCCTTCACGCTGTTGGGCTCCACATATATGATGTCGTTCTGTTGCAAATAATAATAAGGTGAATTAATCAGGTTGGCATCCATCAGGTTGATTCGCGTGAACGACTTTTGCCCCGTGGAATCCTCGCGCAGCAATATCAGGTTGTTTCGCTTGCCGTAGATGCCCAAGTCGCCGGCAGAGGCAAGAGCCTCAAAAATGTTCATCTTCTCGGTTGTAACGGGCACCACCTTCGGCGAACCCACCTCTCCGATTACCGTTACGTGGTAGCTTGCCATCCTCACGGTTACGACAGGATGCTCCTGTGCGGCCATATAAGGGCTGATTTTGTCGGTTATCAGGTCCTCGCACTGAGTCTTTGTCAAGCCCACAACATGAATCTTGCCTATCACAGGGAACTTTATGTCGCCGTTGTTGTCGACAAGATATTGCTGCATTGAGCCTTGGTTGGAGTCGCCGCCAGAGCTCAAAGTGCCCTGGACAGAGAGGTTGAACGGGCGTGCCGCCTCGGCGTCGGTGGTGCTGACGGTGATGGTTAGCAGGTCCTTGGGCATAATCTTTGCGTCGTAAAGCCCCTTGGAGCCAGCAAGACTGATAGTGTCAATGTTCTGTAAGTAAGAAATCTCTTTTGAGCCTGAGCAACCAGCCAGCCCCATGAGGATGGCGGCCGCCACAAAAGTCGATAAAAGCTTTTTCATGTCAAATTTATTGCGCATTAAATTTATTCACGTGCAAAGTTACGACAAATATTTTAAATACCTACAAATTATGGCAAAATCATTTCCATTGAATCACCCAAACTTTAAACTTTCTCTTTCCACGTGAAGTTCTCCCGTCCTGCCCCTATCTCGAAGTGGTATTTCACGATACCGAGGTCGACATGGGTGAAGAAGCCCCATCCAGCCTTGGCCTCAACCACATTGGGTGCGACGAGCGAGAAGGTGAACTTCTGCTGATTCATTGCTGTTGGCGCAAGCAGAGCCGCCTCAACGCCACGACGGAACCAAGCGGGCATGGGGCCGTCCACACGGCTCACCTGCTCAACGGTTTTGACTTTGTGGACCACGCCTTGGGTCTGTCCATAGCCGAATGGGATGACGCAGCGCACGCGCTCGCCCTTGTCTATCTGTAGCACCTCGGGATTTTTCTTGAACGTGAGCCCCACCCAGCAAGTGTCTATCCCCAGCGTCTGAGCGAAGAGCACGAGGTGTTCGCCCGCATATCCCAGCATTTCGTCGAGGTCGTCGTCTTTTGTGCCTATCATGGCAATGTAGTTGCTCACGCCCTGAAACTTGCCGTAATGGGCCAACCGGCTGTCGAAAGCCTTTGGGTCGCCCACCACCATCTGTATGTGTAGTCCGAGAGCGTCGTTGCATTTGTCGATGAGCTGCCTCAGCTGCTGCAGTTTCTCCTCCTCGACAGGCTTGTCGGTATAGCTGCGCACAGCATGGCGCAGCGGGATAGCTTCTTGTATAGTCATAGTCGTGTCTGATTATAGTATTCCACTATTGTTAAAAACGCTGATGTTGCCGTATTTATTGCCCCAACGCCTGCTTATAGTCGACGATGCGCAGCTGGTATTGTGCAAAAGCCTCAGTACGGCTGTCGAGAGCCTGCTGGTAGAGCGTCTGTGCCTCGAGCAGATCGCTCATCTGGGTAGTGCCGGCACTATAGAAGTCGCGGTTCAGCCGCAGGTTCTCGCTGGCTTGCTCTATGCTGCGCTGGGCTATGGCGAGCTGCTTGTAGGCCTCCACGACACTGTTCCACGCGTTTTGCATTCTTATGACAAGCAGCTGGCCCTGGTCGCGCTTGTTGTCGACGGCCTGCTCATACTCTATCTTCTTGCGGCGGATGGCGTGGGAGCCGCCCCACCAGTCGCTCAGCGGCACACTCACAGTGGCAAAGACGAGGGTGTTCTGCCGGCCATGTTCCATCACGTTGTTGAAGTTGTAGCCCGCGCCAACGCCCACCGAAGGCATGTATTCTCCCACGGCGAGCTTCTTCTTGAGCTTCGCCGCCTCCACCTGCTTGCCTAAAAGCTGGTATTCGGCAGTCTGCGGCAGAGCTTGCTCGTGATCCTGCTTCAGCTCCAGCGGCGGCGTGGCCTCGGTGTTGTAGCTGATGGCGAAAAGAGTGTCGGCCAGTCCACAGTACTGTGCCAAGAGCATCCGGCTGAGCTGCAGCGCGTTGTCAAGCCTCAGCTGCTGGCTCTCCACCTCGTTCTGGCGGAGTTCCACCTGCAGCAGGTCGTTGCGCAGCGACACCCCCGCCTCCACTGCCACCGCCACGTCCTTATGGATGTCGGCCAGCAGTTTCTCCATCATTGCCACGGTCCTCAGCTTCTCCTCAACCGTAGCCATCTGCCAGTAGTAGCCCTCGGCGGTGCGGTCGACCTCGTTTTCGGTCAGCTGCATCTGCAGACGGCTCGCATCCTCATTCACCCGGGCCAGCCTGTTGCTGTTGACAATGCGTCCGCCGGCATAGACAGGTTGCACAGCGGTTATGCCACCCACCACGCCGTCCTTGACATAGTTGAGGCTGATAGGATTGCCCATCACGTTGAGGTCGGCCGATATGACAGGTTTCTGGGCATCGAACCATCCGCCCGTACCGCTCACAGTGGGGAAGTATTTAGTCAGAGCCTCCTTGCGCTGTTCCCCAGCCGAGGCTATTGAGCGGTTGGCATTGCGCATGGCTATGTTGTTGTGCCTTGCGCTGTCTATGACCTGCTGGAGGCTATATGTGGTCTGGCCTAAAGCGGCAGTGCCGATGGCCAGGCTGATTATAGATAAAATGGTGCGTTTCATTGTTGTTCAGATTTTTCGTTTGCTATTCTGCGCTCCGTGCTGCCGTTCATCACGAGCCAGTAGCCGATGGGCAGTATGGTGAGGATGAAGAACATTGTTATGATGGTGCCGAAGCAGATTACCGCCCCCATGGGCATCCACAATCCGCTGCGCCCGATGATCATCGGTATCACACCCATCGAGGCCGCCGCCGATGTGAGGAAGATGGGGCGCATGCGTCGGCGTGCGCTCAGATAGATGGCGGCCTTGGCTGTCAGGTGGCGGCCGTCGGCTGTAAGATAGTTGCCAGCGGCGAGGGCCGTCTCGGAGTAGTGCTGTTGGGAGAGCAACTCATGGTTGACCTCCTGTCCGCGCAACTCCTCAGCGTAGTCGTACATGATGATGGCGTTGCGCACGAGTATTCCCATGAGCGAGATGATGCCGAGGAAGCACGTCAGCGAGAAGTCGACACCAGTGATGAGCACGCCCATTGCCGCCCCGAAGAGGGTCAGCATGAGGCTGAACAGAAGCAACGTCGACGTGGCGATGCTGCGGAAATGAGCCAGGAGGATGAAGAAGATGATCACTATGGCTATGGCGAGCGCACCCACCAGCGTGGGCATGTTCTCCTCGTTGTTCTCAGTCTCGCCGCCATAGCTCAAGGCCACGCCAGCAGGCAGCTTCACCCCCGACATCATCTGCTGAATTTCGCCGTTGACGGCAGTGGCGTTGAGTCCCTGCGCCACCTCTGCCATCACGGTGATGCAGCGCATGCCGTTTCGATGAGGTATCTGCCCCGGGTGCCACTCGGTCGACACCTTGGCCACCTGGCGCAGAGGCACGCTGGCAAGTCCACCGTAGGCAGCCATCTGCTCGCCTGCTATGTCGCCAACAACCGCGCTGTCGGCATGCACGCCCATCAGGCTCACGGGCACCTTGTAGTCGCCTTCCCAAATACTGCCCACGGCAAGACCACTACTGTTGTAGCGCATGGCCATGGCACTCTCAACACTCAAGTTGTTGATGCCCAAACGAGAGGCATTGATGGGGTCGAGCGTGATGCCTACGGCCTGCAGCGGCTCGTTGACATCGTTGCGCACAAGGCGCAGTTTCGGATTCTGCCGCAGCACGGCGGTCAGCGAGTCGCCACAGTGGCACAGCAGCGGCCAGTCGTCGCCGGAGAGGCGCACCTCCACCGGGCTGGCCACGGTGCTGTATTGCAGCTGCTTGAACTTTATATAGGCACCGGGGAAGGCAGCCTCGTAGACGGGGCGGTATTTCTCAAGCACCTGAACGGTGGCCTTCTCACTCTTGGTGTTCACGATGAACTGCGCATAGTTTGGCCCGGCAAACTGTGGTGCATAGCCAGCCTGGAAGCGAGGCGAGGCCATGCCCTTGAACGAGGCAATCGACACTACGCGCTTGTCTTGCTTTATGATGTGTTCGAGCGAGTCGGCCAGTTGGGCGGTGCGCTCAAGCGACGTGCCCGTGGGAAGATAAATCTCCACGGCAAATTGGTTGCGGTCGGCTGTGGGCATGAGCCTTTGCGGCAACTTGCCTACCATCAGCACGCCCACCACGATGCTGGCCACGCCCACCCCCACAGTGATGTAAGGATGGCGGAAGCAGCGGTCGATAAGCCAGTTGTACGACGATTGCAGCACGTCGAGAAAAGAGCGACGACCAGTTTCGGCGGCTTTCTTCATCGGCTTTTTTATAAAGTGGAACTGCAGGAAAGGCACCACAAGCTCGGCTACCATAAGCGAGATGAGAAGAATGAGCGTGATTGCCCACGGGAAGAGTTTGATGAAGTCGGCCATATCGCCATGCATCGTAACGAGGAATGGGAAGAACGTAACCGATATAGCCAGCGTGGCCGAGAGAATGGAGCGGAAGAAGTGGTTGGCGCTCTGTATCGAGGCCTGCCACCGTGGCACTCCCTCGCCAATTAGCTCCATGTAGCTGTCGATAATCACTATCGAGTTGTCGACTATCATGCCCAACGTTACGATGAGCGCGGCGAGGGTTACCGTGTTCAGCTCTATGCCGAAGGCGTAGAAGAGACCTAAAGAGATGAAAATGCTTATCGGGATGGTGCTGGAGGCCACCAACGCAACGCGCATGGGCATCAGCAGCAACACCACAATGACCACCGCGACGATGGCTATCAGCAGCTCCTTGAGGAAGTTCCACACCGATGCGCTCACCACATGAGGCTGGTCGGTGATTTTGAACAGCGTAACGTCCTTTGGCAGCGTCTGCTCGAAACCCGCAAGCTTGCGGTCGACGTCCTCGCCCATTTCGGTTATGTTCTTGCCCTGCTTCATCTCGACGCTCAGCACGAGACACTTGCGACCATTGTTGGTAACGTATGACGACGGCTCAGGATACTCCCTCCTGACCGTGGCCACGTCCTTGAGCCTGACCACCACTCCCTGGGGCGAAGAGTAGACGATGGTCTGCTCCACGTCGTTGACGGCGTTGAGCGAGCGGTGAACGTAGATGGGCTCGTCGTGGGTGCCGTCCTTCATCGTGCCGGCGGTGGTCTCAAAGCCCTTGCCCACAAGAGCGAGGGCTATGGCCTGCTCCGAGATGCCATATTTCGACAGTCGGGCGGGGTCGAGCCTGACAGCTATATGCTCCCTCTGTTCGCCGAGCACATTCATCCGCCCCACGCTCTCTATCTTGCGCAGAGAGTCCTTGAGCGCAGTCATGTAGTCGTGCATTTCGCGGTAGGTCTTGTCGTCGCTCTCCATTGTGATAAGGAGCGCCGACGTGTCGCCGAAGTCGTCGTTGACCTGCACAGCCAAAACGCCGCGTGGCAGCTGCGACTTAAACGAGTTGATGCCGTGCTTGAACTTCGACCAGAACTCGTCCTTGTCGTTAAGCTCGTCGTTGAGCTCCACCTGTATTATGCTCATGCCATTGCGGCTGTACGACTTTGTCTTGGCTTTCTTCACCTCCTTGAAGGTGAAGATATAGTCTTCCAAGGGTTTTGTCACCTGCTCCTCAACGTCCTCAGCCGTGGCTCCAGGATAGACGGCCACGACCACGCCTTGGCGGATGGTGAAGTCGGGAAACTCGTTTTTGTTCATCTCGGCCAGTCCGTAGACGCCAAACACTATCAGGCAAGTGGTGATGAGAATAACGATGCTGTGGTAGTGCATCGCCCACTCCACTAAGTTGCGTTTCTTCTTTTCCATGTCGATGTCCTCCTCTATTCAGTTACAGCCATGCCAGTAGACACCTTCTGCTGCCCGCTGACTATAATGCGGTCGCCGTTGTTGAGTCCACTGACAACTCCCACTTTGTCGCCAATGTTGTCGCCGGTGGTGATAAACGTCTTGCGGGCTTTGCCACTGACTACGGTCCACACGAAGGTGCGGTTGTCAGCGTCGATCTGCACAATGCCGGCTGGCAGCGTTATGGCCGATGTTGCACCAGTTTGCTGGGTCGTCACCTCAGCTATCATTCCGGGCAGCAGTTTGTGGTCGGCGTTGGCCACCAGAGCCTTCACCTCGTATGTATGGCTAAGCGGGTCGGCGCTGACGTTCTTCTCCGTTATTCTGCCTGTGAATGTGCGACCTCCGAGGGCGTCGACCCTAATGCTGACAGTGGAGCCGACATCCATTCGGGAGATTTCGTTTTCAGGCACGCTCATCTTCACCTTCACTTGGTCTATCCTCACAAGGTTGACCACGGCTTGCCCAGGCATAACGTTCTGGCCTATCTCAACGCTCTTGCGCGAGATGTAGCCGCCAAACGGGGCGTAGAGCTTGGTGTCGCCGAGTCCCTTGCTGGCTATGCGCTGCTGAGCCTTGGCACCTTCCAGAGCCGAGCGGGCCTGCTCAACACGACTTTGGGTCTCCACCCACTTGATATCGGGTAGCGAGCCGCGGTCGTGTATCATCTTCATGCGCTTGTAGGCATCCAGGGCTTGGTCGTAGGCGGCCTGAGCCGTCTGCACCGCCGAGCGCGAAAGCTCCACGGTGTTGCTTGCGTTCTGCGCGTCGACCACACCAATGAGCTGTCCACGGGCCACAGTCTGCCCCTCACTGACGAGCAATTGCTTCAACGTGCCGCCTGTGGTGAAGCTAAGTGCCACACCGTTGAGTTCCTCCACTGTGCCAGTGTAGGTTTCACCAGCTTGCAGATGGCCAGACCCCACGGTCTCCATCTTCACCTTTACAGGCACCGACGTTTGCGCTTTGTTTTTTTTCTCGCCGCAGCCACTCAATATAATTAATGTGAGCAGCCCAAATAATGACACTTTTTTCATGTACTTTTTTTATTTTATTCGTTTTTGGTATTTCGTTTCCGCTGCAAAATTGGACATAATAATTGATCTTCTGATGTCCGAAAACTCATAATCAATGCCACTTTTTTCCATTTGTTCGATAAAAGAACATTAAAAAGTGCCTACAGGACATTGTCAAATCAAAGATTATTGCCAATTTTGCAGTCGGAAAAAGAACATCAAAGCAAAAATGGAAAAAGAGGAGATGACAATAGACGTGCTTGCAAGCAACCAGACGATTGTGGTGGACTACTCCGACGAGGATATCATCATCATCGACAGCATCAAGCAACTGGCCGAGCCAAGCTACACACGGATAAAGATGAACATGGTCGCCGCCTGCAAAAAGGGCAAGGCGCAAGCTTATATGAACGGCGAAATGCTGGATTTGTGCGAGAACCAATTGTTGCTCTGTCCGCCAAACTCGTCGCTAACCAACTTCATGCTTTCTCCCGACTTCGAATTCAAGGCTCTGTTTATGACAAACCGAATCATCCAAAGTTTTCTGAGAGAAAAGATGAGCGTGTGGAACGAGATGATGTACATACACAAGTTGCACGTGCTTGACATGAACCCACGCGACATTGAGTTCATCAGTCAATTCTACGATACGCTGAGCCTTGCCATCAAATCGCCAGCCGAATACCACCCCTACCGTGTTGAGGTGATACAGTCGTTGCTTAGAAGCGGCATCCTCGGTCTCTGCGGAATGCTCAAGAAGATTGCTCCCACACAGGCTAAGACTGAGCTCTCCCACGCCAACACCCTCTTCCAGCGTTTTCTCGACCTCGTCAACTCCGACCAAACAAAGAGCCACACCGTGGAGGACTATGCGTCGGAGCTGTGCGTATCGCCAAAATACCTCACAGTGGTGTGCAAGAAGAACTCTGGCAAGACGGCCAACGAGTGGATAAGAGAGCACATACTCGAGGAGATACGCTACTACTTGAAGCAGACCGACATGCCCATGAAGCAGATAGCCGACCGCTTGGGCTTTGCCAACCCTTCCTTCTTCGGCAGATACGTGAAAGAGCACTTCGGTATGACACCGTTAGAGTTCAGAAAAAAGGATTGAGGATTGAGATTTGAGAATTGAGGATTGAGAATTGAGGATTGAGAATTGAGAATTGGGGATTGCCTTTAATCTTATTGTATCAACAGCATATTTCCAACTATTCCGAGGCCACACGATGGTATTGGTCGAGCAGCCATTGCTTTTGCTCGCTGATGGTCATATTGGTGTTGTCGAGCACCACAGCATCGTCGGCTTTGCGCAAGGGGCTTACTTGGCGATGGGTGTCGATGTAATCACGCTTGTTGACATTCTCAACGATTTCTTCAAGATTGGCCTCCACGCCCTTGGCTTTGAGCTCATTATAACGACGCTCGGCTCTCACTCTTGCCGATGCCGTAACAAACACTTTCAGCTCTGCTTGTGGGAAAACGACGGTGCCTATGTCGCGACCGTCCATAACAATGCCTTTCTCCTTGCCCATCAGCCTTTGCTGGTTGACAAGGGCTTCGCGCACACGTGGCAACGCCGCCACCTCACTCACATGGTCTGACACCACCATGCCGCGGATATCGTTTTCCACACACTCGCCGTTGAGTAATGTTTCGGGTCGGCCAGTCTGGCGGTTTAGGCGGAATGTTATATTCACATTCGGCAATTCGGCCTCAAGTTGTTGCTTCTGCAGCCCATCTTCTTTGGTGAAGAAGCCACGCCTCAGGGCATATAGGGTTACAGCGCGATACATGGCGCCAGTGTCGATGTAGATGTAGCCGATGGCCTGTGCCAAGTCTTTTGCCATGGTGCTTTTGCCACACGAAGAGTAGCCGTCGATGGCGATAATTATTTTTTTCATAGTGAGTAAGCCAGGTTGATAATCAATGCGTTTGATGAAACATGGTAGCGGCTGTAGGCCACATTAAGTTTGAACTTCTCCAAGAGCAATCCGCCGCCCAGTGTCAACCCTGCCGAATGGCTGCTCTCCTCACCGTCGGCCGACGTGATGCTCATCTCGTCTTTGCGGCGGAAATTGTAGCCAAGGCCAAGCCAGAAGTTGTCCCCAAGGATGGCGTCGAGGCCCAATGCCACGTGGTTGATGAATTTGTAATCCCAGTGTGTGAGGTCGACAAGTGTCGCACTGAGACGGAAAGGCGTGGCACCCAATTGTTTGGTGCCGCCCACCTGCAGGTCAAACGGCATCTTCTCAAAGTCGTCCTCAAAGGCCTTGACCTGTCCACCCAGATTTTTGGCCACGGCAGAGAGGCTAAGCTCTATGTCGGGATTGTAGTAGTTCAGACCCAAGTCGACACCCACAGCCATCGAGCTGTAGCTGCCGATGTAACTGTTGATGAACTTCAGCGTTATTCCGCCCACGAGGTCGCGGGCCAGCTGATAGGACAAAAAGCCTTGCACCGATATGTCGCGGGCCGAGAAGTCGCCGGTCTGCTGGTTGTTCTCGTCAGTCTCCTTCATGCTGCCATAGTCCACATACTGTGCGCCGACAGCCCATTGCAGCTTGTCGGTGGCCACACGGTTGAACATTGCGCTCGCCGTTACCGCACCTTTCATAAACGTCATGCCGTTCAGGCTGAGCGTCTTGTCTGACACCGACGACAGCAAGGCCGGGTTGGCAAAGGCGAGCGAAGGGTCGTCCTCCACCACCGATATGTTGTATCCTCCAAGTGCTACACCATGGGCACTGACAGGAAGCCGCAGGAAATTGTAGGCTGTCTGGCTTTCCTGAGCACCGATGGCAATGGCCGAAACCAATGCCGCAAGGAGTGTTAGTATGCGCTCTTTCATTTATTTTGCTTAAATTATCTGCAAAGATACACCTTTTTTCAAATATCTGCATTAATTTTGCAAGCAGAATTGATGTTGGCAGTGTGCCTTTGGCTCTTATATAACGCCAATTATATGTTTTTAGTGCGTAATGGAAGTTAAGAAAACTCATTCAGCCGATTTGGACAACAGCAGAACCACAAGGTTTCTGCTTGCGATGGTCATGATTTTGTCCGTCGTTTTTGTCGCGCTCGAATGGACATCGACTGATGGCGGAGGCGACTTCCACTTCGACATGCCTAAAGGCATTCAGCCCGACCCTGACATGATTCCAGCCATGACACCGGAAGAACAGGAAGCCAAGGCTGAAGCTCCAACCACCACAACCAAGCCCACCGTCAGCGAGGAAGTTAAGGAAGTGGACAAGCAGATGAAAATAGAAGCCATCGACAGGACCACAGCCGAAGTGGAGAACCAGGGCGAGGGCGAAGGTCAGACAGCCAACGACAGCAAGCAGGAGGAGATGACGCAAGCCATCCAGCCTGTGGCCATCGACGAGAATGCCGACAAGCTGAAACTGCGGGTTGTGGAAGAACTGCCTCAATTCCCGGGCGGCCCCGTCGAGCTGATGAAGTGGCTGACTCGCAACCTCGTCTATCCCGCCCAAGCCAAAAACCGAAAGATAGAGGGCGAGGTGCTTGTGTCGTTCATTATTGCCAAAGATGGCACAGTAACTTCGCCCAAGGTGGCACAGTCAGCCCATCCCCTACTCGACGCCGAGGCAATGAGAGTGGTCAAACTGATGCCGAAATGGAAGCCTGGGACAGAAAAGGGAAAGCCGACGAGGGCTATGATTGCCATACCGATAGTATTTAAACTCTAAAACATAAAGAAAATGACAGCAGACGAAATCCTCAGCAGCATAAACGATTATCTGGCCAACACGCCTTACGACCGCAAACCGGAAAGCCTCTATGAACCAATTAAATACGTGCTCTCAATGGGTGGCAAGCGCATTAGGCCCACACTGATGATGCTGGCCTACAATCTCTATCGCGACGACCCTAAAAGTATCTTGCCAATAGCTTGCGCTCTGGAGACCTACCACAACTACACCCTTCTGCACGACGACCTTATGGACAATGCCGACATGCGCCGCGGCCATGCCACGGTCCACCGCAAATGGGACGCCAACACTGCCATCCTTTCGGGCGACACCATGCTTGTGCTCGCCTACCAGCGTCTGGCCCAGTGCAGCGACCAGAAGCTGCGCCCTCTGCTCGACCTGTTCACCGAGACCGCCCTCGAAATAGGCGAAGGCCAGCAGTATGACATGGATTTCGAGACCCGCAACAACGTAACCGAGCAAGAATACATCGAAATGATAAGGCTCAAGACGAGCGTGCTGCTGGCTTGCTCGCTAAAGATTGGCGCCATACTCGCCGACGCTCCGAAGAGCGATGCCGACGCGCTCTACAGCTTCGGAGAGCGAGTTGGATTGGCTTTCCAACTCCAGGACGATTGGCTCGATGTGTATGGCGACCCAGAGGTGTTTGGCAAAAACACTGGAGGCGACATAGTGTCTAACAAGAAGACGTATATGCTCATACAGGCCTTCAACCATGCCGACGATGCCACACGCGAGGAACTCCTGAGCTGGGTGAATGCCAAGGATTTCAACCGACAGGAAAAGATAAACGCCGTAACCACCATCTACAACAAGCTTGGCATCGACAAGATGGCACAAGACCGCATCAACTACTATTTCGACGAGGCACTCACATTCCTCGACAAGGTGACGGTGCCACAAGACAAGAAAAACGAGCTGAGGTCATACACCTACAAGTTGATGAAAAGGGAGAAATAAATGCCAACGCCAACCATTATCGACACCCACGCCCACCTCGACACTGCCGACTTCAAAGACGATGTTGAGGAAGTAATAGAGAGAGCCAAAACTGCGGGCATATCCAAGACTTTCGTTCCCGGCGTGGATTACAGCTCCATCGAGTCGGTGATGTCTCTATGCCGTCAGCATCCTGGCTACCTCTACCCCATGGCCGGCCTCCAGCCAGAGGAAGTGAAAGCTGACTATCCTGTTGTACTTGAAGCCATCCACAAAGCCTTGATGGCTAACTTATCATCGCAAAGCCCTGTCAAGTACATTGCCATAGGCGAGGTCGGGCTCGACTTCTATTGGAGTCGCGAGTTTGAGAAAGAGCAGACCGAAGCCTTTGAGCGACAGATAGAATGGAGCATAGAGCTGGGGCTGCCGCTCGAAATACACTGCCGAAAAGCGCAAAACGAGCTAATCCACATCTTCCGCCACTATGAGCGAGAGCTGCCTGGTGGCGTATTCCACTGTTTCACTGGCAACGCTCAGGAAGCCGAGGCTTATTTGCAATTCCCAAAGTTTGTGCTCGGCATAGGAGGAGTCGCCACATTTAAGAGTTCCCACCTGCCCGAAGTTCTGCCCCAAGTGGTGCCCTTAGACAGGATAGTGCTCGAAACCGACAGCCCATACATGGCTCCTGTCCCCCACCGCGGCCATCGCAACGAACCTGCTTTCACCGTGGAAGTACTGAGAAAACTCGCCCAAGCATACTCCGTCAGCGAGGAGCAACTTGCGGCCATAACATGCGAAAATGTGATGCGGGTGTTTTCCTCTTTATAAATTTCATTGACATTATATAAACAATTGGCTTTATACTACTAAAAACAACAAATGTATTGATGTTTCAAAAAAAGTGAAATTTGTTTCCATATTATGGAAGAAATAGCTATCTTTGCATCAAACAAAATAAAGTAAGCGCAACAATGGCAACACTAACAGTATCTTACAACGCACGAAGCAGCAGGGCAAGAAAGGCAGTCGAAGACTTGCTCGCCACAGGTCTTTTTACCGAAGAGAGGAAGCCCAACAAGCTGACGATGGCTGCAATAGAGGAAGCCAAATCGGGCAAGTATGCTGGCGTAATTGACACATCAAGTGTGGAAGCCATGGTAAAGTCCATATTGGGATGAAGAAGAAGCTCATATTTTCCACACAATTCAAGCGAGACTTCAAGCATTATCGAAACCGCCCTGATTTCTTGCAAATCATAAACGGCGTGTTTCAGATGTTAGAGTATGGCATACCCTTGCCTCCCGAAATGCTTCCGCACAAGCTTGTTGGCAATTACAGAGGCTGCATGGAATGTCATGTGGAAAATGACACCCTCCTTATTTGGGTAGACGAGAAAAACAACACTATACGTATGCTCCGTCTTGGCTCTCATTCGGAGCTTTTCTGACCTTCTAACAAGTAATTCCAAATTGCCCTTGAGGCAACTCTTTCAAATCGGAGCCATTCTTTAGTCTTTGCGGAAAGACGGGGATTCGAACCCCGGAACCGCTTTGGACGGTTACACGCTTTCCAGATGTTCATTCTCCTTTTCTAACACATTGGTTTTCCGCAAGTTACAGCCTATATTTATTTTTTAGACAAGATTTCGTAAAGATTACGGCGATATTCTCGCTATTTTAATGACATCTGCATGAGTACTTTGTAAAACCCATAAGTGTCAATTAAGCTTATCGTATAATCTGGATATGCCGAGTTGACACTCCTGCAAGTTATTTTGTTTTCATCACCATCAACGGGAAAAAGTTTCTTTATCACCACGCCATTGCAAGTGTCAAGAACGTATGTCTTGCCCCACTCAATAAAAGCTTTCTCGTTGACTTTCTTTATAAAAACAATGCAACCAGACGGGTATTCAGGCTCCATTGAGTCGCCTGTTACCGTTATCGCAAGCTCCGCCCCTTTTATTGGTGTTGAAATCATTTCGCACTCATAAAGGTTAACACCCTCCGAAAAGCCCGTCAAGGTTCCACCCCTCGCGGATATTGGTAACAGAGGTATCTCTGTTCGCTTCTTCTCTTGTTCGGCTTTAACCTCAGCTGGCGAGATAAACATCTGCCCCACACCATTATTTATATACTCGATATTAAGGTCAGGAATTAATTTCTTCACCTCAATGGCCATCTTCGGCGACACGTAGCCCATGTTGCGGAAATAGGCGTTAGTTTTGCCGAGGGAAGTTTGGAGTTGCTGCAAGGTAAGCCCTTTAGCTCGGCAAGCCTTCTTGAACCTGTCAATAAAAGCCATACGTTCCTCTTTGGTAATCGTATTGCTGTTCTTCTCGTAATTGTATGTTTCCAGTTCCATGATAATTAATATATCTCTTAAAAAACTTAAATTTATAATAAATACTTCTCGTTAATTTTGTTTCGCGAGAATATTTTTATAATTTTGCACTGGTAATTGAACCGTGCTTGCGTATCGACTATGCAAAGTTATCGGTTTCAAGCCACAAATGTATAATTTTATAGTTAAATTATTTTAAAACCCATGCAAGAGGCACTTGGAACAAAGAAAGAAAAAGATGCCGAGGTAATAGATTACTTCGATTATCTTATCACACAAGGTATGCGACGGCGGGAGGCAATCAAGGAAACCTGCAAGAAGTTTAACATCGTGCAACCGATGACGCTCTACAACACCGAGCTTCGGGTGCGCAAAAGACAATGGGAGGAACGACATGGTTACGGAAAGGCCTGATGTAAAACCGGCGGCGAAGTTCTCGGCAACTCAAACCGCACGCATCCTTGGCATCGACCGCTCGACTCTCTACCGACACACGAAATTGGGGTTTATACGTTGCACAGTAAGGAAGTGTAACGGACGACCTTGTTACAGTGGTTTGGAGATACAGCGATACTGGGGAGCAGAATATAAGTAATGTGTAATGACAAGAGATAGTTTCATCATATACAAGGATTGGGTGGAAATGATATACTCACTTCCAAACGATTTCTTTGAGGAAATGGTAAGAGCTATCTTCGATTATGGCATCAAAGGTGAGGAAAAGAATAGTTCTCCCATGGTCAGAGCATTAATGAAACTCATTAAGCCTGTGATAGACCGTAACAATGACAAATATCTGCGTCAGACAGTTGCAAGACGAGAAAACGGCAGACATGGAGGACGACCACCAAAACAAAAAACCGAAGATAATAATAAAAATAACCAAGAACCTAATAGGTTTTCGGTTATAACCAAGAACCAAGAGCTAAAAGAAAAAAACCAAGAACCTGTATATGTTAATGTAAATGATAATGTAAATGGTAATGTCATACCTACGGAAGCTAAAGCTTCCTCGTCGGCTCACGCCGACGTTGAAGATATTAACTACCAAGGATTGATAACTTTTTACAACAAAATCTGCGAAACCTGTAATTTGGTAAGATGTGTTAAGCTGACAGATAGAAGAAGAGAGGCAATTCGTGCAAGGATAAAAGAACTCGGCAAACATAAAGTTGCCGAAGCGATAAAGAAAGCTTCTCAGAGTTCATTCCTTAACGGTCACAACGACCATAATTGGAGAGCAGATTTTGAATTTATCTTCAATGCTAATAAGATTATTAAGATTTTAGAAGGTAGATACGACGATAACCAACAAGGAGGTAGTTATGGAAACGCTACAGGAAATAATAGCACAATTCAACAAGGAAAAAAATATCGACAAGAAGACGCACTCACAAGAGTTAACCGTCTCATCAGCGAAAGCGATGCAGAAATGGCAAGAAGACAGAAAGAAGCTACTAATGGACTACAACCCGACAGTACAGAGAGAGATTTGTTCCAATAGAGACCTCTGTTTCTTTGGCAAATTTCCGACTCTCGCAAAGATAAACAGCACATACGGCACTCAAATGTCCGTTGCGTGGCTGATACCACAACTCATGGACCTCTCAGAGTTCTGCGGAAGCAAGGAGAAACTTTTCGGAGATAAGTTAGAGGAATGCGCCTGGCTTATCGCACAGAACTACTTCTATCTAAAAATCTCGGAGTTAATGCTTTTCTTCAACCGTTTTAAGCAAGGCAAGTACGGACACTTCTATGGCTCGGTTGACCCGTTGGTTATAATGACTGCACTTCAAGACTTCTTGCGAGAAAGAGGCGACGCAATCTTTGACCACAAAAGCGAGTTGAACTTGCGGCGCATAGAAGCACAAGAAGGCGAAGGAATAACCTACAACGAATACCTGCGGCGAAAGCAGCTTAGAGAAAATAATCAAACCAAATAAGGTACAACAATGAGAATTAAACTAAAGGAAATCAAAATCAGCCGTTTCAAAGCTCTCAAGGACATGGACATTGTTTTTGAAGGTAAAGACGCTATCATCAGCGGTGCAAACGGCTCGGGCAAGACCTCAATCTACGAGGCTTATTATTGGTGCTTGTTCGGCAAGACACTGGCAGCAAACGGCATTGTGCAAACGCTTGACGAAAACAACGAGGTCGTCCACAAAGTAGACACCGTTGTAGAGGTGGTGCTTGACATCGACGGCGAATATGACGTAAAGATACGTCGTGCGTTGGTTGAGAAGTGGAAGGCAAAGGATATGCCCGACGAGAAGTTCGTAGGTACGGAGGTACAAAGGTTCTGGAATGACGTACCCGTGTCAATGGCGGAATACAAAAGAAAGTTGCAAAACCTTGTGCCGATAGCACTGTGGCAGATTCTTAGCAACAACTTCGCTTTCATGGGCTATAAAATGGAGGACAGGCGCAAGATGCTGATGTCCGTTGCCGGGGAAGTCAACGAAGAAGAACTAATGAAGCCATATCCCGCTATTCAGAAAGCCGTTGCGGAGCGCAAGAGTATCGATGAGCTTAACGCACAGGCGAAGCGTACACGTAAGGACGCAGACAAGGAGTTAAAGGAAATACCCGCAAAGATTTCAGCGCAAGATGCTTTAAAAGCTGACACTTCTGGTAATGGCGACAAAGATGTTGTAGAACGTGTTGAGCGATATTTCCGAGACCTGAAAACTATACAAGACAAAGTTGATGATTATCGACACTCATGGGAAAAACGCAACAGTGACAACCTTGCTGACATTCACCGGCAGTTGTATGGAGCACAAGACAAGGCACGAAAGATAGGCAACGATATATCCAAAGCACAGGACGAGCAGCAGGTGCGCATTAAACGCCTTGCGGAAGTAACATACAGCTTTAACATGGCAAAAGACGAGTGGCGCGAGGTCAATGAAGAGAAATTTGATTTCAAGCAATCAGAAATATGCCCTATTTGTAAACAGCCACTTCCCGAAGCCTTTAAGCGAGACGAATACGCTAACGCTGTGTCCGAATATAACAAACAGAAGTCAGAACGGCTCGCTGAGATAATGAAAGAAGCACAACACCTGTCGGAACAGAAGAATGTGCTACAAGGCTCGATAAAGACGTACAATGAGATAACGAAGCCGAAGCTTGACAAAGCGGAAAAGGAAGCCGACAGGCTTGTTGAAGCTTTAGAAAGAGGTTTTGAAGTAGCAAAACAGGCGACGATAGAAAGCGACAAGGAGTACAAGAAACTGACAGCTTTATTGGAAACCTTGCGAGAGAGCAAGCCCGCCTATGCCGACGACATTGTAAAACTGAAAGCTAACCAAGAAATCAACAGGCGTGTGGAGAAGGAAAAGGAAAAGTTGCAAAAACGGTCAACAAACCTCTCGCAAATCATAGCAGACTGCGACAACACTCTTTATCAAATCTTCAACTACAAGAAAGCGAAGATTGACGCGGTGGAGGACAAGGTAAACGGCTTCTTCTCGATCGTCCATTGGAAGTTCTTTCAGCAGAATGTCACCAACGACGATTTACAGGAGATATGCACTTGCATTGTGGACGGCGTTGATTACAACAATCTCAACACGGCAATGAAGGTCAACGCATCGGTTGACATTATCAATGGCATATCGAAAGCGACGGGTATATCTGTGCCCTGCTGGGTAGACGGAAAAGAATCAGTGACTGACTTGCTGCACTCCGATAGCCAACAAATATCGCTGAAAGTGGTGGATGACGCACCGCTGGAAGTGTTCACAAAATAGTTTCACAAATTAATAAAATTTCAGTTATGGAAAACAAGGACAATCTGCCAGTCGTGCAAGACGCTGGCAAGGGCGAAGTGACAATCAACTTCTTCGCAAACGAGGCTAACTTCAACCTCGGTCAGAGAATGGCAAAGGTATTCGCCACGTCAACACTCGTGCCGCAACAGTACCAGAACAACATCGGCAACACCATGATAGCTATGAACATGGCTCAAAGAATGTCAGCAGACCCGCTTATGGTTATGCAAAATCTTGTGATAGTTCACGGCCAGCCGACTTTTGAGGCGAAATTCGCTATCGCTTGCTTCAACGCCACGGGCAAGTACACGCCCATCCGTTACGAAGAGGTCGGAGAGCGTGGCAAGGACAGTTGGGGGATTTACGCCTTTGCCATCGACAAAGCGACGGGCGACGTGCTGAAAGGCCCTGAGATTACTATCGCACTCGCCAAGGCAGAGGGATGGTATCAGCAGAACCCGAAGTGGCGCAACGTGCCGCAGCTTATGCTCCGCTACCGTGCCGCCTCATGGTTTATCCGCACCACAGACCCCGGCGTAATGCTCGGCTTCCAGACCCGCGAGGAAGTTGAAGATGTCGACTATGTGGAAGTACCCACTAACCAGCCGAGTACCGTGCCACAAGACGATGCCAATTCCGAGGCTATCGACATGGACGCTGCCGCGCAAGAACAAGCTCCACAGCCGACAATCGGGGCAGGGTCGCAGAACGCAAATAAAAGCGATATATCGCCCGAAAATTCTGCATCCGATAAAGTGCTAAGCGGAACGGAGAAAGTGCGAGAGAACGCAAGCAAACCGGCTCCAACGCAAAGCAAGGCGGCAGAGCTTATACCGAAGGCTAACGAGAAGCCGATGGGCAAGCAGCCGACACCCGATTTGTTCAAGTAGTAACGAGTAATCCGACAAGGCGGGTCGTGGAGATA
This sequence comes from uncultured Prevotella sp., assembly GCA_964602785.1. GTDB lineage: Bacteria > Bacteroidota > Bacteroidia > Bacteroidales > Bacteroidaceae > Prevotella. Next base: position 23,534 of record CAZRSL010000032.1, read on the forward strand.
AATGCCACGGCCTGCCTTGACAAAAACCAACGCAATGAAAATCATTACCCTCGACAGCGGAAGCGGTGGAAATGGCTATATCATCGGCGACGACAAGCAGCAGCTTATCCTCGAATGCGGTATGCCGTTGATTAGTGCCGAGAAAGCACTATGCTTCGACATTTCAAAGGTTGTTGGATGTTGTTGCAGCCATCACCATATCGACCACATGGGCTGGGCTGCTGAATATATACAGCGTTTCCCGATATATGCAACCGAAGGCTCGTTTGAGATTACAAGGTTGCTCCACCACCCCAATGCTCACGTTATACGCTACCTGCAACTATACCACATCGGCAGCTTTACAGTGTTGCCCTTCAAGACCCAGCATGACGCAAAAGAGCCTTGCGGCTTCTTGGTGCAACTGCCCGACAAGTCGAAGTTGCTGTTTGCCACAGACACTTACTACTTGCACTACACCTTTAAAGGCATAAATCACTGGTTATTGGAGTGTAACTATGACGAAGGCATCTTGCGAAAAAATGTTAACGATGGCACGGTGCACCCGAAGGTCGCCCAGCGAGTACGCAAGTCGCACATGAGCCTTTCTCAATGTATCAACACCCTCAAAGCAAATGACCTTTCGCAGACCCGTGAGATTATTCTTATTCACCTTTCCTCGCAAAACAGCCAGCGGCTGTATTTTGTTGACGAGGTAAGCAAGGCTACGGGCAAATATGTGGTTGCTGCACAAAAAGGACTTAAAGTTGAACTACTATGACAGAGAATAACAAGCAACGCCGCAAACGGCTCGACCACGAGAGATATATGCGCAATCGTGAAGCGAGATTACAAAAGCAGCATGAGTATTACATCGCAAATGTAAAGCCATATAAGGATGCGGAAAAAGCACGTCGTGAGAAACAAACGCAACAAATTATTCGTTTTGCGAAGGGCTTAACAAACAACAAATATGATTAAGGAAATTGAAATCACCAGATTACTGACATCTGTTGAAAAAGATGGGAAAGTGGCAAGACTTTATTTCGAAAGTGAGTTGCCACCACTGGAGGTGCTCTATGCGGAGTATGGCAAGATGAATGTACACACCATGGAAATCAAACTGAAAAGTTATATAAATGTTCTTTCTGAAAGAGAGATTCGGCGGCGGGGCATCTGGAGTATTGACAGTGGCACAGTTCCTCAGGATGAAGTCAGCGAGCCTTAGAGACATCATTTTGTTATCTAAAGAACTGAAATCAGTAATATAAATATAGAGACAATATGTTAGCAAACCTCTCCCCTTTCGACATCCTCAACTGGATGCACGGTTGCGCCATTGGCTCGCACCTCCGTCAAGATATATGGCGGCGTGCTGCCGATGAGTTCTACGCCAAGCTGACGCCCCGCCAGCGGCTCACTGTCTACATCTTCGCTAAGCGGGATCTCACGCCCATCTTCTTACCCCACAAGGCTTACGGCGAGGAAATCCCCCATGTGGCTCACGACGATTTCTTCCACTTCCTCGCACGCTACAACCCCGCCAACCAGTACCTTGTCCGCACCAAAGACGAAGAGAAGGACACTACTGTCGAGGCTTACCTCTACAATGGCCAATACCGCGTCTCATTCTACTCTTTCGTGGCCAAAGAGAACATCTACAGCGTGGAGCGCGTGGACAACTTTGAACGTTGCGGCCTACGCTGTATATGGCACGCCAATTGCGCCCGATATACCGTCGGCCACGTAAACGAGTTCGGCTTCTACCCCGGCAGCAAATGTGAATGGTTTATCAACGAGGAAACTGAGCATGGTGCCGACCCAATCCACTTCACTGTATAACCCCACGCCCATTGAACCCAATTGTTAGACAGTTTAAGATGATGAACAGAATTAAACACACCCAGCCCTTCCGAGGCTATAAGTGCATAAAGCAATATGTCTATTGCAAGAACATAGGCAGCGTTGAGATATGCACTGAGGACGACAACAAGACATGGCTGTGCAGCCTGTATGTGTTTCCAGAGTACAGAAACAGGGGCATGGCCACAAGACTTATGAAGAAAGCGTTAAAAATCTGCAAGAGACGGGGAATAAAAAAGCTGTGGCTAAAATCAGCGGGAGATTTGATACCTTTCTACAGTAAGTTAGGCTTCACCTACATCAGCGTCAATGATAACAATTATTACACAATGATAAAAAATATATAAATATGGGAACAACGAATAATAGCTTACGCCCAGTGACCATAGTAAAGGACAGATACAATGGCGAATATTTAGGCGGAATGTGGACAGCATGGAATGATTATGTTGAGAACATACCGTTGGACATTGGCAGTGATGGTGTCACTTGCGGTATGTTCTGGCAAACTTACGAAGGCATATTTGGCAAGGGAGATACCCCAGAACAGGCGTATAATGACCTTGTTAATAAACTAAACGGCAAGAAAATTATATCAAACATTAAATGATAAGTTATGGAACAAATTAATTCAGTCGAGCGGCAACAAGAAGTTGCACGGCGGCAAGTGTTCAACAATCCACAGTTCGGAGAACTGCGAGTGGTAGGTACGGCAGACAAGCCGATGTTTTGTCTTGCTGACGTTTGTAAAGCTCTTAATCTTAAAAATGCGGCAGATGTAAAAGACCGATTAGACGCAAAGGGTATAGGTTCAACCTATACCCCAACAGAAGGCGGTCAACAACAAATGCTTTTCATCGACGAGCCTAACCTTTACCGTTGCATTTTCCAATCACGCAAGAAAGAGGCAAAGGCTTTCCAAGACTGGGTTTTTGGAGAAGTTTTGCCCGCTATCCGCAAGGAAGGCGGCTACCACAATACACAAAAACAGAAACGCCTTGACGGAAACCGCAGCAGCG
>CAZRSL010000033.1:0-24934 GCA_964602785.1 uncultured Prevotella sp.
CTCGTTGAAATCTGTCGCCAAAAATAAATTTGGGTGTCCCATTCAGAAAGACAGGGGTAGAAATCCTTGCCTTCAGTTTAATATTGGCAGTAGTTACATCATTTTTTGTCGCCATCATCTATTTCTCTTGGAAAATCAAAAAGATTAGAAAAAATTGGGAACTCATGACCAAGATAGTCCATATAAAGCGGTTTCCGATACGTGGCGGTTTCTATGCCATCAACCTCTTCGGTATCATCTTTTCAATAGTTATCAGCTGAAACCGTCTGCACTGTATTACGGAGAAGGTGTGAGCGGACTATCTCGCCGTTGCTTATAGCATTGATGACATCGTTGATATTTGGTTGCCTTTGCCGCATACCGATAGCCCACAAAGACCAAGCGAAGATATGCCAAGTCATTCTGATGGCGATAGGCTTCCATCTCAAAGCGTATGTGAAAGTAGGCTTTTACAGTGTTGCGGTTTTTTATGAGCATGATTAGCCATTAGATGATGTACCAAAGATGTTTTCACGGACAAGATTGTTGCCACTCTCGATGATAACCGTAAGGTTGTAATAGCCGAAGGTAACAGCTGGAGGCTTGACGGATTGGCTCTGCCTATATTGTTAGAAATAGTCAAATCAACCGTATAATCATAACGCTGTGTACAATACTTGCAATTCTTCTCACATTGCAGGTGTTGTACTCAGTATTATATTATTCTTGATGCTTACGGGTTGATCCTCACCCATTTGCCGTTTCGTTTTTCCAATGTCATGCTCACAGGCATGTTCCATGTGCCGTGCATACCCCAGATGGTAGCGGTAATGACAGAGGTACAGGTAAGATGACAACGGGTATTGTTGTCGTTGAATTGTACCTTAAGGTTCTCCTTGCGGATTTTGTGGTACTGCATTGAGCCTGTGGCAATCTCTTTCAGCCAGTCCTGCTTTGACTCTGCCTGACCTGACATGTGATGCAAAACAAGATTGTCGGACATCAGTGAACCAAGGGTAGCTGTGTCTTTCTCTACCATAGCCTTGTTGTTGACATCGAGGTAAGCCTCTATCTCTTCTTTTGGTGTCATATCATTTGTCTTTGTCTGTGCATGGGAACACGCTGTTGGCAGGGATACCAACAGTGTGAACATTATTAATTTGATGGCTTCCTTCATTGTTTAATCCCAAAGTTCATATGACGAGAAGGCTTTCTTTGCCTGTTCGTAAGGCATGTTGAAGAAGCGTTGCTCTTTATTAAGGGCTGCTATTTCCTGCATTTCCCCGTCGGTAAGCGTGAAGTCGAAGATGCTCATGTCCTCGTTGATGTACTTCTCATCGTCAATGCCCGGAACAACTGAAAAACCTTTCTGAATGTGCCAGCGGAGAATGACCTGCCCTGCTGTCTTGCCATGAGCCTTCGCTATACGGTTGATAACAGGGTCTTTGAGGATCGTGCCGTGACTGTCGCGCCCACCGAGCGGGAACCAACACTCAATCTGAATGCCGTACTTCTTCGCCACTTCCTGCCAATGGGTACGCTGTGCGTATGGATGGCATTCTATCTGAAAGCATTGCGGCATGACCTTCACGGAGTCGATAATGGAATGGAATATAGAGTCGTTGTAGTCGAAGTCGCTGATGCCTATGGCGCGGACTTTGCCCTCCCGCTGCGCTTCCTCCAACTCATGCCATGCGCCTACACAATCGCCCGCGGGCTGATGGAGATAAACCATGTCGATGTAGTCTACGCCGAGGCGTTTCAGCATACGGCCAATGGCTGTCAGTGTCTTGCCATTGCCGTACTCGTTCGGCCACAACTTGCTTGTTATCCAAATGGAGTCGCGGGATATGCCGCTGTCCTTAACAGCCCTGCCCACAGCCCTCTCGTTGCCATAGGCATGGGCCGTGTCGATGTGGCGGTAGCCAGCCTTCAACGCTCCGAGAATTGTTGTATAGCAACGGGCATCAGGAATACTGTATGTACCAGTTCCGAACTGCGGCATTCGGACTCCGTTGTTGAGAGTAACGTATGTCTGGCGGGCAGCGTTATCCACTACCATTAAAGACTGCGCTGATGCCGACTTGCTGAGTATCAGCATAAGGAATAAGAATGTTGTGGCAATTAATGCCTTGAATGATTTGCCCATAATAAATACTTTTGTTCTTTTTCGGGAACAAAGTTACGACTATACTGGCAGTTTTGCATTACACATTTTGCAGTGCAAGTTATCAATAGTTCGCACATTTAGAAAAATGAAAATCCCCTGACTCAATAATGAGTCAAGGGATTTTGCTATTATTGATGGTCTTCCACCTCACGGATACAATTCAAAGCGCTAAGCGTTCGGGGGTATCCGATAAAGGGAAGGTTGGAGGAAATGACGGCTATGAGGAAGTCCTTGTCGTTGCCAACGTGGAAGTTGCCGCTGATGTGGCCTTTCAGCTGCGCCTCTTGACCGCCTTGAGCAGCAATGAAACAGAAAGTTATCATCTCACGCTGGCGCTTGTCAAGACCTGTGCGGGTGTAGTAATCGCCGAAGCAATTGTCAGCAAGCCATTTGTTCAGATGCTTGCTGTCCTCGTGTCCCGACTTCCAGAAGTCGCGCATTCCCTCGCCGAAGCAATCGACCTGTGCTTGCGTTCCTGCCTCACGGCGGTTGTCCATTGTAGTCTGAGCCTGACCCTCAAGCGGCAGCTTTATGCCCTTTGCCTCAAAGATTTCATTGGTAGCCTTGAGGAACGGGAACACACGGCCTATGCCAAGATAGGCAACCGACTGATATACTATCTCCTTTATCTCAACGGGTGTGACTCCCATGTTAAGGGCGGCAGGCAGCAAGGCACGGAACTCGTCGATGCCCTGGCAGCCAAGGAGTGTGGCAAGGTAGCATATAAAGCGTGTGTGGTCGTCAAGTTTGTCCTTAGTCTGGTTGATGACCTCGTCGAAGGCGAAGTTGTTGAAACGCTCGATAAACTCTGGGTCGGTGCGCTTGAAGTCCGACTTATAGCCGGGGAACATCCTCTCGTGGTATTCCGTGGCGAATTGTGAAATGTTTGGTTCCATTGCCTTATTATGCTGTTAATCGTTCACGATATTGTGCCGGTGTCATGCCGGTCTCCTGCTTGAACATGCGGCTCATGTGCTGCGGATACTGGAAACCGACCTCGTAGCTGATTTCGGTGATTGTCTTGTTGGTGCCTGCAAGGGCTTCCTTGGTTGCCTCGATGACGTGCTTCTTGATGTAGTCCTTAGCGGTAGTGCCTGTCTCTTTCTTGATGAGGTCGCCGAAGTAGTTGGGTGAAAGGCAAAGCTCGGAAGCGCACCAGGCAACAGTTGGCAGACCGCGGTTTATGTTGTTCTGCTTGAAGTAGTCGTTGAGCATGGTCTCGAACTTCGTCAACAACTCAGAGTTTATCGGCTCGCGGGTAATGAACTGCCGCTCATAGAAACGCTGGCAGTAGTTGACCAGTATCTCGATATATGAGCAGACAAGCTGGCGGGTCATGCGGTCGATGTCGTGGCTCAGTTCGCCCTTGATGAGATTGAGGCACTCAATAAATGTCTCCCGCTCCTTTTCGGAGAGGTGCAGTGCCTCGTTGACCTGGTAGGAGAAGTAGCCGTAGTTCTTGATGTTCTTGCCAAGCGAAGTGCCGTGGATGAACTCCGGGTCGAAGAACAAGGCGTAGCCCGATGGCTGGAACACGTGTCCGTCATCCTCGATGCCTATTACTTGTCCGGGAGCAAGGCACACGACATCGCCCTTATTGTAGTCGTACTTCGTGTTGCCGTATATCATCTCGCAGTTCTTCTCGTCTTTGAGAAACATGGCATAGAAGCTCATGGTGTGGCGCATGTGCTTCATCGGCTTGGTCTTGCCCAAGTCCATAACGCTGACCAATGGGTGAAGTGTCTCCACACCGAGGTCGTCGTTGAACTCCTGAATAGTGTCGTAGTTCATAATTGTCTGTAGTTTCTTCTCCATATCCTCGTAGTTTATAGTTTTTGAGTTTATAGTTCTCGGTTTTCTAAACTACAAAGATATGAAGAAAATATGAGATTATCGTTTTTACCGTTTTACTTTTTTATCTTTATTTCATGCACATTTGGAAAATCTTCACGATGTCGTCCTTTGCAAGCGGCTTGAAGGCGTTCAACGTGCCGCCGTTCTTTACTGCTTTCTCCGCCATTATCCCGAAGTTGCTTGCATCTGTAATGCCGACCTCAGGGAAGGTGGACTTCAGCCCGAGCTTGTTGTAAAGGAAGTCCTTCAGTGCCTCAATGCCTTTCTTCGCTACTTCCATCTTATTGTCACCGTGGATGCCAAGACATTTTCAGCATACTGCACGAACTTGTCAACCGTGGTCTCGTCGAGAGTGTACTCCATCCAGCGTGGGGTGAGGATAGCGAGGCCGAGACCATGGGTGATGTCGTAAATGGCAGAGACCTCATGCTCCATCGGGTGGCAACTCCATGCCTGACGCTTGCCCCCGTTCACGAATCCGTTGATTGCCCATGTGCCAACCCACATCAGTTCGGCGCGGGCTTTGTAGTCGTCGGGCTTTGCCAATGCTATCGGCGCATACTTGACGATTGAGCGCATCATGCCCTCCATGAAACTGTCGAGGAAGTCGAAGTCGTCGTTCATGTTGAAATAGACCTCCATGATGTGGCTCATCATGTCGGCTGAGCCGCACGCCGTCTGATAGGCCGGAACGGTGAAGGTGTTCGTAGGGTCAAGGAAGCTTACCTTCGGCATCAACGGCATCTCCATGCGCCCGACCTTGTCCTTTGTTTCCGGATTGCTGATAACGCCGCCGCAGTCCATCTCGCTACCCGTAGCAGAGATTGTAAGGATGTCGAGAACGGGTAGCGCCTTCTCCACCGGTGCCCACTTCTCGTTGAAGAAATTCCACGGGTCGAAGTCCACGCATGCCGCCGCGCCAATCCACTTGGTGCAGTCGATAGTAGAACCGCCGCCAACGGCAAGCAGAACGTCGATGTTGTTTTCCTTGCAGATTCTCGCGCCCTCACGTACCGAGTCGATGCGTGGATTCGACTTCACACCGGGCTGTTCAAACAGTTCGAGTCCGCCGTCGTTGATAGCCTTCACCACACGGTCGTAGAGTCCCGTGCGCTTGATAGAGCCGCCGCCATAAACCATCAGCACGCGCTTGCCGTACTTGCTGAGTTCAGGCACGAGGTTCTTCAACTGATCTTTTCCGAAATATACCTTCGTAGGTATGTCATAAATGAAATCGTTAATCATAATGCTTGTCTTTTTTATTTCTGATGCAAAATTACACACAATAACCATCAGGCATTGTATCTAAATTACCAATTCATTTACCAATGTAACGGAAACAGAATAATTGTTGTGTTATATTGGAATTAGTACGCAGTCCATTCATGGGATAAAAGCATCGCTTTTGTGAGATAGGGCAGGTGCTATTACGGGGTGAAAGCTATTCGATTGAACTTGTAATGCTATAGAAAAAGGTCTTTCGCTAAGCAGCGAATGATCAAAAGCTACGCAGCGAAAGACCTTTGGTTAGGTTGAAAAATCAAATTAGATTATTTTACTCACACATTGGAGATTATTATTCCAAATTGTCCTGTTTCCCCCATCTCAATACTTATATTTTGCCCTATAATGGACAAGCAGTGATGCGCTGACAGTCAATGCCATTATCTCGGCAAGAGAGGCGGCGAGCCAGATGCCATTGATGCCTAACAACAATGGAAGAATGATAACGGCTCCTGTCTCGCATACCAATGTACGTGCTACGGATATTACCGCAGAGACAATGCCATTGTTCAAAGCCGTGAAGAATGACGATGCCCAAATGTTGAAACCGGCAAGGAGAAACGAGACACTGTAAATCATGAACGCCTCGGTAGTGAACTTGTGCAGTTCTGCGTCGTAACCGACGAATACACCCGACAGGGCTCCGGCAGAAAGCTCGGCTGCGGTGCAGAGTATTATACCGGAAACGCCGATGACCCTGAGCCCACGGCTGAAGAGGTTGTGGAGCTCGTCGGTGTCGCCCGCACCATAATGGTAGCTGACAATCGGTGCCGTGCCCATACTATAGCCGATGAAGATGGTGAAGAACACGTATGTGATATACTGTATCACGCCGTATGCCGCAACGCCATCCTCGCCGGCATAGCGCATCAGCTGGAAATTATAACACAGGGCAACGACCGACATTGATATGTTGCTCATGAACTCCGACATGCCGTTTGTGGAAGCCTGCAACAAGGCATGGCCGTCGAAGCATGTGCGTCCGAGCCGCAGCTTTGCGTCTTTCGAGAAGATGAAATAGAAAAGCGGAACGAGTCCTCCCACTGCTTCGCTGACGGCTGTCGCGTAGGCCGCTCCTTCCAATCCCCAATGCAGCACGATGATGAACAGCGCATCAAGGACGATATTGGTGACCCCAGCCCCAATGGTGACATAAAGCCCGAAGTTGGGCCGCTCGGCAGTGACAAGGAGAGACTGGAAAGCGTACTGCAAGGCATAGACGGGCAGCATGGGAATGAGGATGGAACCGTATCTCACGCAGTTGTCTATCATCGCTCCCTCGGCACCGAGCAAGACGGATATGTCGCGGACGAAATATAAACCTAATGCCGCGATGATGACTGAAATGACAATCAGCGAATAGATTAAAAGTGAAAAAATGCTATTTGCCTTTTCCTTGTCCCCCTCGCCGAGAGTCTTTGCTACCAGCGCACTGCCTCCCGTTCCGAGCATGAATCCCACTGAGCCGCTTATCATCAGGAATGGCATTATCAGGTTGATGCTTGCAAACGGTGTCTTGCCGACAAAATTGGAGACGAAAAGTCCGTCAACAACGCTGTAAAGACTGCCGACAACCATCATGATGATTGAAGGCAAAGCGAAGCGCAGAAGTTTCTTGTAGTTGAAGTGGTCTGACAATTGTATATTCATAATGGGTGCAAAATTACAGCTTTTTTATTTCTAATCAGAAGAATGTTGCGAACAGAATTTCGGTTTTTCGGAACTTATGCGTACTTTTGCACACTATGAAAGATTTAGGTAACGAGGAATCATACGAAAAAGTTTGGTTTCGGGGGAAATCGACAGAGGGAATGACACTGTTCGGCACTGACACATATCTAATGAAATGTGTATCAGGCAAGTCGCGTGTGCTTATAGGTTCACAGAAATGTACGTTCGAGAAAGGAACCAACTTCATGCTTGCCGATGGTGTGCTGTTCAGGCTCTTAGAGACAAGTGGCGACATGGAAATATGCGCATTCAAATTTTCCAACCGCTTTTTCAATGTCATCTATCCTTTAGTTCCCGGCGAGGCTATAGAGACAATTTCACAGACCACCCCGGACCTCTATGATTCTGACTCAAGGAAGCTGCTTGATTTGACATTCCGGCAGATAAATGCTATTTATAGCATGAAGAATACCAAATATAAATATCTGATGACAGTCAATCTGCTTGTAAACTACATACTTATAGTTCACGGGCAGACCTATGGCCACGTGAAGGACAAACTACCGCTTTTTGCCAACGACAGGACTACAACTCTTGTAAGCACGTTTTATGAAATGGTAAGTGATGAAGCCATAGCACATCGGAATGTGGAGTACTACGCCAACGCGCTTCATATCTCCGCCCGTTACCTTTTCAAAATCTGCAAGGCTAACGGCGGCATGTCTCCCAAACAGGCAATCGACTATGAGATTGTCGGCAAGGCAAAAATACTACTGCTCACCACAGAGCTTTCGCTCCTGCAAATTTCAGAAGAATTGCGGTTTCGCAACCAGACTGCCTTCACAGAGTTTTTCGAACGAAATGTGGGCATTACTCCGTCGGAGTTCAGAAAGAAATATCTGTGAATTTGCGGTTGCCTTCGCCAGTAATGGACATTAGGTAGGTCTCTTTCTCAAAACAAAAGTTGAAGTATGCATTAACAATGTTGCGGATTTTATTTTCTTGCATCGTCTCTACCCTTGCTCGTTGTAACAATGTATGCTCCGACCATTACAAGGATGGCGGCGACGGGCTTGTCCCATGTCAGATGATCCTGGCCTATCATTATGGCAGCCAATGCCGCGACAACTGGTTGCAGGTTCATATAGACGCTGACTGTCGTGGCACGAAGGTAGCGCATGCCAAAGGGCATGAGGAAATAGCCGATGATGGTAGCGAGAATCGTTGAGAATGCAAGCTCGGCTACGCCCTCCCATCCCCAGTTGGCAGTGAACAGCGTCTGCTCAGGCAACGTGCTCCAACCGAATGGCAGAAGGAAGATGAGCGAGAACAGGAATGTCCATTTCATCTGTGTTACCGAGGAATACTTTTGGGATATATCACGCATTACGATAAGGTATGTACTCCAGCATACTATGCTGACCAATGCCACAGTGATGCCAAGCATATCGTTACTGCCCGCCGTAGCCGACTCGCCCATGAATATCATCATAGCCGCACCGCTAATGCCAAGCACCACCCCGATGGTCTTCTGTGTGGTTATAGGCTCTTTCAGGAACACCGCCGCAAGGAGCATCACGAAGACAGGCGTGAGTGCGACTATCAAAGAGACATAAACAGGGCTTGTCAGCTCAAGGCTTACAGTCGTCAGATATTGTGAACAGACAAAGCCCATCAACGCACCGAAGGCGATGATGAGCTTGTTACGGGTGGAGACATTCTCCTTCTGCTTGAAAAGCGACACTGCCCAGAAGAGCGCCGCTGCAAAGAGAGCGCGGACTGTCATGAACCCCGTCGATGTCATCCATTTGGCAAGAAGCATCTTCATTACCGGCAGGTTGAGTCCGAAAATGACGTTGGCGAGGATTACCGCTCCGTGTCCTTCTATTTTTTGTCTTGTCATTGGTCCTGTGATTATTACCAGATGCAAAGGTACTGCCCTCTTTTTAAACACAATATACACAAATTGGAGATTATTATTCCAATTTTCCTGTTCTTTAGCGAGTCTGTTATACCACATGGATTATCCATGCGTTCGATTTATGAGGAAGGCGGAGCTTTTTGGTTAAAGACGATGAGTGATTATACAGCCGTTTGCATTCTGCGTGCCTGTAGAATCCTACTCTCGTCTGCCGGTGTTATCTTCTCAACCTTCTCAAGCATAGAGAGGATACGTTGCTTGCCTTTTGGCATGTCGACTATGAATGGTACGGTGTAACCTGCGGCGCGAAGAGCCTTGATGTCGTCGACGGTCTTGCGCTTCAAATCATCTACACGGGCAAATGTATTTTTTTTGCATTCATCATCGTTGTGGTCTAAAATTCCACTTGATTCACTCAATTATTATATTTTATATTTAAATTTTCATTGGTTTTTTGCCACATCAGCGGAAATGTGTAAATTTGCGCTCAGAACGGCTTAAAAACAAAAAGACATGAAACTTTGGAACGACGATGAGCAACTGTTCGTTATAGCCCGCAAGGAGCTGTTTACGGCCTTGGTGGGCGACGTGCTCGATAAGATGGAATTTCTTCACCAGTTTCTGCCGCAGCCAGTGAAGCCGCTGCGCAGCGAAATGGTGGTGATAGGCCGCGCCATGCCGGTGCTCGAGGCCGACGTCTACGGCGAGCGGGTGGCCGACACGCGGCTCGACGTGATGAAGAAGCCCTTTGGACTGATGTTTGAGGCTCTCGACAGTCTGAAGCCCGGCGAAGTGTATATCTGCACAGGCGCGTCGCCACGCTATGCCCTATGGGGCGGACTGATGAGCACCCGCGCCATCCACTGCCAGGCCGCCGGAGCCGTGGTGGACGGTTTTTCGCGCGACACGCCCGAGATACTGCGGCTCAACTTCCCGACGTTCTCGCGTGGCAGCTACGCGCAAGACCAGGGGCCGAGGGGCAAGGTGGTTGACTACCGTGTGCCAATAGAGTTCGGTGGCATCACCGTCCGTCCTGGCGACATCGTCTATGGCGACCTCGACGGCGTGGTCATAGTACCGCAGGAGGCTGTGGAAGAGGCTTTCAGCCGCGCCATAGAGAAGGCCCGCGGCGAGAAACTTGTGAAGCAGGCACTGGAGCAGGGCATGGGCACGGTGGAAGCCTTCGCCAAATATGGGATAATGTGAGCCGTGCCTAATATGCGATGCAGAACATTCGGAGATGTAGGAGCATGGTAATTATTATTTTAAGTATGTAAGCCATGGAAAGCCACAAGTTAGGCCAGCGGACGCTCGTGAGCGGGTGCCGCGGCGGTGAGCACTACAACACCCAGCTGCTCTACTTCACTTGCTCGTCGCTCAGCAGCGACGACCGCCGCCTCTACCTGATCAGCGACCGCGACGGCAACCCCAACGTCTACGTGCACGACATGCTCAGCGGCAAGGAGACACCTCTGACCACCAACCGCCACGGCACGCTAAAGAGCTATGTCTACTTCGCCTGCAACCCTGGCCGCGGTCTCGGCAAGGCCAGCGTATGCCTCGACCCCCAGAGTGACACAATATTTTATATACAAGACAACCTGATATGCTGCGTGGGCACCGACGGCCAGCCACGGGTGCTCAACCGCGTGCCCGACGGGCGGATGACTGCCTTCACCCACGTCAGCTCCGACGGGCGGCTCCTCTGTGTGCCGATGACAGACGGACGCATACTCGACTACGACACACAGACTGAGGGCTCGGGTCTCGACCTCCGCCCCGTCTACAACATCGACGGACGAGTGCAGCAAGAGAACCTGAGCAGCTACCTCTGCGTCTACGACACACTGACTGGCCGGCTGCTCTACGAGAAGCGTGTGCCCCGCTGCTGGATAACCCACGTGCAGTTCTGCCCGACTGATCCGGAGCTGATCATGTACAACCACGAGTGGGCCTCGGCTGACTGCGGCATCCGCCGGATATGGCTCTACAACCACCGCGACGACACCATCAGCCGTGTGCGCTCCGAGGGCGGCGACACGCTGGGCGACACCAATGGCCACCGCCGCTCGCGCGAGGACTGGGTGTGCCACGAGATGTGGACTGACGACGGCCGCTACATCATCTACCACGGCGGCTATGCCGACGGCCCCGCCATGGTGGGTCGCTACGAATTGGCCACAGGCCGCTACTGGGAGATAGCGCTGCCGCCAGACTACGACGCCTACGGCCACTTCACCATGAACCACCAGCAGCAGCTCTGCTGCGACGGCTACTTCAAGTTTGTCGACGATGTAAAGCCGGTGTGGCACAACAGCACCGACAACGGCCCCGACCCACACAAGAAGGACGGCGAATACATATCGCAGGTGCTGCCCGACTGGGCTGCCGGCAAGCTACACTGGCGACCGCTGTGTAAGCATCTGAGCGACTGGATGGGCCAGGACGCCCACCCGCACCCCATCTACAGCCACCGTGGCGACCGCATTTTCTTCAACAGCCGCGAGGGAGAATCAGTGAGGGTGTTCTCGGTGAACGTATAAGATTAAGAACAACGTAAAAACACTATAACAAATGGATGCATTCAGAATAGACGGCAAGAAAGCCGTGATAACAGGCGGCGGAAGCGGCCTCGGGCTGGGCATAGCCCACACCTTTGTTGAGGCTGGAGCCGACGTGGTGATAATAGGGCGCAACGAGGAGAAGCTGCGCAAGGCTCAGGCCGAACTGGGCGACCACTGCTCGTATAGAGCCTTTGACGTAACCCACTTGCAGGAGATCCCGGCATTGGCCGAGAGCATCGGTCCGGTCGACATTCTCGTCAACTGCGCCGGTGTCCACTTGAAGAAGTGGGCCTGGGAGGTTGAGGACGACGAGTTCGTCCGCGTGCTCCAAGTTCACGTCTGCTCGGTGTTCGCCCTCTGCCGCGAGTTTGCCAAGCCGATGATGGAGCGCGGTTCTGGATCCATCATCCTCATCAGTTCGATGACGGCCTTCATGGGCATGAAGCAGGTGGTGGCCTACTCAACGGCCAAGACCGCCATTCTCGGTCTACAGCGCAGCTTGGTGGCCGACATGTCGGTGAAAGGGGTTCGCGTCAACACGATAGCACCGGGCTGGATCGACACGCCCATGCTGCACAAGGCCATCGACAACGACGCCCCGCGCCGCGCCAAGATACTCGACCGCATCCCAACCCGAGCCTTCGGCCGCCCCGAGGATGTGGGCTATGCCGCCCTCTATCTTTGCTCGCCCGCCGGCAGCTACATCAACGGGGTTACACTGCCCGTCGACGCCGGTGCTGTGGAGGCGTTTTGAGGATTTGAGAATTGAGGATTGAGAATTGATGTTTATTCTATAGGTACTATAGAAACTAACGATATTATAGCAACTATTATTTCCCTCCAATGGAAACCAAACAGTATATCCGCCTCAGTGGGGCCGACCAGGTGGCGGTGGCTCTAAAAGACTTGGCTAAAGGCACCATAATCAGCGTCGGAGGCCGGGAGGTGATGCTGCAGGCCGACATACCCTTCGGCCACAAGTTCGCCCTCATGCCTATAGCGCGGGGCGACGACGTGCTGAAGTACGGGTTGCCCATCGGCCACGCCACTTGCGACATCGGTGCGGGCGACTACGTCCACACACATAATCTGGCATCTAACTATCAAATAACCGACGACAATGATAATAAAGAAGTTTGAAACGTGGTGGGTTAGGCGCAACAAATGCCTCTTCGACGAGAAGCGTCGTGGGCGCAGTGCAATGGACTGGGACGTGGTGGTGCTCAAGCTGACCACCGACACTGGCATCGAGGGCGTGGCCACCGCCTTGGCCGCGCGCTCTGGCACGGTCACTGAGGCCTATCTGCACGACAACATCGCCCCCGTGGTGATGGGCCGCTCGCCCTACGACCGAGAGAAGATATGGCAGGAGCTATGGACGATAGACCGCCACCTGACGTTCTTCCCCGTCTATCTGCCCGGGCCGGTCGACGTGGCATTGTGGGACATCGCCGCCCGCGCCGCCGGACTGCCGCTCTACCAGTACATCGGCGCCTACCGCGAGCAGCTGCCCGTCTATGCCAGCGGCCTCTTCCACTCCACTACACAGGAGTATGTCGACGAGGCCCTGCTCTACAAAAGCCGCGGCATTGGCTGCTACAAGGCTCATCCAGGTGGCCCGGTGGAGAGCGACATGCAGGTGCACGAGGCGGTGCGCGAGGCCGTGGGACCCGACTTCGGACTGATGAGCGACCCCGTGGGCGAATACACTATGGGCGAAGCGGTGCGCGTGGGACGACAGTTGGAGCGGCTGGGATATATTTGGCTTGAGGAGCCGTTCCGCGACTTCGAGCTCTACAAGTACACCCAGCTATGCCAGACACTCGACATACCCATCGCCGCCACTGAGACAACCCGCGGCTGCCACTGGGGCGTGGCTCAGGTGATAGCACAGCGGGCGGCCGACATCGTCAGGGCCGACGTGTCGTGGAAGGACGGCATCACCGGCACGCTGAAGATAGCCCACACTGCCGAGGCTTTCGACATGAACTGCGAGCTGCACACCACCACGATGAACTATATGGACATTGTCAATCTCCATGTGTCGTGCGCCATACGCAACTGCAAATATTTCGAGTACTTCGTGCCGGAAGAGGACTTCCAGTTCCCCATGAAAGGCAAACTGCCCATCGACGCCAACGGCATGATTACCGTACCAAAGTCGCCGGGCGTGGGCGTGGAGCTCGACTGGAATCTGATTGACCGCAACTGCGTGTCGTACAAGAAATTGGAGGTATGACGACATGATGAAAGGCTACCAGCGCAACGACGGTCGGAAAGGACTGCGCAACCTCGTTGTCGTCGTCTATCTCGTTGAATGTGCCCACTTTGTGGCTCAGCAGGCAGTGGCACGGTTTGCGGGCGAGCCTGTCCACCTGATAGGTTTCGGTGGCTGCGCCCCCAACGACTACGCCGAGCGTGTGATGAGCCGCCTCTGCACCCATCCCAACGTGGGCGGGGTGGTGCTCGTCTCGCTCGGCTGCGAGAACTTCCAGCGCGAGTGGCTGCTACAGACTGTTAAGGCGAGCGGCCGCGAGGCCGAACTTGTGGTGATACAGCGCGAAGGAGGCACCACACAGAGCATAGCCCACGCCGCTGAAGCCGTCGGTCGTATGCTCGTAGTGCTGGAGCGGCAGCAGCCCGTCAGCATGAGCCTCGACGACCTGACCATCGGCACCGTCTGTGGAGGCAGCGACGCCACCAGCGGCTTCACCGCCAACCCCGCCGTGGGCCGCGCCTTCGACCGCCTCGTGGGCCTCGGAGCCCGCTGCATATTCGAGGAGCCAGGCGAGCTGATAGGCTGCGAGCACCTGATGCTCCACAGGGGCGCAACCCCTGAAGTGGGTCAGGCTCTCTACAACTGCGTGCGCAAGGCCGACCACTACTACAAGCTGATGGGCCACGACAGCTTCTCTGCGGGCAATGCCGAAGGTGGCCTCTCCACGATAGAAGAGAAGTCGCTCGGCTCATACTCCAAGAGTGGCTCGCAGCCCATTAGAAGTCTGATTCATCCTGCCGACGTGCCGCAAGAGCCGGGACTCTACTTCATGGACGTGGTGCCCGACGGCGAGGTCAGATGGGGCTTCCCCAACGTCAACGACAACGCCGAGATAGTTGAGATGATCAGCTGTGGCTGCCAGGCCATCCTTTACACCACGGGACGCGGCTCAGTAGCGGGCTCGGCCATAGCACCGGTGGTGAAGGTGTGTGGCAACCCCATCACGTGCAGCCGAATGGCAGACGACATCGACATCAACGCCAGCCGCATCATCACCCAAGGAGCCTCGCTCGACGACATCGGCGGCGAGATAGTCAACCTGCTTGAAGGTCTCGCGGAGGGTCGCCAGACTAAGTCGGAAGCCCTCGGCCACCGAGAGTTCCACCTCGGCTACAAATATTTCAAACCATCATATTTTTGCAAACACCAGTAACCCCCAACACTATGTTTAAACCGTTCATAACTATCTTATTGCTGGCCTTGACGCTTTCGGCCACAGCCCAGACAGGCGCACGCATCCCCTTCGCCTACGAGGTGGGAGCCGAGGCCATGCCCGAGGATATAGCTCCCATTCACGCACCATTCGACATGCCGCAGCTTCGGCGCAACACCTTCCCTAACCGCACCGTTACAGTGAAGTTGAAAAAGGCCGACCTGAAGAACATTGCGCCACGAGTGCAGCAGGCCATCGACCAGCTGAGCCAGCAGGGCGGCGGCACGGTGGTGCTGCCACAGGGCGAGTTTGCCACAGGCAGGATTGAGCTGAAGAGCAACGTCTGCCTCAACGTTCCCGAGGGCACCACACTACGCTTCAGCGGCTCTGTCAGCGACTACATGCCGCCCGTGTTCACGCGCAGCGCGGGCATCGAGGGCATGTCGACAGGTGCGCTAATCTATGCCTTTCGCCAGCACAACATCGGCTTGACGGGCAAGGGCAGACTCATCGGCCCCGAAATGGACTCGGAGCTGAGGAAGCGTGGCGTAAACTATGGCAACTACGAGAAATATATCGACCTCAACACGCCCGCCACCGAGCGCATCTTCGACGGCGAGGACGGCCGCATACTCTATTCGCCCACGTTTGTCGGCCCCGTCAGTTGCAGTCAGGTTCTGATTGAGGGTGTCAGTTTGGAACGATCTCCCTTCTGGAACATCGTGCCCACCTATTGCGACAGCGTGATCATTCGTGGCGTCAGCGTGGAGAGCGAGCATCCACATATCGTCAGCGGCGACGGCATCGACATAGAGTCGAGCCGCAACGTGCTCATCGAGTACACCACCCTGACCTGCGGCGACGATGCCTTCACCATAAAGGCGGGGCGCGGCCTCGACGGCATCACCGTCAACCGCCCGACTGAGAACGTGGTGATACGCTACTGCCTGGCTCGCACGTCGATAGGCGGCATAGCCTTCGGCAGTGAGACGGCGGGAGTGATACGCGACGTCTATGCCTATGACTGCGTGCTCGACGGCACCCGCGTCGGGCTCAGCTTCAAGACGCGCCGCCCGCGGGGTGGGGGAGGCGAGAACCTCTACATGGAGCGCATTCGCATCAAGACACCTGGCTCGGCAATCAAGTTCGACATGCTCGGCTCGGCCAAGTACGTCGGTGGACAGTCGGCCCGCAATGCCATGCTTAGGAACGAGCTGACGCCATATTACCGCAACGTCAACATACGCGACATCATCGTGGAGCAGGCCAAGACGTTCCTCAACATTACAGGCATACCCGAAAGCCCGGCCAACAACATCAATATAAATAATGTGAAGTCGACCACCCAGCAGCTGATGACTTTGCACGATGTGAGCAACCTGCTGCTCCGCAACGCCGACCTGACCACCACCGAGGGCAACAAGATAGAAATCTCCGACGGGCGCAACATCACCTTCGACAACGTCACCATCCACACCCCCAACGGAAAGGTGGACGTGGAGAAGTCGGGTTCGTTGACCGAGAACTTGCGGCTGTGAGAGTAAGTAAAAAGAAACAAACTCACGAATAGGACAACGGAAAAGCCGCTAAGAAACAACATCTTGGCGGCTTTAATTATGGATGCGGAGAGAGAGGGATTCGAACCCCCGATACGTTGCCGTATGCCGGTTTTCAAGACCGGTGTAATCGACCACTCTACCATCTCTCCTTTTACAAGGATCCTTTCTTGTAAAGCGTTGCAAAGTTACAGCAAATTTGTATTATGGCAAAATTTTGAAGCTCTTTTTTAATACTGCCTGCATTATTGAATTAAAATACCGCTCTAATGGTATTGTAGGGCTGGAGTAACTGATATAACTTTGCACTTAAAATGAAAGAAGAATTATGATTGAGAACAAAAGTGCAGCCGAGGTTGAGGCTAAGAGAGGACAACACGGCAAGAAGAGCGGACGGCAGATAGCGGTATGGATTGGTGCGCTGGTGGTGGGTGGTGCATTAGGACTGCTCCATGTTGAGTGGATTGACGAACTTGCCTCATTTGTAGCCACAATCTACACTCGTCTGTTCCAACTTGTGGCTGTTCCGACAATAGTATTGGCCGTCATAGCAACTCTGGCCAAGTTTGGCGAGCAGAAAGGCACGGGGCGAATCTTCGCCCATGCCATAACCTACACATTGCTCACCACAATAACTGCGGCGGCCATAGGACTTCTGCTCTTCAACGTAATAGCTCCCGGCAACTTGCCGCAAGGCTTGGTAGGACAAGGGCAGGAGTCAATACCCCAGAACTTGGAGGGAGAGACCTACTACGACCACTTGCTCAACGTGATACCCAACAACATTGTAAGGCCGTTGCTTGAGGGCAACGTGCTCTCATTACTGATTCTGGCTTTTGCTGTGGGAATTGCGCTGGCCAAGTTGCCGCCATCAGATAAAAAGAAAGTGCTTCTGAATGGCATACTCGGGCTGCAAGACTTGCTCTTCTTGCTCATCCACGCCCTTATCTGGACGCTGCCCGTGGGCATAGTTGCCTTCTCGGCACAGCTCTCCGCACAGGTGTCGGCAGGCATTGTAGCCGACTCGCTTGGCAAGTACATAGCTGTAATCATTGGCGGCAACCTCATCCAGATGTTTCTTGTTTTGCCGCTGTTTCTACTGGCTCGAGGACTCAATCCGCTCCACGTGTTCGCCCGTATGTCGCCAGCAGTGCTGATGGCCTTCTTCACAAAAAGTTCCGCGGCCACGCTGCCGGTAACGATGGCCTCGGCTGAACGGCGGTTGGGCGTGTCGGAGAAGGTGTCGCGGTTTGTCCTGCCCATCTGTACCACCATCAACATGAACGGCTGCGCCGCTTTCATCCTTGTTACTTCGCTCTTTGTGATGCAAAACGGGGGAATAGTTCTTTCGCCGGCTCAGATGGTGTTGTGGCTGCTGATAGCCGTTGTGGCCGCTGTGGGCAATGCAGGTGTGCCGATGGGGTGCTACTTCCTTACCTTGTCACTTTTGTCGGGCACAGGAACTCCCGTTGGCATCATGGGCATTATACTTCCCGCCTATACCATCTTCGACATGATAGAGACTGCTGAAAACGTCTGGTCTGATTCGTGCGTCTGCGTCATGACTGAGCGAGACATGAAGGGTATGGATGTTTAAACCAAATGAGCTTATTCCAGCCTCAGACGACAATAGTCTATCAGCCAGCGGTTCTCGTCGGGGGTGAGATGGGGGCGAAGCTTGTTGCATACGAGGCTGTGGTATTGGTGGAGCCAATTGCGTTCCTCATCCGTGAGCATGTCGTCGATGACTGGCGCGAGGCTGATGGGACAGAGCGTGAGGGGCTCCATTTGGAGAAAGCGGCCAAACTGGGTCTGGAGGTAGTCAGTGATGAGCAGCGTGTTTTCTATCCTCACTCCGAACTTGCCATCTACATACACTCCTGGCTCATCGGTAACTGTCATGCCCGCGTGGAGCGGCGCTGCCATGTGCTCCATGCGTATCTGGTGGGGGCCTTCATGCACGCAGAGATATGAGCCCACTCCGTGGCCTGTGCCATGCAGGAAGTTGAGCCCGTTGCGCCAAAGCGGTTCGCGGGCGAGAGCGTCGATTTGAGTGCCACACGCGCCGTCGGGGAATTTTGCCAGTTCCAATTGAATGTGGGCTTTAAGCACGAGTGTATAGACGCGGCGCTCCTCGTCGGTGAGTGGGCCGAGTGGGATGGTGCGGGTGATGTCGGTTGTGCCATCAAGATACTGCGCGCCACTGTCTAATAGCAGCAACCCGCGTGGCTCAAGGGGCATGTCGGTGGATGGAGTCGCCTCATAGTGGACAATGGCTCCGTGGGCTGCAAAGCCCGCTATAGTCTCAAAACTGATGTCTTGAAACAGCGGTTGCTCACGGCGAAGGCTCAGCAGCTTGTCGCTGACGCTGATCTCTGTCTGCCCGCCAGCCTCAACAGCCGGGCCGAGCCAGCGTAAGAATTTCACCATGGCCACCCCGTCGCGCAGCATGGCATTGTGGAATCCCTCTATTTCCACTTCGTTCTTCACAGCTTTCATGGCAGGGATGGGCGAGCGCCCCCTCACCACCTTGGTCCTTGCACCCTCCATCTGTTGCAGCACACGATAGTTGGTCTCGTCTGGGTCAAGCAGAATGTTATAGTTGAAGTAGTCTTTGTGCAAGTATTCGCCCACGCTTGTGTAAGGTAGTATGGCCACGTCCAACGACCGTAAGTAATCTTTCACTTCGGCGGTGAGCTTGGCCTCGTCGATGAAGAGGGTTGCGTTGTCAGGCTCTATCACGAGATAGGCCACGAATACAGGATTGCAACTGACGTCGGTACCGCGCAGATTGAGCGTCCATGCCACATCGTCGAGCGCCGACACGAGCATCCCGTCGGCATGCTGTCGCCGCAACTCGCGACGGATGCGACCGAGCTTCGAATCTGCCGATTCGCCAGCATACTGCAATGGATGGACTCTTACTTTATGGTCGGGCACGGCGGGGCGACCGGCCCATATCTGTTGTAGTGGGTCGAAGTTGGTGCGCAGGGTCAGCCCGAATGCCATCAGCTCTTGGCGCAGTTGCTCCACGGTGTTGATTGAACACACCTGACCGTCAACGCCAACCTCAGTCAGCTCTTTGCTCTCGTCGTAGACTATGCGTCCCAGCCACTCGGCTATCGATGGCGTGCCCTCCACCTTTAGCTTCATCAGGCTGATGCCTGTGCCTCGCAGTTCAGCCTCGGCGGCGAGAAAGTAGCGCGAGTCAGTCCACAGAGCAGCGTGCTGGAGCGTAACGACCACTGTACCAGCTGAGCCAGTGAATCCGCTTATCCACTCGCGCCCTTTCCATCGGTCGGGCACGTATTCGCTCTGGTGTGGGTCGGTGCTGGGGAAGATGAATGCGGCCAAACGCTCGTGCCGAAGCAGCTCGCGCAGAGCATCTATGCGGGTTGTGATGGTTGTGTTCATTTTATGTCTGTTATATATTTCTTTCCATCGCGGATGACAATGCCACGGTAGGCTCGCCCGACCCTTTGGCCAGCCAGATTGTAACTGATGCCGGGACTGCGGTGCAGGGTTACGGTGGCATGGTTGATGCCTTCGGTGATGTTTGTGAAATCGAACACCGGGTGGCCTGGGCCTTTCTGCCAGCGGCATGCTCCGCCTATCTGCTCGGCACGGGCATTGAGCACTTCCACAATGCTGTCGCCAGCAAAGTCATCAACTTTGAGTTTCTTCACATTGTCACCAAGCAATTCTTTGCCAGTCCACACCGGGTTGGAAGCCTCGCCCAATGCAGCCCAATAGCAATTGTTGACAGAGGCTCCTGTGGCCACATCGAAAGCCAGTGAACCGTTGTTGCGCCTCTTCACATAGACAGTTACCATGCTGTAGCAATTGTCCACCACCACATTGTTCTCTTTGCCGTTGCCTATGCGGCCGAACATGCCTCCCATGTCGTTTTTGCCGAAGGTGAAACCCTGGGCGTAGCAGTTGAGCGCGGTGTTGGTGCCCACGAGCGAGCCCACGAGCAGACTGCCCTTTGAGCCTCCACCCTCGCTGTAGCTGCTGTCGACGGCGCAGTTGATAATCTCGGAGTCGATGGCACGTCCGGCCAGCAGTCCGTGGTTGGCGTTGGTCAGATAGTAGGAGTCGGTGATTCGCAGGTTCTTCACCGACGCATTCTCAATCACGGCGAACAGTCCCGTGCACTGCAGCTTCTGGTTCCAGACGTACAGGCCGCTGATGGTGTGGCCGCCTCCGTCGAAATGACCGCGGAATGGCAGATAGCTCAAGTCGCTGTTGTAGTTGCCGATGTGGGGTGTTGTGGCCAGCCTGGTGGTGTCGCCAGGGTAGTCGGCCAACGAGTTATGGTTTTTTGAGGGCACGATGTTCAGATAGACTGAGTCGTTGAACACCAAGTCCTGCGTCAACTGGTAATAGATGCCGGTAGTTGCCGAGCTGTCGGCGTTGAGGTCGGCTGCTATCTTGGCCAGCTCTCCAGGTGTGCTGATCAGGTAGGGGTTGGCTTCGGTTCCGTTGCCGCCAGCATAACTTGTGGCCACAATGCCGTCCCAGCGGTGGGCCGTGGCGCAAAGGGTGAGCAGCATCGCTGCCATCAATAGGTAAAGTTTCTTCATAGTGCAAATAGGTGTCATTAGTTTGTTGTAGTTCTTAGGTGCAAAAGTACAAATAAATGTTGAATTTTTAATGATGAATGTTGAATTATTATGATTGAACAACATCAAAATGGTGTAACTCCACGTAGATTCATCATTCCTCCTCGTCTGGATCGGCGGGCTGAATGGTCAGTTGCTTCAGGTCGTAGTAGGAGCCGTTGTAGACGTTGAGGTCGACATCGCCGCGTATGCCAGGCAACCGGCCGGCGTCGGTGTGCTGCCAGAACTTCCAAGGCCCCGGATACTGCACGCGGTCGACATAGTAGTGGGCGAGCCAATAAGGATAGTCGTCGAAACGCGGCCCAGAGAGGTAGGCCTGCTTGAACTTATAAAAGGTGTAGATGATGGGTTTGGCGTGGTAGCGGTCCTCCACGGTGTGGAGCCAAGTGAGCACGTCGCGCTGGAAGTCGGCCACACTTTGGTCTTTCGGCTTGTGCTCCACGTCGAGCACCGGCGGCAGGTCGCCCTCCTCAAGATGCACTTTCTTGAGGAAGAACTCTGCCTGCGCCTTGGCCGGACTCTTGTTGCTCCAGAAGTGGTAGGCCCCACGTATGAATCCGTTTTCGCGGGCGTTGTAGAAGTTGTCGTTGAAGTTCTCATCCACCCGGCTCACCCCCTCTGTGGCCTTGCATATAACGAAGCGCAACGGATAGCCTCCTATCTGCGCCCCACGCAGACGGTCCCAGTTGATCACGCCCTGATAGTGGCTGATGTCGATGCCGTGTATCTCGTAGCCCATGGGATAGTCGGGGTCGCCATAGATGGCACGCCAGCGGAAACTGGTAGGGCCGACGAAGAAGTAGTAGAACGTGAGCACGTAGGCCAGCAGTCCCAACGCGCCGCCCAGCCACCACGCCCACTTGGGGTAGCGGCTTAGTTTCGAGGTCAGGCCTTTGTGGGCGCTGTGGCCACGGCGTGTGTGCTTGCTGCGCTTGCGTGTCGTCAATGCTTGGGATTCTATGTTTCAAAATGGAGGTATGAGACCGAATAGTCCTATACCCCCATGCTTAATTACTAATTACTAATTACTAATTACTAATTACGAATTTTTAATTTCAATTTCTTAATTCTCAATTCTCAATTCAAAATTCTTAATTCTTCACCGGGTGTTCCAGCTGCAGCGTCTTTGTTGTGGCGTCGCAGATTTCGCTTGGCCCGAAGTACTGGATAGGCCCAGGATAGACGAAACACGTCTGCTCGGCCCAACGCTCGCGGTTGCGACAGAACTCCTTGAAAGGCTCGCCATCGAGGTCGACCATCGTCTTGCGTATCACGGGCTTGTCCTTGCCGTTGCGGCGCTCCATGTTCATCAGCATGGTCAGTGGTATGCCTCCTGGCTGCCAGCGCGAGGGCTTGTCGGTAGTGTTGCTCACCACTGCCATATAGCCCGTCAGCTGGTTCAGTGCCAGTTGTGCGGCAGTGACACCGAGCGAGTAGCAATAGTTGGCGTCGTAGTTCGACGGCATTGCGCAGCGGCCCTCGTAGCCGAAGAAGTGGTGCTGCGGACGGAACTCGCCATGGAACAGGCCCTCAGCCTTCCACTTGCGCAGTCTTTCTTTCACCATCTGGGCTATCAGTTTGTCGGTCTCAATGAGCGACACCTGCACGTTGCCGTGGGGGTCGCGGTCGAAAGCCAATTGGCGAGCCACCTCGGCAGGCAGCGACTCGAAGTTCTCGGCTCCCTCCTCTGAGAGGTGAGCCTGAATGTACTCGCGCTGCTGGCCTCGCGGCAGGTTCTTGTATTCGTCGCCATGCTTCACAAGCAGTTCGTCGAGCTCGTCGATGAGCCGTCCCAGTGCTGGTATGAACTCTATCAGTCCCTCCGGGATGACGGCCACGCCATACTCCATGCCCAGCTCGGCGCGACGCTGCACCACTTTGGCAATGTTATGCACGATGCGGTTGAGCGAGAGGTCCTTGGCCTGTATCTCCTCCGATATGAGGCAGATGTTGGGATGGGCCTGCAGCGTAACCTCAAGGGCGATGTGGCTGGCCGAGCGGCCCATCACCTTGATGAAGTGCCAGTATTTGCAGGCTGAGTTGCAGTCGCGCTCGATGTTGCCCAGCAGCTCGGCGTAGGTCTTGGTGGCCGAGTCGAAGCCGAAGCTCGACTCTATGTATTTGTTCTTCAGGTCGCCGTCGATGGTCTTCGGACATCCTATCACGGTGATGCCGTAGTTCATTTGCTTGTAGTATTCGGCCAGCACGCAAGCGTTGGTGTTTGAGTCGTCGCCACCGATGATGACGAGAGCCGTTATGCCGAGCATGACAAGTATCTCGTGGGCCTTCTCAAACTGCTCCACGGTCTCCAGTTTGGTGCGCCCGGAGCCTATCATGTCGAATCCGCCAGTGTTGCGGTAGTCGTCGATGATGTCCTCGGTCAGCTCTTTATATTCGTGGTCGACCAGTCCGCCCGGCCCCATGAGGAAACCGTAGAGCTTGTCGGCAGGGTTGATGCGCTTTATCTCGTCGAACAGGCCGCATATCACGTTGTGGCCGCCGGGAGCTTGGCCCCCGGAGAGGATCACTCCAAAGTTCATCACGTCGCCACGGTGCTGCGAGCCGGGCTGGAGTTTCACAAGTGGCAACCCGTAGGTTTGGGGAAACAGACCCTTGATCTCCTCCTCGTCGGCCACGCTCTTGGTGGTCGGGCCGTACTCGATGCTGATGTCGCCTTTCAGCGCGTCTGGCAGTTGTGGCTGATACTTGGCGCGAACGGCCTGCAAATCGCTTTTTTCCATTGTGTTTTGGTTGATGTCGTTATTTTGAAAGCAAAGTTAGCCATTTTTCTTTTATTTGCGAAACATCGGGGCAATAATTTGTCTTTTTGTAGCTTTTTTAGTGAAGTTTTTGTGTTTTGATGTTTGGTGTCGTGGGTTAAGAATGGAAGCCGAATGTTATTATTTCTCATTTTTGTTTGCTCATAACTTTGGAATGACAGGCAAATTTCATACTTTTGTAACGGGAAAGAAACATCTATAGAAACGACCGAATTATATGGAATACATCATCGACTGTAGCATAAGGCTGCTTGTGGCCATGGCCCTCGGCGGGCTGATAGGACTTGAAAGGGAATACCGCTCCAAGGACGCGGGATTCCGCACCCACTTTCTTGTGGCTCTGGGTGCCGCACTGTTCACGCTTCTCTCCGTGTTCGGCTTCGAGGGTGTCAAGGACACGTCGCGCGTGGCTGCCCAGGTGGTGTCGGGCATCGGCTTCCTCGGCGCGGGGCTGATAGTTTTCCAGCGCAACGTGGTGCGCGGACTCACCACTGCGGCCGGCCTGTGGGTTACGGCTGCGGTGGGCATGGCCTGTGGCGTGGGCGACTTCTATCTGGCTGTGTTTGTCACCGCTCTTGTGCTTGTCGGACTCGAGGTGCTGGGCAAGCTGGTTCATCGCAGCGGCACGTCGAGTCTGCAAATATCTTTCTCGTCGCCGTCGAAGGAGGATGCACTGCGTGCCGTCGACGAGTTGCGCAGCCACTCCGAGCGCATCTTCGCCTACGAAATGAAGAGCAAGCACGCCTCGCGGGGCGACATGTATGAGGTGCAGATGGAGGTTAGGTTGCGCCACTCAATGAGCGACAACAAGGTGATTGACCTGCTCCACGATATGGACGACGTGAGCGTGGCGGCGATGGAATAATGCTCTCTCAAGTTGCGGAAGTAATGCCATGTCCCGTGATTAAACACATTTCAACATGTAGGGGAATGATTTATCATGCCCGAAACACTGGATTATTGCCACTGGCGGGCATGATAAATCATGCCCCTTCGATTTCACAGCCATTGGCTTCCAATGAACTACGGTACTTCAATAGTTTGAAGGTCGGTTCTAAAAATTATGTCGAGCTGGATTTTGAGTTTGTGCGAGTAGATT
>CAZRSL010000034.1:0-24702 GCA_964602785.1 uncultured Prevotella sp.
GGAAGTTGGCGGGCTCGTCGAGCACGAGGCCGTCGCGGTTGCCGAGGATGTTGGTTGAGAACCAGCCATTCAGACCGAGGTTTCTGACCTTGAGTATTGGGGCAAAGCCCGACTTCACCAGTGTCTGGCCAGTCTTGAAGTCCTTGCCGGCAATAGGCATCTTCGTCTTCTCGGCCAGCTCCCACATGGCGGGTATGTCGACGGTGGTGTTGGGTGCTCCCATCACGAATGGTGCGCCCTCGGTGAGCGCGGCGTAGGCATAGCACATCGAAGGGGCGACATGCTCACGGTCATCGGCTTTCATGGCTGCCTCAAGGGATGCCAGTGTGCCGTGGACAGGCTCATAGACGGGCACGAAAATCTCGGTTGACGCGGCCCAAATCACCACGATGCGGGCACAATTGTTGGCGGCCTTGAAGTCGCGGATGTCCTTGCGCAGAGCCTCAACCATCTCCCAGCGGGTCTTGCAGTCCTTTACATTGTCGCCGTCAAGACGCTTGGCATAGTTTTTGTCGAAAGCAGCCTTCATCGGCACAATCTTCTCAAGTTCATCGCGCACCGGCTCTATGTCCTTGGCTTTCAGCACCTCAGCATAGACTGCTGCCTGATAGGCGTTCTGTGGGTACACGTCCCATGTGCCGAACACGATGTCGTCGAGCTTGGCCAACGGCACTATGTCCTTGTAGTGCAGGTACTTTTTCTCTGCGCCGCGGCCCACGCGCATCTTGTCGTATTGGGTCATTGATCCAATGGGTTTGGCAAGTCCCTTGCGCGTCATGAGCACGCCTGTCATGAATGTCGTGGCCACGGCTCCGCAGCCTACAACCAAAATTCCGAGTTTGCCCTCGGCGGGCTTTACGTCATTCTTTTTCATGTTGTTTTGTTTATTAGATTGATGTATTAAGTTTTTAAGTCAGAACAATTTAAGTAGTTCGTCAAGATTGTCGATGGTATAGTCAATGATTGAGGTGTCGATTGTCTCCGTCGTCCACGGCTCGCCTGTTATCATCACCGTCTGGCAGCCGACGCTGTGGGCTGGCACTATGTCCTTGCCGTAGCTGTCGCCCACGGCCACTATCTCCCTGGCGTCGAGCCCCAGAGCCTCCACACCGATGGCGAAGATGCGTGGGTCGGGCTTGCGCACTCCCACCACAGCCGACTCGATGACGTGGCTGAAGAGCCCGTCCAACTGGAACTCACGCAGCACCACGTTCAGGTTGCCATAGAAATTGCTTACCAAGGCGAGGGGACATTTCTTTCTGAGCTGTTGCAGCACAGCCTTGCTTCTGGTGGTAGTAGCTTGCGTCTCGCTGTAGAGGTCGTCGAGCATCTTGCCGCCGTAGGTCTGCACTGCGTGGCTCACACCGTAGTGCTCCTCCACATATTCCAGCTCTATCCTGAGCTTCATGTCGAGCGTCTGGCGGAAGGTGTAGTCGGGCTGTATTATCGGCGTGGTGCCCAGTGTACGCTCGGCATAGCGATAGGCGGCACGGAAGTCGTCCTCAGCTATTGGCACACTGGCGCGCTCGTAGGCGTGCCATATCATTTTGCCCCAATGGCACCCCTGAGTGTCGATGGTACCGCCGTAGTCGAATATAAAACCCTTCATAGTTCTTTCGTCAGTTTGGCGCACAGCCGCTCGTGTCGGTTATGCATGTTGATGTATATCAGGCTCAGCACCACTATCTCAAACAGCGGGTAAATCCACGGCTCATTTATGAGGCATGCCACATAGAGCACGATGGCCCGAGTGTTGAAAGTCAGTGTGTTGGTGAATTTCATTAAAGGTTTGCTGCCCGCGATGAACTTCAGCCTCACTTCCTCGTTGGGGTTGGCCAGATAAGCCTTGATGAAAGCCTGGAACCGTGGCGTGCGCTTCTCTTGGCTGCGACAGTAGGAGGCGTAGTTGGAGTAGAACATGCGCTCCATCCAACTCCCATTGTTGGCTTTTGCAATGTTGAGCAAGCGCGTCTGCTGCTCAGAGGTGTTGAACTCTTTGTTTGAGTTGTTGAGGAAATAAAGGTGTATCTGCCTGTAGTAGTCGGCAAGTGAGGCTTGGGGCGAATGGCAGAGCAGCCCCGCCACGGCGCACAGGGCGAATATTCCTATTCCCCAGTGCATCTGAAGGCCGGGAACATTCTGGTTGAACAGTCGGAAGATGATCCCGAGGTAGATGGCCACAAACCACACATCGCCCGAGAAGCCGTCGAGCACCCGCCCCACGAGTGACTGCTGATGGGTGAGGCGCGCCAGCTGGCCGTCGGTGGAGTCGCAGAAGTTGGCAAGCATAAGCAGTACCACGCCCATTATATTATATGTGAGCGACGTGTGGGCAAACATGTAGCCGGCTCCAATCCCCAAAAGTATGCCCAACACGGTTATGGCATTGGGGTGGACCCTGAGCTTGTCCCACAATATGGCGAACATGAGTCCCACTGGACGTGTGAAGTACATGTCCAGCCTCTCCTCGGTATCTTTCGATTTCAGCGAACTGCTGTAGAGGCTCTTGAAATCGGCAAACTTCAATCTTTCCCTCATTACATACGCTCTGTCATTTCCACACAACTGGCTATGGCCTTGGCAGCGTCGTCGCGGCACGCCGAAAAGCTGGGCCAGTCGTTGAAGTCTATAATAAAATAACTGTTTTCTTCCGTAATTATTGCATCGCCGCCATAAACCGGCACCTTTTCGAGCCGTGAAATCTCTTCCACTTCCGCTTGGAGAGCATTGAGGTCGAAGCGGTAGTGGCGAGGCCGTCCGTTGATTTCCTCGCAGCCGAACTTCGAGTAGCCCGTGTCGCCCGGATAGCTGTAGTAGAAGAAGCCCGCGGGCTCCACGCCGTAGAACTTCACCACGTCGCCCCGGATGTGGGCTTGGCGCACCAGATTGGTTATGCCGCGCTTGCTGAAAACTTGATAAGCCTCGTCGAGCTGACTACGGTTGGCGCAGAACACCACGTCGCCGCTTTCCTGCGCCGACTGGTCGCCACGCTTCAGCCACCAGCCATCGGGGCCGTCGGTGGGGGGCACATTAAAGTGGTTGGCCCTGAGGTTGTCGTCGAGCACGCTGCGAGTGCAGTTTCTGATGCCGACCGACGAGTTGATTACCCTCACGCCACGGCTCTCAGCCTCCTGCAGCAGGTCGAGTGTACTGTCCTTGCGCCCCATGGTGAGTATCATGTCGTAACCGTAGATGGCATCCGACAGTTCACCGTCCTCGCTCACCATCTCGCCACCGACGAGTTCCATCACCGTGTGCAGTATCTCGAAATCCCTCGACGAGGAATTGGGCGAGAAACGTTCAGCCCGTTGTATGCCCAGCACCTTCATCTCTTCACGCTCAGAAATTTCTCGGCCGTGGCGATGTCGCGTGCATGGTCGATGTCGACTACCTTACCAAACTCGTAGGCCCGCAGTCCCAGTCCGCTCGAGATGAGCGCACGCTGGAAGTTGCGCATACGGCTCTCGCCTCTGCCGACGCAGTCTCTGAGCACGCCGAGCGATTTTGGTCCCAAACCATATATGCCCGCCGATATGAATTTGGCTCCCACGGTGTTCTGGTCGTAGAACCCCTCTATTGTCATGTCGGCGCCAGTGCCCACCCACAGCGGCTTCTCGTCGTCGACAAACGCCGTAACGCCCATCAGCCCGTCTATGTCATCGGCCTCGCTGAATGCCTTTACATAGGCCGCAAACTCCTTCTCGCTAAAGATGGTGTCGACCGTGGTCAGTATGAACTTGGAACTGTCAAGCCAGTCGGAAAGCTCATAGAGGCTGTGCATTGAGCTTGGCGTCGACTTCACCTTGAACCTCAAAGGTATCGGGCGGCCCTGCAGCCCATTGTTCTGTATGTACATCAGGTGGTGACCCACCTGGGTGGCCTCCTCGTTGCATATCACGCATATCTCGTCAGCGCCGTTGTCGTTGAAGATGCGGACAAGCCTGTCAATGAGAGGCTCGCCCGCCACCCTGACGAGTGGCTTCGGCTGCTCTATTCCTTCCTTGGCAAGACGTGAGCCTTCACCTGCTGCAATTATTGCAAAATTCATCTCAAAATGTTCAATTGTGGCACAAAGTTAATCATAAAAAGTGAAAATAGGCACAAAGGCGTTAAAAACTTGCACGAAATAAATGGTTTTTGTACTTTTGCAACAAAATTGGAGTAATAAGTATAAGATGAAAGGGTATACCTTGAAGATAGGGTTGGACGTTGGTTCAACCACAGCCAAGATTGTAGTTTTCGACGAAAACGACACGCTTGTCTATTCTCAATACAAACGCCACAACGCCAAGGTGGGCGAGCTTGTAAAGAGCTATTTGGAGGATTTGAAAGACAAGTTCGGCGCCGACGCCCGCGCCAGCATCTCGGTGACTGGCTCGGTGGGAATGGCTGTGGCCCAGCAGCTTAAGACCGACTTCCTGCAGGAGGTTGTGGCCGCAACGGTCTACACGCGCCACACCCACCCTGAGGCCAAGATACTGATCGACATTGGCGGTGAGGACGCCAAGGTGGTGTTCTTCAACGGCAAGAACACCGAACTTCGCATGAACGGCAACTGCGCCGGAGGCACAGGAGCCTTCATCGACCAGATGAGCATGCTCATGGGCGTGAGCAACAACGAGCTGAGCGACCTTGCCATGCGCTCCACCCAGGTCTACCCGATAGCCGCCCGCTGTGGCGTGTTTGCCAAGACCGACATACAGAACCTTATCGCCCGCAACATACCGAGCGAGGACATCGCTGCCAGCATCTTCCACTGCATCGCTGTACAAACCGTCACCACTCTCTCCCACGGTTGCGACTACACCGCCCCAATACTGCTTTGCGGCGGCCCGCTCACGTTCCTGCCCGCCCTGCGCAAGGCCTTCGGCGACTATCTTAACATGAATCCCGACCAGGACTTCATCGTCAGCAACCGATCCAACCTGATTCCCGCCATGGGGTGCGCCATCAACGCCGCCTCAAAGGAGCAGACCACTGTGGCCGACTTGCTCAAGAGGCTCAACACGTCGGTGAAGTTGGTGCGCAAGGACACGCTTGAGCCACTGTTCAAGAGCGACGCCGCCTATGCCGAGTGGAAGCGTGGAAAGAACGTCTACGCCATGCCCATAGCCCCGTTCAACGGCACAAACGAGGACTTGTTCCTTGGCATCGACTCCGGCTCCACCACCACCAAAATTGTGGCCTCGCGCCGCGACGGCACAGTGGTGTTCACCTACTATGCCATGAACCTCGGCAATCCCATCCAGGCTGTCCAGAAGGGTCTGCACAAGCTGACTGAGGATGCCGCTGCCGCCCACACTGACATCAACATTATTGGCTCGTGCTCCACCGGCTACGGCGAGGAGCTCATCAAGGCCGCATTCTCCCTTGACGAGGGCATCATCGAGACCATGGCCCACTATCAGGCCGCCGAAAGGCTCGAACCCGACGTCAGCTTCATTCTCGACATCGGCGGACAGGACATGAAAGCCATCTTCGTCGACCACGGCGTGGTGGTGCGCATGGAGCTCAACGAGGCTTGCTCGTCGGGCTGCGGAACATTCCTCCAGACGTTTGCCGAAAGCCTCGGCTACAAGATAGAGGACTTCGCCCGACTGGCTTGCACTGCCACCAACCCAAGCGACCTCGGCACACGCTGCACCGTGTTTATGAACTCCAAGGTGAAACAGGTGGTGCGCGAGGGTGCCACCGTGGCCGACATCAGCGCGGGTCTCTCCTACTCCGTCATCAAGAACTGTCTCTACAAAGTACTCAAGCTCCACACAGCCGACGAGCTGGGTCACAAGATTGTGGTGCAGGGCGGTACCATGCGAAATGACGCTGTGGTCCGCGCTTTCGAGCTCCTCTCTGGCACCGATGTGGCACGCTCCGACCGCCCTGAGCTGATGGGTGCCTACGGCTGCGCGCTACATGCCATCGCGGCTTATGCCGACGCCACACCACGCAAGCTCGACCTCCTGATGGACAGTGCGCAGTATGAGACCAAACTGTTGCAATGCCGCGGCTGCTCCAACCAGTGCCGTGTCTGCCGCTACACCTTCAGCGGTGGCCGCCGCTTCTTCTCTGGCAATAAGTGCGAGCGCGTGTTCAACAACAAGGGCAAGACCGACATCACCGGCACCGACATCTATCCCCGTAAATACCATCTGCTCTACGACCGCAAGCCTGTCGCCGACGGCACGCTCACCATTGGCATCCCCCGTGCCTTGGGCATGTACGAGGACTATCCTTTTTGGCACTCGCTGCTCTCATCTTGTGGGTTCAGCGTCGTGCTCTCCTCCGACAGCAACTACCGCAGCTACGAGGGTGCGCTCAACAGTGTGATGAGCGACAATATATGCTTCCCTGCCAAACTGATACACAGCCACATTAAGGAGCTCGACGAGCAGGGTGTCGACCGCATACTCTATCCCTACACCGTGTTTGAGGTGCGCGAGGGCAACATGGGAGACAAGTCGTTCAACTGCCCCATCGTCACCGCCTACGCCGATGTGCTGCGCAGCTCTATGAAGCTCCACACGCCAATAGACTCTCCCGTAATCAACTTCTCCAACGAGAAGCTGCTGCGCAAGCAGATACTGGCCTACCTCAAGTCGCTTGGCGTGAATCGCCAAAAAGCTGAGGTGGCTTTCCGCCGCGCCTTGGCCGACCGAAACGTGTTTGAGGCTCAGGTGCGCAAATCTTGCGAGGACATCCTCGCCGAGGCCCGCGCCGACCACCGGCTGACCATACTGCTGGCCGGACGCCCCTACCACACCGATCCCATGGTGCAGCACAAGCTGTCGGAGATGATATCGTCGCTCGGTGTCAATGTAATCTCTGACGACATCGTGCGCGGCAGCGTCAACGACCACCGCGACGAGACCCACCTCGTGGAGCAATGGGCCTACGCCAACCGCATCATCCGCTCGGCTGAGTGGGCTGCCCGACAGGGCGACGACGTCCACTTCGTCGAGATGACGAGCTTCGGCTGTGGTCCCGACGCATTCATCCAGGACGAGGTGCGCGACATTATGCAGCGCCACGGCAAACCCTTCACCCTGCTCAAAATCGACGACGTGGCCAACATAGGCAGCCTGAAACTCAGGGTGCGCTCTCTGATAGAAAGCCTGAAGATGAAGAACGAGCGCGGCCCGCAAGTTGAGTTCCAGACCACACGCATCTTCCGCAACCCCGACCGCCACCGCAAAATCCTTGCCCCCTTCTTCACCGAGTTTCTCTCGCCACTGCTGCCGCCACTGCTCAAACTGGCTGGCTACGACATTGAGATACTGCCGCCAAGCGACGGCGAGAGTGCACAGCTCGGGCTGAAGTATGCCAACAACGAGGTGTGCTACCCTGCCACGCTCATTGTTGGCGACATGGTCAAGGCGCTGCGCTCTGGCAAATACGACCTTAAGAACACGGCTCTGGTCATGACCCAGACAGGCGGCCAGTGTCGCGCCACCAACTACACAGCCCTCATCAAGCGTGCCATGATAGCCAACGGCTGCGGCGACGTGCCGCTCATCACCCTTGGCGTGAGCACCCATGCCGGTGGGGGCAATGAGCAGGAGGGCTTCGACATACCGTGGAAGAAGGTGATGAAGATTGCCATGGCCACACTGCTCTACAGCGACGCCATAGCCAAGTTCTACTATGGAGCCGCACCACGCGAGAAGATTCCAGGCGAGGCAGAGCGGCTGAAGCAGAAATATCTACAACTGGCCATGAATCCCATTGAGCACAACGACCACAAGGCTCTCGTCCAGCTCACCGCTCAGGCAGCATCAGAGTTCGACAGCATCACGGTCGACCGCGAGTGCCCCAAGGTGGGTGTCGTGGGCGAGATATTCCTCAAGTTCAACCCGTTCTCACATCAGTTCCTCGTCAACCGGTTGGTGAAGAAGGGCATCGAGGTGGTGCCCCCGCTCATCACGCCATTCTTCTTCCAGGAGTTTGTCAACGTCGAGGCAAAGAAAGAACTCTGCTTGAGCGACACACGCACGCCGAAGTTCGTCATCCATGCGCTCTATAAGCTGGTGCTACGAGCACAAGGCAAATTCAACAAGGCGGGCGCGGATTTCCGCTACTTCCGTCCGTTCACCAACATCTACACCAACGCTGCCAGAACCAAGGGTGTCATATCGCTCGCCGCGCAGTTTGGCGAGGGATGGCTGCTGCCCTCCGACGTGGCGGAGTTTGTCCATGAGGGTGTCAACAACGTGGTCAGCCTTCAGCCCTTCGGCTGCATTGCCAACCACATAATATCAAAGGGCATCGAGAAGAAGCTGCACGACATCTTCCCCGACCTCAACATGCTCTCGCTCGACTTCGACTCTGGTGTCAGCGAGGTCAACGTAACCAACCGACTGCTGCTCTTCCTCGACAACCTGAGTGCTTGAAAAAAAGCAAAAGACACAATATTTTAATCACCAATTAAACTTTATGACCATGAAAAAATTCTTAGTATTGGCAATTGCCGCTGTGGCTCTGACACTGTCGAGTTGCGGCAACAAGACAAAGAGTGAGGCTCCCGCCGATTCCACCAACGTTGAGGCCACCGATTCCGCCGCCGCTTTGAGCAGTGAGACCAAGGCTACCGTCGACAACATCACAGCCCAACTGCTGGGCGACTTGAAGTCGGGCGACGAGACCAAGGTCATCTCCTCGCTGGCCAACCTCGAAACCATCTATAAGAACCTCGTTGACGCCGGCAAGCTTGATGAGGCCAAGAGCTACGGCTCAGCCATCAAGCAGTTCATCAGCGAGCACGCCACCGAGATCAAGAACGTGGCTTCAGGCAACACCACAATAGCAAGCCTCGTCGACGGAATCACCAACCTGCCGACAACGGCCGCCACAACAGCTGAGGAGGCCAAGAGCGCTGTCGCCACCGACGTGGCCAACCTCGCCTCGCCTGCTATAGCCAAGGGTGCCACAGCCGTGGCCACTGCTGAGGAAGCCGCCAACCTGGTGAAGAATGCACCGTCCACTGTGAAATCGGCTGCCGAGACCGTGGCCAACACCGCTGTCGAGACTGCCAAGACAAAGGCTGAGGACGCCGCCAACGACGCCGTCAACAAGGCTTCCGAGAAGGCCACCAAGAGCGTGGAGAAAGCCCAGAAGAAAGCCAACGACGCTGTAAACAACGCCGCTAACAAGGCTCTGAAGGGACTCGGACTCTGATACACGTATAAGCAAGACATAAATGAGGGTGCATCTCGTGTCATGCAGATGGCATGGCTTGGGATGCACCCTCTCCTTTTTCTACGTTATCAAACCAGCTAAGTCAAACTAAAATTGAAATGTAATAGGGCAAAAAAGGTTAGTCTTGCTGGTCACAACAAAAGCATGTGCCACACAAATTAAAAAGCTCCATGTGCAGTTGTTACTTCTTTTTATGGTAAAACTGGGCGGATAGAAAGACCGCGAGGTCTAGCGTATGTGTCTCGTACTATGGAATGAGAATCACTAAATTCAATGGAAACACCATCATCACTATCAGATGATGATCTGGTAGAAGACCAATAATAACCATAATTCCCTGAAGAAGAAACTTTTCCAGCAGAGGATTTTATGCCTGCTGCTGGAAGAAATATTGATTTCCCATTTGGTGCAGTCAATTTGTATCCTTTTACATTGTTTTGAGTTGTCCATACCCGTTTACATTTCGTTAATAATTCGTCTATTTCTGAGGATGTTGGCATGCGCCAGTTCCCTCCGAGCGTTACTGTTGCGGCATCATCTTCTGGCTCAAGAACTTCTTTCTTATCTTCATTATTATTATATTTGTCGTAATATGTTGCATACATAGTTCCTGTTTCTATTCTTTTATATTTATAGGTATCATCATCATAGTCCATATAATCAGGTTTTGGAGAAGTTTCCCCCCACGAGTAGTAATCACCATATCCCTCTGGGGTTGAAGCACCGAGGTTGCATACAGCCCACTTAACGCTTAATCCCAAGTCCACACAAAGACCATGCTTCTCTTCCATTGTTATCGAGTCTTCATCAACTGTTTCTAAAGGTTCTGCTCCGTAAATCGATACACTCTTAACATCACCGTAGAACACAGCTGAATCTGTCATTACATAAGGACGATAGTAGTAAGTTGTTCCTGAATAGAGGAAAGTGAAAGATGGCGCCCAGCTCAGCTTCTTGCCAAGACTTCTCTGATATATTTGAACAAAGTCGTTTACTGTTGGCTCGGTGTTTTTCCTCGACCAACACGTTCCTACCTCAATACTCGAAGAACTGCTCACTCTGAGATTTGAAGTTATGGTGAAAGCTGCCTTAAAAGAATTTTCTGTAATGTTGTAAGCATCACCAGTTGTAAAGGAAAGTGAGTTATTCTCCAAAGCGAAAGTTATACTGTCCACTTCGCTTATAGGCATAGCTTTCATAGTGTTATTTTTCCAGAAGAACATCTTCTGTTCTTCTTGTGCATTAACTGCTATTATCGCCGACAATAACAGAAACAATGTAAGTAAGTGTTTCATTTTGTTAGATATTAAGTTTTACGTTGTATATGTGTTATTTGCTTAAGAACTTATAGCTGACACCCGTGCTTGTACGCACAATATAGGTTTCTCCATTTCCCATTCTTATGGGTAGTAATACAGAGCCTTTGTCAGAAAGGGATCGTGCAGATGATATCAAGATACCGCTGACGGTATATAAGGACACACGCTCACCTTTTCTTAGTCCGAGAGTTTCAATCCCAGTGTTGGTTAACTTAAATTGAATATTATTGTTGATACTCGATTTTACATTGCTTGTTCCCGTTGCATTATTATGATTCCAGATTATTTTATGGATTTTTGAGTATTCATAACTAACGCTCTTATGGGTTGTGGAAATAGACAATGTATTACCAAAGACGCAAATCACAGGTTTTTCTGTAAAAGCGAATTCCACGGTACTTCCGTCGTTTAACATTGCAATTACACCTTCTTCGCCATAAGATGGAATTGCAAAGAACAGCAAAAGAAAAGTGAGAAAAGAATTGATGTATTTTTTCATACAACTAAGCATTTATATTCTTTAAAAACTACTCTCAAAAAATGATGTGGCTTTCAACCAACTCGTTCAATATTCCATCGATAAGTTCTTCAGATGCCTTGTTTTTTTCCAAAGCTTTAATACACTTGTCAATGACAGGATTGTCGTTAGGTTTGTTTTTCTGGTTTATAAGGGCGCACAGAACGTATATCTTTGCATCCTCCAAGTGCTTGTTAAGATTGTCATAATAGTCTGCATTGACGAAATCGTAATCAGCCCTTTCGCATTTAAACGAATCACGCATAAGATACTCATAAACCAATCTTAAATCCTCTGTAATCTCCATCATGTCAGTATAGTTTTATTGCATATAGACTCTCAGATTCAGCGTTAATAAAAAGTTTGAATTTGAATATGAAAAAGACGTGGGAGTCTGTACTTACTTATCCCGCTTTCAGGCTTCTCGCATTGCCTACTACTCAAGATAAGCAACACGACAAGCCCACGCCTTAGGAGATTACAAGGTATGCCAAATAGGCATAGATATAATTCACCTTACGTAGACGTTCAGTTGCTGTATCTTCTGAGTAGTTCAAACTTTGCGAGAATTTGAAAGCAGAAGATAACGTCGGTAAACGTCCTTTCTGAGCCAAAGGCGGCGGAGCATGCATGCCTCATTGCCTTGAAGACCCAATTCCATCGATGTCTTAAGACGCCAACCCTTTTAAGGGCTGGTTACTCGTTGGCAAAGTTAAGCAATGTTTTTTGAAATTGCAACATATTTGATTAAAAAAATGCGAAGTTAATTCAACGAATTGGACAAAGTGGGTTACTGGGAGCGTGCTGAGGGTTCAGAAGAAAGCCAACGACGCCGTAAACTACGCCGCTAACCTACATTATTCACGCTTATGCTGTTGAAAACTGCCAATGTTGACTCCACTTGCAGGGGCCGTGCCTTGTGCCGGCCCTTATTAATGTTCGACCTATTAAAAAAAGGTAATTACATTGTTTTAGGGCCGGCACAAGGCACGGCCCCTGCAAGTGGATAATGTATAAGCGTAATCTATGAATAATGCAGGCTAACAAGGCCCTGAAGGGACTCGGACTCTAATCCAAGTATAGCTGACATCATCACGGGCGGAAAGGCATTTCACCTTTCCGCCCGTTTTTTGTATAATCATATCGCAGGGCTGAATCGCAAACGATGATCCACAATGCTGGAGAAGACGTTGGAGCCGTTATTCAGTGCATTTACGAACGATTGTATCCGAATATATTACGCCATTGGCACAAAACCATACACATTGGCACTATTCTGTACAAATCTGCACGTGGTTTGGGAGTAATTTTGCAGCGACGGAAGGCCACGAGAGGTTCCGACGCCACAATAAAGAACGAAAAACAAACCAACAAAACAACCCAAAATCATGCAACAAGTAAATGAAAAACAATCTTCGTCAAGGCCCAAACGATGGATGGCCTTGCTTATGATGACACTCCTGACGACAGTCTCTTTTGCCCAAGGCAAACTGACGGGCACAGTGGTCGACGAGCAGGGTGAGCCTGTCATCGGCGCAAGTGTCGTGGTCAGCGGCACCAAGCTTGGAGCCGTTACCGACCTCGACGGCATCTTCACCATCGACAACGCGCCCGCCGACGCCAAGCTCAGCATCAGTTATGTGGGCTACGTTACCCAGCAGGTCAACGCCACAGGCAAGAATTACATCAAGGTCACCCTGCGCGAGGACCACCAGATGCTCGACGAGGTGGTGGCCGTGGGCTATGGCACGATGAAGAAGTCGGACCTGACCGGCTCCGTCTCGCAGGTGAAGACCAAGGATCTGATGGCCATAACCAACAGCAACCCCATCGCCGCACTACAGGGTCGCGTTACGGGACTTTCGGTGGTGAACAACAACCACCCCGGCACGTCGCCCACGCTGCGCATCCGCGGCAACGGCTCCATCAGTGCTGGAAACGACCCGCTCTTCGTGGTAGACGGCTTCCCGATGATGAACGGGTCGATGAGCGAGCTCAGCTCTGACGACATCGAGTCGATAGAAGTTCTCAAGGACGCTTCATCGACGGCCATCTATGGCTCGCGCGGTAGCAACGGCGTGATAATGATCACCACCAAGAGCGGTCGCAAGAACTCGAAGAACCTCACCGTCAACGCGCGTTACGGCGTGCAGTCGGCGGGCCGCAAGCTCGACGTGATGACCCATGACGAGTTCGTGGACTACATCAACGCTTACTATCAGAACAAGCAGGGCATCACCATCTACAACGAGGACAACCCCGCGCCCGACACCAACACCGACTGGCAGGACGAGCTGATAGGCGGTACGGCCCCTGTGCAGGACTACAACGTAACGTTCGACGGCACTTCCGGCGACACGCAGTATCTGCTCTCTGGCGGCATCTTCAGCCAAAAGGGCCTGCTAGAGCATTCGGACTACGAGAAGTACACCTTCCGCACCAACCTCAACCACAAGTTTGCCAACTTCCTCAGCGTAGGCACCCACCTGCAATACACCTACTCCAACAACGACCAGATGTCGCCGGATGCAGGTCAGGGCCTGACGGGCATCTGGCGCACAGGCTGGAACACCTTGCCCGTGTGGCACGATGACGGCACACCCGCCGATCCCATCGACTTCCCGAAGATAGCGCCCTATTTCGGATCCGCGCAGTACTTCAACCCCGTCTACAACTACACCCAGCAGACTGACCGCACCAACACCAGTCGCCTCTTCGGCGACGTCTATGCCGAGTTCACCATATTGAAGGGCCTCACCTTCAAGACCAACTTCGGCCTCGACATAGCCAACCAGAACGTCTACGACTACAACACGTCGAAAGTCACCTACTCAAATGGCAGCGGCGAGGGTGGCCAGGGCTACACCAAGAAGATGAGCCGCCTGTCGGAGAACATCCTCACCTACCAGAACACGTGGGGCGACCATCGCCTGACGGCCACTGGAGTCTATTCATGGCAGGACTACACCTATCAGGCGATGAACATGAGCGCGAGCGGATTTGAGAACGACGAGACAGGAGCCTACGACATGTCGCAGAGCAACCGCGAGACGCTCAGCTACGGCTCAGACAAATACAGCAACACGCTCATCTCATGGACGGCACGCGCCGCCTACTCCTACAAGGATCGCTACATGCTGACCACTACGGCACGCTGGGACGGCTCGTCGCGCTTCGGCGAGAACAACAAGTGGGGCTTCTTCCCCTCAGTGGGAGCTGCATGGCGCGCATCAGAAGAGAAATGGCTCAGTGGCAACAAGGTGATAACCAACCTGAAACTGCGCACCAGCTACGGCGTAACCGGCAACCAGGAGATAGGCAACTACAAATCGCTTGCACAGCTGAAGCAAGCCAACTACCAGTATAACAACAGCGACCTAAAAGGATTCTATGAGACAATAGGCAACCCCGACCTCAAGTGGGAGCGCGCCAAACAGTTCGACTTCGGCATCGACCTCTCGCTCTTCAACCGGCTCCAATTCACAATCGACTACTACAACCGCAACACATCCGACCTGCTCTATGAGGTGCCCATACCGTCGACTTCAGGATTCTCAACCATGCTCTCCAACGTGGGCAAGGTGCAAAACTACGGCTTTGAGTTCTCACTTGTGGCCGACGTGGTGAAGACCAAGGACTGGAACGTAACCTTCACCGGCAACATCAGCCGCAACAAGAACAAGATCAAGGCACTCTATGGCGACGTCGAGTCCATCACTCTCAGCTCCAGCCTCGGCGGCAGCCGCTACCTGAAGGTCGGCGAGTCGCTCAACACCTACTACAAGCTCATCGCCAACGGCATCATAAAGGATGAGGAGACTTTGGCCGAGTACCAGAAGATAGAGTCAAATGCCAAGCTCGGCGACGAGATGTACAAAGATGTCGACGGCGACGGCAAGATCACAGTCAAAGACCAGGTGAACATCGGCACCAGCGACCCCAAGTTCTTCTATGGGCTTGCGCTCGATGTCAACTACAAGCGGTGGAACCTCAGCATCCTCGGCAACGGTGCCCACAACTTCTGCATCGCCGGCTCTTCCTACCTCGTGGTGGCCGAGAACCAGCTTGAGGGAGCGCAGGGAGTGCCCGACCAGTGGGCCTACCGCCATATGTGGTCGCCCACCAACCCCAACGGCACGCTGCCATCGCCAGGTGCCAACAACGTCTACAACAGTGACCGCATCTGCAAGAACCACCACTACTTTGTGGTGAAGAGCATCGCCCTCACCTACGACTTCGGCTACCAGCCTATCAAGTCGTGCAAGATACTG
Organism: uncultured Prevotella sp.; assembly: GCA_964602785.1. Classification (GTDB taxonomy): domain Bacteria; phylum Bacteroidota; class Bacteroidia; order Bacteroidales; family Bacteroidaceae; genus Prevotella. The sequence goes on from CAZRSL010000034.1 coordinate 15,300, forward strand.
AAAGGCATCACCGCGGGCATCAACCTCGAAAACTACCTCACCTTTGCCGACCAGCGCGGCTACAACCCCGAGAACGGCGACACAAGCTACCCGTGGCTCCGCACGGTCAATTTCAACCTCAGCGTTAAGTTCTAAAAAACATGTCTAACATTTAATAAAAAGGAGAAAATGAAAACCACAATACTTAAAGCCGCCATCGCAACGGCAGTCATACTGCTCTCGGCCTGCACCGACCTGTCAGAGCGAACCTACACATTCATCGATCCAAGCAGTTACTACAAGGACGAGGAGCAGATGGAGAAGACACTCAACGGAGCCTACGCCGACTTTGCCAGCATCTTCGGCAACTGGGATCCGCTCTATGCCCTCGAACTGCTCACCGAGCACGGCATGCCCGCCCACTCAAACAAGAGCAACGTCAAGGGTTTCAATTGCTGGCAGGGCGTCAACCAGTCGACCACCTACAACATCAACATCTGGGACGAGTGCTACGAGCTCATCAACCGCTGCAACGTGGTGCTCGGCCGAGTCGACGGAGTCGACATGAGCGACACCGAGAAGAGCCGCTTCTACGGTCAAGCCCGCTTCATGCGCGCCTACACCATGTTCACCCTGCTGCGCCTCTACGGTGGTCTCGCCATCCCGGAGAGCTACACCTCAAGCCTCGACGGTCTGGAGATACCCCGCAAAACAGCCGACGAGACCTACGACTTCATCATAGCCGACCTTGAGGAGGCCATCAAGGATCTGCCGACACGCTCCGAATGGGGCTCAGAGGCCTACTACAAGGCGAGCAAGGGCGCGGCCCAAGCTCTCTTAGGCGACGTCTACCTGACGCGCGCCTGCATGAGCGACTACAACACCACCTACCTGCAGCAGGCCAAAAAGTATCTCGGCGACGTGATCAACTCGGGCGAGTACCACCTGCTTTCCGACTACAAGAGCCTGTGGTACTGGTTTGTTGAGGAGGCATCGAAGAACACCGAGGAGTCGCTCCTTGAGATACAGTTCGGATCCACCCGCGGCAACACTCTCCACTGCTACTTCGGCATAGCCACCCACGACGAGAGTCTCGGCGCCAACATGTTTGCACGCACTGGCGTCAGCCACAGAGACTACCTGTCATACACCGACAACGACGACCGGAAGCAGTGTTTCCTGACCGAGTACACCGTAACCGGCAAAGGCGTCAAGCGGTGGTGGCAGCCTGAGAACAAGGGGTTTGCCGGCAAGGGCGAGGGTCTCTGGCCATCCACGTCGCCGGGCAACGTGAAGTTCTACGACCGCACCAAGACAGCCTACGAGACGGGAGTGGCTAAAAATAACTTCATACTGATGCGCTACAGCGACGTGCTGCTCAACTACGCCGAGACTGAGAACCTGCTCAACGGCCCCACCGCCGACGCCTACGACAAGCTGAACGCCGTGCACCGCCGCGCCTGCCATGAAGACCTGAAAGCCGGCATGACAAAGCAGGAGTTCGACGACGCACTCTATCAGGAGCGCGTGTGGGAGGAGATAGGCGAAGGTCTGCTCTACTACGATGAACTGCGCACCGACCGACTGGGCCGCAACGTCTACGACTACAAAAACTACATGGCCGAGAACGGATACTACAACTGCCAGAAGCTGCAGTTTGTGCCACAGCGCTCGTTCCTCTGGAAGATCAACCAGAAGTCGCTCGACTCCAACCCGGCCCTGGTGCAGAACCCCGACAACGTGTCGGATCCGCGCTATCCGATAGAATAACACAATAATCGAACAGATAACGTGTTATATAATGTGTGAGGGGGAGCCAGTTATAGCCGACTCCCCCACTCTCTTTATCTGCGACCTATGAAAAGAAAAAACTTAATCCTCCTGGCTTGGCTAACCCTTTCGGCCACTGCCACAGACGCTCAACCAATTCTTCAAACCGTCGACAGTGCGTTGGAGCGATGCACAAAGCAGACCCTCCTGCTGGCCCGCTCGCTCGAAAACCAAGAGGGATTGCTGCCAAAGACATGGGAGGACGGCCAACTGAAGACCTGCACCTACCGCGACTGGACGGCTGGCTTCTTCGCTGGCACACTGTGGTATCTCTACGAGCTGCAACCCGACTACCGTCTGCGCTATTATGCCGAGCTATACACCCATCGCATGGAGCCTGCGAGGCGGCTCACTTCAACCCACGACGTGGGCTTCATGCTCAACTCGAGCTATGGCAACGCCTACCGCATCACAGGCGAACCTCAGTACATGGACGTGCTGCGCGACGGAGCCCGAAATCTGGCTGCACGTTTCAACCCGACAGTGGGAGCCATAAAGTCGTGGAACAAGCGCAAGAACTGGCAGTATCCTGTCATCATCGACAATATGATGAATCTGGAATTGCTCTGCGACGTGGGCCTTCTCTACTGCGACACCATGCTGCTCTACGTGGCCAACCAGCACGCCATCACAACCTTGCATAACCATTTCAGAGAGGACGCCAGTTGTTTCCACGTGGTCAGCTACGACACCATTACCGGCCGCCCCGAAGCCCACCAGACCCACCAAGGCTACAGCGACGCATCGGCGTGGGCACGCGGACAGGCATGGGCGCTCTATGGCTACACCATGATGTACCGCGAGACGCATCGGAGCGAATATCTCAACCAAGCCCGACGGGTGGCACGGTTCATAGCCAACCATCCGCGACTTCCCGCAGATGCTGTGCCATACTGGGACTTCGACGCGCCCGACATTCCCAACCCCCAGCGCGACGCGTCGGCAGCGGCTGTAATGGCCTCAGCATATATCGAGCTGAGCCAGCTCGACACCATAGCCGAAGCCTCACGGTGGCTCTCCCTTGGCGAGAAGATGGTCAGTTCCCTCTCGTCGCCCGCCTACATGGCCGGCGAGGGTGAACAGGGCGGATTCATACTGAAGCACAGCGTGGCCAACCTGCCTAAGCACAACGAGGTGGACGTGCCCCTACCCTACGCCGACTACTACTATGTTGAGGCTCTTGTGCGACTGAAGCGGCTCTTTGCCGGACAGCAGGAGCGGAAGGAGTGGGTCGGCATGCTCGACCGTATAGCCAAGCCCGTGATGGAGAATATGGCCGCTGCCACACTGAAAGCCAACATGCACTACGAGAGCATAGGTGGGGAGAAGCGGCATCCTGTCAGCTATCTTGAAGCCTTCGGCCGAACCGTGTGCGGCATTGCGCCATGGCTTGAACTTGGAGCCGACCAGACAAGTGAGGGAAAGCTGCGCGGCTACTACATTGACCTCGCTCTTCGTGGGCTGGCAAATGCCGTAGACCCCAAGTCGCCCGACCATCTCGACTTCAACAACCCCTGCAAGCAGCCTCTCGTCGACGCGGCGTTTCTCTGTCAAGGGTTGGAGCGCGCTCCACGGCAGCTGATAAGTCGCCTCGACAAGACCACGCGGCAGAGGCTTGTGGCTGAGCTGAAGAGTTCGAGGGTAATCAAGCCCAATGAAAGCAACTGGACACTGTTCGCCTCAATGGTGGAAGCCACCCTGCTCGACCTGACGGGCCAGTGCGACTCATCTCGCTTGTGGCACGGCATCAACAGCTTCATGCGTGAAGGGTGGTACAAGGGCGATGCCATGTATGGCGACGGACGGCAGTTCCACCTCGACTTCTACAATAGCATCGTAATCCACCCGATGTTGGCCGACATACTCTCCGTGCTGAAGAGGCACGACTACGCTGTGGACAGTCTCGTGGAGGTGGAGAACAAGCGGTTGAGGCGGTTCAGTGAGGAACAGGAGCGTGTGATAGGCCCCGACGGCAGCTATCCCGCCATCGGCCGGTCGATAACTTATCGCTTCGGGGTGTTCCACGGGTTGGCGAGGGCTGTGCTGTGCAACACTTTGTCGACGCGGTTGAAGCCCGGTCAGGTGCGCTCGGCAATGACAGCGGTGATGCGCCGGCAGATGTCGCGCCCCGCCACATTCGACAGCGAGGGCTGGCTGACCGTAGGCTTCGCCGGCCATCAGCCACGTATGTCGGAAGCCTACATCAACACTGGCAGCGAATATATGTGCACCGCCTTCTTCTTGCCCCTCGGCCTGCCTGCCACCGATGATTTCTGGACCGCCCCCTACGCCGAATGGACCAACCGCAAGGCGTGGCGCGGCATCGACGTGGGTGCCGATCATGCACTTAGGGACAATTGAATTGAGAATTGAGGATTAATAGCCCCTATAGCTACTATAGAATTCTATAGCAACTATAGGGGCTATTTAAAAACAGGCTGATACCAATCCCCATTCCAAACCTTTTTTGTAACTTTGCAGCGACCCACTCAAACTAAAAACCGAAATGAGGAAACTGCTACTGCTCGCCTTGCTGCTCGGCGTGCTGCCACTACAGGCCAAGGAGAAGATAATACCTTTCAAACTGTCGACAGCAAAACTACTTGTTTAACCTAAGGTAGAACACCAGTGCCCAGTCTTGGTCGTTGGCGAAAGCGTCAGCATAGTGAGCGGCCGAGCCGTTTACCCGTTTGGGAAACACAAAGGCACAACTCGCGCTGCCGTCCTCAAAGAAATTAGCCAAATTGTTGCGCACCACTTCCTCGGCTCTCCGCCCATAGCTTTTGTCGCCGGTAGCTATGGAGTAATAGTGGTAAGCCATACCGTTGATGGCCGACCAATAGTGAGGGAACACGTCGCCGTAAGTCTGCCTCTTGCCAAACCAATAGCCGTCCCAATGACGTATGGCGATTTCGTGCATCCGATAGTGGGGTTGCAGACCACAGAAGTTCTCGGCCACAGGCATCATCAGTCTTGCACTGTCGAGGTATCGCTTGTCCTTGCTGATGATGTAGTACTCCAACAGGAACTGCACTGCCGGGGCGACAATGGACTGCTCGAAGTTGACTTCGAACTTAGGGAAGTTCAGACCGTTGGCAATGTAATTGTCGGCCACCCTGCCGAAGTCTGCCATTAGCGTGTCACACTCAGCGGTGAGGCCAGCTTCCCTGAGGGCGCGGATTCCTGTAATCACGGGGTAGTCTATACAATAGAAACCGTGGTCGAAGCGGCGAAACAGCGCCTGCAAGGTATGGAAGCCGTCGAGGGCATATTGCCTGTCGCCCGTTACGTCATACATGAGAAAGTAGAAATCGGAGATCCAGGCGTAGTTGTATCCGCGCACTTTGTTTCGGACGCCGGCTTGGGAATAGGTGGTGTAGTCAGAGGTCTGCAGTTTGGTTCGGATGAAGCGTGCATAGCGTATGAGCGAGGTTTCCAGCCTCTCGTCGTGATGGCGGAGGCAATACTCAGCGAGGAGCACCCCCATTCCGACGCGCTCGCGGCCCTCGTCGGTGTCGCTTCGCTTTGGTATGCGGTCGTTCTTGTAGATGCTGTGGGTCTCATTGTCGTAGACCATAAATGCGCCGTAGCGTGCGTCGGCAGTGTCATTCATCTGCTGGTGGTCGAGTATGAATCTGACGCGTCGGCTGACCAGACTGTCATAATTGCTCACCACAAGAATGTTGGCGTGGGTAGTTTTGCCTTTGCCGTAGCCGATGTCGATGCGCCTTTCGCCTGGGCTGTCGGCGACAATCGTCTTTGCCCTGCTGCCATTGACATACAAGTTGACAGTGTCTCCAAGCTGGCAGACATACTTGTCGCAAGCTACCACTGGTGAGCCGTGCTGCCTGAGCATCGAGAAGAAGTCGGCCTTGCCTTGGTGCTCGAACACCGACCATCCGACAGTGTAGCTCCCGCCTGGCTTCAGCTTCATGTCGGGCACGTGCATGGCCATGACGCCACGGAAGTTTGACTTGCCCATGTCATGTCCGCGCTGCCATACCTCATAGTCATCGAGCGAGCCTTCGGTTAGCACCATTCCGATGCCTGAATTGTCGTCGCCGTTCTGGTTGTGAAGCGGCGCGCCCATGCGCAGGGCGCAGACGTAGGCGGCATTGTCACCAGCCCAGATGTGAGCGTTGCAGCGGTTAGTCAGACAGGCCGCCGTCGAGGGATAATTGTCGTTCCATGGAGTATAAATGCCACAGTCGGTGATACTGAGCGGAGCTTTCCCCACATTCTTGAATGTATATCGCTCTTGCAATTCTCCGTCTCTCAGATCGCGTCTCACAAGGACGACAACGCTTCCCATGTCATAGCTCAGGTTGCCTTTCATCATCCTGGGAGGCGTCGCTCCCCATTCCTTTACCTCGCCATTGACTGTCAGATAGCCCAGTCCCCAGCCATATTTCGCCGTAACCCACGGATACTGTTTTCCGTCGGGCGACAGCACCCAGTTCATGCCACTGGGGTCGCCGTCTATAGCCATCGTGGCAATGGCTCCGGTGGCGGCATCCGTGGTATACAAGATGCCTTTGGCCGCCCCATACGTCGACAATGCAAGCAACAGAAGTGTAAAAGTCAATTTTCTCATGGTTGTAATTTTTTTATTGAAGTTAAAATGGCATACAAAGATAACTAAAATAGTACGTAAGTGCCCACTAATTCTGAGCGTTTTTTCTATAATGGACACCTGATTGTACGCAAGCTGAAGAATCTGTACGAAACTATACAGTTTGCGCCAGCTTTGTCGGCTATCTTTGCCCACAGAAAACTAAAAACTTAAAGACTTCTACTATGTCGCTTACTGCCATGGCCATTGCCAACTTTGGGCAAAACGAGGTGTCGCTCAATTGAGACTGTCTCTTCCGCCTTGCCATGACGCAGGAAGGGGCTGACAGGCTCGTGGCCCAGAGGTTTTTCGATGCCGGGAAGGACATCGATGACTTCACAACCATAAAGGAGCCGTCCAATTGGGAGGTGCTCGGCTTCGAGGAACATATATACGGGGGATTCAAGGACGACAAGGCCAGCGAGGGTCTCTATATCCGCCAGTTCACTGTGCCACGTGGCTTCGCCTCGAAGCGGTTGCTGCCAAGCTTCGGCAGCGTGTGAGCCTCGGCTGAGGTGTGGCTCAACGGCCGCTGGGTGGGCCGGCACGACAGCTGCTTCACATCGTTCGACATGGACGTTACTGGCCTCGTAAGCGACACTGCGGTCAACACGCTGGCCGTCTGCGTGCGCCAAGTGTGCACCGACTACAAGTGTGACACCTACGACGACTGGACGCTTGGCGGCATATTTCGCGACGTAATCATCAAGGCCATGCCGCGCAAGTGCTGGATCGACAAGGTGCTGGTGCGCATGAGCCTCAGCAATGTCTACCGCGACGCCGATGTGGAAGTCGACGCCTTCATTGCCGACGCCATGAAGAAGAATGTGCCCGGCAACTATTCTGGCACAGGCCGTCCCTACCAGTTGACTGTAGAGCTGAGGGACAAGGATGGCAGAGCCGTTTTACAGTGAGACACGGACTATGGATGGCCATCCGTCGACAAACCGTATGCAGACAACCAACATCCATATTGCCAACGCCAACCTGTGGACTGCCGAGACACCTTTTTTATATAGCCTGCACATTACGTTTGTGGAGGACGGCCAGACCGTGCAGACCCACGATGAGAAGATAGGGCTTAGGGAAATATCGACGGTGGGCGGCGTGTTCAGAATCAACGGTCAGGCGGTTAAGTTGTGCGGGGCCAACCACCACGACGAATGACCCGACGTTGGCCATGCAACCACCCACACCCACTGGCTTAAGGACTTGCAGATGATGAAGGAGGCCAATATCAACTATGTCAGGGCTTACCACTACCAACACGCTCAGGGCTTTATCGAGCTGTGCGACTCCATTGGCATGTATGTGGGAGAGGAAATATCGATTGGCGGGGCAGGAGGCAAGATGTACGACCCGTCGTTCATCGGCTCCGTGATGCTGAGGACGCAGGAGACAGTCAATCGCAACATCTACCGCCCCAGCGTCATTCACTGGTCGATGGGTTACGAAGCCCCGTTCACCTACATGCACTTGCTGGCCGTGCGCACAGTCAACGGCATCGACGGCTCTCGCCCCTGTCTGCTGCCATGGAATGCAAGCACCACCCTTCCAGCCGATATCGGCATCCTGGCACCACACTACTGGACAGCAGACGGGTATGACTCGCTCAGCCGTGTAGCCGACCGTCCCGTCATCACCACAGTGTATGTCCTCGCCTACGGCACACAGCGTTTCGGCGGACTGGCCGACTGCTGGTGCGCACTGCACGACAATCCCCATGGAGTCGGCGGAGCGGTGTGGATGTGGGGCGACCAAGGCATCACTACTCCGACAGAATGGGCAGACCGAAAGTATGGAAGACTGTCGAATGGCTACCGCCATTTGCGCGTCAGTTCGGCGAGGTGGCGTTGGCCAGCGTGGTCAGCATCCCCATCCACAATGACTTCTACTTCGTCTCCACCGCCGACGTTGACATCAGCTACAAGGTGATGGTCGACGGCAAGCAGAAGAGCCAAGGCTCGGCTCGCATGGGCATAACGCCCCACAGCGGCAGACCTCTCTCCATAAAAAAAGGCATAATAGGCCTGAAACCAGGCCAGACGGCCTACGTGCTGTTGGCGTTCACGAGAGGTGGCCACGAGCTGTCGCGCCGCACTGTAAGGCTCACGGCCCCCACCGCTTTGCCCAAGAGTAATGGCAAGGCCTCGACTTGGAAGTTTGACAGCTACACGGGGTGCCCATTGGCATGAGGCCGACCGTTTGGCACAAGCTCAACGACGGCGACGTGATAGTGAAAGGCCACGGCATGGATGCTGACCGCTACACTATCAACCTCAAGCACACCGAGCGCAAGGCCACAGCCGACGGCTACGTGGTCAGCACCGAGGCCGACTGCATCGTCAACGACAGCAATATCGTCAGCGGCACCTACACCTTCACCGTCCACGGCGACGGCTCGATGGTGGTCAGCTATGCCATCACGCCCCGGCTCACCTGCCGCTACGTGCCGCTCGTGGGCATGGCTGTCAAAGCAAAGCCTGTCAGGTGGTTCGGCCTTGGCCCCGATGAGGCTTGGCCAAATAAGAAGTCGGTCGAGATGCTGGGTCTTTGGGACGCTCGCTCTTTTGTCGGCACAAGGCAGACTGAGTGGCTTGAGACGGCCAACGGGTGGCGCATCACTCCGACGGAGAGGGCTACATCGACAGCGACAACTGGGACAGCGACGTGGTGCACATTCTGGGGTACGTGCTCGGACGGTCGGAGAAAGGCCGGCTCAACGACACGCGCTATCAGCTCACCCCTGGCAGAACCTACAAAGGGCAGTTCACAATAACAATACTGTAAATCTCATCACTTCAGAAAGGACGGCAGCTGCTTCCACGTGACCAGCTACAATGCCATTGCAGGCCACCCCTAAGCCCATCCTAACTGATATTTGAGATATTATAGCCTTCCATAGTTACTATAAAGCCCTTTAGAAACTATGGGGGGTATTAGTACGCCAAGCATCGAAACTGTGGAAACAGGGCAAAAGTG
>CAZRSL010000035.1:0-24594 GCA_964602785.1 uncultured Prevotella sp.
GAACTGGCGGTAGCGCACCATCAGGTTGACAGCGCCGAAGGCGTCGGGCTGTGCGGTGCCAAGGCTCACCTCGTCGTGGTCGTTGATCACGCCGTCGCCGTTCTGGTCGACGAAGTGTATGTCGCCTGCCTGATAGGCATGGCCGCTGCGGTTTGTCAGGTTGGCAGCCTCGGCCTCGGCGGTTGTGGCGAAGACACCGGCTGTCTTATAGCCGTAGTACTCGTATGGGCTTTGGCCCACTTTCATGATGACCTGTGCGTCGTCGCTGTTGTAGTCGGTGAAGCTGATGATGGTCTGGTTCTCGTCGCCGAGTTTCTTCAGCTCGTTGTTGACGGTGGAGATGTTGGCTCCAATCACGAGGTCGAAGTCCTTGGTGTGGATGGGGTTGACGCGGAGGCTGACCTCAACGCCATGGCCGCTGACCTCGGCGGTGTTGTCGTAATAATATGTTGAGCCGTAGACCTTCGACGGGTTGCTGTTGACCAGCAGGTCGTAGGCCGTGTTGGTGTAGTAGTTGAAGCCGAGATTGATACGGTTCTTGAGCATGGCGAGGTCGAAGCCGAAGTCGAACTGGCGGTTCTTCTCCCACGTCAGCTTCAAGTTGGGCACGTTGCTGCGCTCGATGGTGCCGATGCTGAACATGTTTTTGCCCACATAGTAGTTCTTGCCGTAGTTTGGCGAGAAGCGGCTGTTGCCCGAGAGGCTACCCTCGGCGGTGATGTTGAGGCGGTCAATCCACGATGGCAGTGCGCCGGTGCTGGCTGCCATGAAGGTGATGCCGCCCGAGGGGAAGAAGCCGAGGCGAGTGGCGTCGGAGCCGGAGGCGCTGCTGCCGTCCATCGACACCTGTGCCGAGGCCTTGAGGATGTTGTTCCACGTGTAGTGGGCATGGAGCAGCCAGCTCATGTAGTTCCACTTGAGGTTGGTGCCGGTCGAGATTTTGTTGTCTTGTGTGGCGTTGAGCGTCTTGTAGTAGTCGTTGGCCGTGTTGTAGCCCGACGAGAAGTCGGTCTCGAGCGAGTGGGTGATGAAGCGGCCGGTGAGTGAGGCTCCGAAGTCGTGGATGCGTCCAAACACGCGGTTGTACTCAGCCTTGGCCTGGTAGGTGTTGGTCGACTGGCGGATGACGCCCTCGGCCACGTAGTTCTGGCCGTAGCCATAGTACTTGGGCATGATGGCGTGGTCGGTAACGCCCGGCACAAACATGGCCTCCTCAGTATAGTTGTAGTAGAGGTTGACAAGGCCGGAGAGCGTCAGGTAGTCGTTCCAGTGGAAGTTGAGCTTCAGGCTGGTGTTGGCGTCGTAGATCTTGTCGGAGCCCTCGACTGTGTTGACCAGTGCGAGCGGGTTGCTCACGTTGTCGTAGGAGTAGGTGGGTATGGAGTTGATGTTCCATCCGTCGTAGGTGGCGTAGTCCTGCAAGTATTCACCGTCGGGCTGCTTCTGGTATGGGCTGAGCACTGGCATTGAGTGGTAGGCCGAGAGCAGCGGGTTGTACTCTACGTTCATGCCGAAGTTCTGCAGGTCGCTTGTGATGTACGACAGCGACACGTTGGCCTGGATGTCGAACTTGCGCGTTACGAGCACGTCGGCCGAGATGAGCGTGTGGTACTTGTCGGTGCCGAGGTTGGAGAGTGTACCCTTGTTGCCAGTGTAGCCGAACGAGATGTTGTATTTGGCTATCTGGTCGCCACCCTCCACGCGGAAGGTGTTGTCGGTGACAAAGCCTGTGCGGTCGATGCGCTTCATCCAGTCGGTGTTCTCGTTGAAGAGGTAATTGTAGTAGTAGTTGTTGGTGTTCTGGAGGAACGGGTAGTCCTCAACGAGCGACGACAGCGACGAATAGCGCGTCATGCCGAGGTCGGCCATGTAGTTCTTGAAGTCGGTGGAACCCATGACGGGGAGTGTAGAGTTCATGAAGTTGGCTCCATACTGGCCGCTGAAGCTGACGCGCGTGCTCAGGTTGTTGCGTGTGGCTTGCTGGGTCTCAATCACGATTACGCCGTTGGAACCGAGCGAGCCGTAGGCAGCGGCATCAGCGCCCTTGAGCACAGTTACGCTCTTGATGTCCTTGGGATTGTAGCCGAAGAGCAGGTCGCGGCTGTAGCCGTTGATGGTCTGCGACACGTCTTGGTTGGAGAAGTATGGCACGCCGTTGATGACGATGAGGGGCGTGTTCTCAGCGGTGAGCGAGTGGATGCCGCGCACGTTGAGGTAGGAGCCCTCACCGGGCACGCCGCTCTTCTCTATCACTTGCAGACCGGCGATGTCGTTGCCGATGGCTCCGCCGATGTTGAGCTTCTCCGAGAAGTCCTTGCTCTCAAGGCCGGCGTCGATGGCCGACTTCTCGTCGCGGTTCTCGGTGCGGAATGGTGTAACGATGTAGCCATTGTAGTCGCTCTCAGAGCGCGGCACGAGGGTGATGACAAAGTTGCCCTGGTCCGACCGCTTCTGCATGTAGGACATGGGGAACTGCTGCGGATAGTAGCCGTCGGCGCTGACGTTGACAAGAGCCTTGCCGGTGTTGGGTATCTGGAAATAGCCTTGGTCGTCGGAAAGCGCCGAGATGGAGTCGCCGACGACAGACACAATGGCACCGTTGACGGGCTGGTTGTCGGTGCTGCGCACCTGCGACCTGATTGTTTTTTGAGCCGACACTGACAAGGCGAAGCAGCAGGCGGCAAGCAGAATATATTTATTCTTCATAAGTCTGTTGGCGGTGATTAGTAGTTGTTTGAAGTTGGGCGCAGGCACCAGTGGTACATCATCAGCTGCTGGATGTTGTTCTTGTTGCGCTGCATGGAGCCTTGGGGATAGTTCTGGGCGTTGTCGTAGCTGGAGACGGTGATGTGGAAGTTGCCGCTCTGCTTCAGCTGCACTATGCCGACGATGTAGCCGTCGGTGTCGTAGGCGATGGCCTTGGGGTCGAGCGACTGCCAATAGTCGACGTCGAAGCCCTCAGGATAGACAATGCCGGCAGTGCCATAGTGGGGCACCTCGCTGGCCGCGCCACGGTCGAAGTGGAAGTTGCTGCCCTGGCCGTTGAGGCCCATGTCCTTGACGAGGAGCGAGTCGTTGAAGTAGATGCTGACGCTGTACTTCAGTGAGTGCTTGAAGCCCATGCGCAGGTAGTACTCGCCGGCTGGCAGATGCACCTCCTGCACCTGGTCGGTGTTGGCGTCGTAGGTGAGGCCGTCGTAGTCGACGCTGCAAGTGAGCGAGTCGGCGATGGCCTCGGCCGAAGGCTCTGCCGTCAGCTCGTGGTAGTACATCGTGGGCAGCGAGGGCGAGAGTGTGAACTCACCCTGGCAGTCGTTGATTACCATCGGGTTGATCCAGTTGGTCCAGCGGAAGTATTGGCTTTGTTGGGCTGGCGTCATGGCGTTCCACAGCTCGTAGAAGCGCGACTTGACACGGAAGATGACGATGTGGTTTGGTATCTTCAGGTTGGTGGTGTAGTAGGCCTCGCCGTTGCTCAGGTCGACGCGGCTGCCCGTGTTGACGGTCTGCACGCTGGGGCGCCAATTGGCGGGCGTAACCTCCTTGTAGGTGGTCTCGTCGGCCTGCTCGTCGACGACCATCTGGTAGCCGTCGACGCAAGTGAAGTCGGCGGCGGTGCGCTCCACCTCGCTGTCGCTGAGGCGGCGGTTGACGAAGCACGCCTTCAAGATCCACTGCTCAAACTTCTCGCGGTCGGCGTCGGTGGCCTCGCGGTTGAGCCACAGTGGTATGGAGTCGAGGGCGCTGCTGATGGCCGTGGTAATCTGGGTGTTGTTGGGGATGAACATTGTGGTCACGTAGTTCTCGTCGCGCATGTTCCACGTGGGCACACCCTGGTCAGTGTAGCGGTCCATAAGCTCGCTGCGGGTGGTCCAGATGGAGTCGTAGACGGTCATGCCGGCGTTGTCGACACCGATTACCGAGCTGTGCTCACGGTCGAACCATCGTTGCTCATACTTCTCAACCAGAGCTTTGAACTCGGAGTAGTCTGAGCCAAGGCTCTTCAGGTACTCATACACCGACTGGCGCACGGGTATGGGCTGGTCGACGTAGTAGACGTAGCCGTTGTTGGTCTTCACGGCTTTCACGATGTGGGCCACATCGAGCTGGGCGTTGAGGCCGTTGCCATACACCCAGACATATTTGCCGCTGCGGGTGCTGATGCCGAAGCCGTCGGTCAGACCAGAGGGTGCCACCGCTTGGTTGGACACGGAGTTCTCAGCGAAAGTGCGGTTGGCACTGGCACTATTGTAAACCTCGTTGCTGCAGACGATGAAGGTGTAGTCGCTGGTGGTGAAGGTGCTGTCGTAGATGCCGTTCTGCTCGAGCAGCTGTGACATTTGGCTGACATCGGCTGTGCTCCTCATGTAGCTCACGATGTCGCCATTGTATATCTCCAAGTCGGCAGTCTTGATGCCGCCATCATCGAAGTGGTCGTCCCAGTCGGAAGAGCAGGAAGCCACGACCACGGCCACGAGTATGGGCAGGAAATAAAATATGTGTTTCATGTTTCGGTTGTTTTATTCTATTGGGATGAACTCCAGATAGTCGAGCATCTGGTGGTAGGTGTTGCTCTCTTTGGCGTTGATGTCCATCATGGTTACGGTGAAGGTGTGGTTGCCCGAGCCTTCAAACTCCACTTGGTTCCACAGCGTCATCTCGGCGGTGCCATAGAGCGGCATCGTGGCCAAGCCCTTGTAGATGTACTGGTTGGTGGTGTGGTCGTCGAGGTCGAAGCGTGTGAGCGAACCGGCGGCGAAGAGCTTGTTGAGGGTGATGTCCTTCAGGTAGTGGAGCACAATGCGGTATTTGCCCTTGATGATGGTGGGCGATGTGAACTTGACCCAACCGGCGTAGCCCAGGTTGAGGCAGAGGTAGTTGTTCATGTAAGCGCCATACTGGCCTTGGTCGCGGTGGCTGGCGTTGGCATATTTCTCTTTGTAGAAGCCCACCTTGCGGTAGTTGCTGACGCGGGCCGCCGAGCTGTTGGCCTTGTAGGTGAACGAGGTCACGGTGCCGTAGTTGCCGTCATAATAGTCGTCGGTAAGGTCGACGCGGCGCTCGCTGCTGGCCAGAGGCGACGAGAATATGTTGCCATAGCCCTTGTCGGCACCGTAGGCGTTGACGATGGCTATGATGTCGGCTGAGTTGAGGAAGTCCCATCGCACGGTCACGGGGTCGGGCTGGTAGACTGGCATGATGCCTCCCACCTTGTCGATGAGGCCGTTGCGGGCCTCAACGTCGCTGCGCAGCACGGGTATGGTCTTGTTGATCATGCGCCGTCCACTTATGCTGTCGGTGATGAGGGCTTGGCCTGTGTAGCTGGTCTCGAAGATGAGCGTCTGGTCGGATGTCTGGAAGTCGTATAGCTCCGACATGGTGTACTCGCGTGGCATGAAATGGTAGCGGATGTAGTGGCTGAGGGCTGTGTTGCCGTCGGTCTCCTGGCCGCCACTGTTGCTCACGAGCCAAGACTTCAGTCCATCCACGTCGTTGATGCCAGCCTGCTGGTAGTACTCGTTGGGCACGGCGAAGCAGGTGTAGAAATAGGTGTTGACCACCTGGCCGCCACCCACCACATTGGTGGTGTCGCGCACCTTGTTGGCCACAGAGTCGTAGCCGCAGTCGACGATGGCCTGGGCGAAGATGGAATAGTCGTCGTCGAGCTGGAGCTTCTGCAGTATGGTCTCCGACAGCGGCAGGATCACCTCGGCCATGGTGAAGATGTGGCCGTTGGCGCAGCTGACACCAGTGAAGCGGTCCATCTTGGCCTGGTTGTTGATGAACACCGAGTCGGTGCTGAACAGTTCGTCGGTGCGCTCGGCGTCGTCGACATCGGTCTTGGTGTAGCCGTATCGCAGCGACAGATAGGTGCTGAAGAGGTTTTGCGTGGGTATGTAGCTGTTGCTCTCAGCATAGTCGTTGAGGGTGCTGTCGTTGATCGACACATTGGGAATGATGTGCACCTGGGCCACCTCGCGGGCGTAGTGCTGGTCGAGGTCGGTGATGTTCTCCACACCACGGTCGGCGAGGAACTTCGTTATGGCCTCGTTGGTGGGGCAGAACACGGTGGCTGTGGAAGAGGCGTCCTTCAGTGCGTTGTAGTAGTCGGCATATTTCAGAAACTCTATCCACAAGCTCTCGTCGGGGTCGGCCTCGAGGATGTCAATCATCGACATCTCCGACTGGATGTTGGATGGCGTGACAAACATCTCGCCGTCGTTGGGGTCGTCGCAACTCGCCACCAAGCCCAGAAGCAATGCTAAGCTAAAAAATATCTTTTTCATGTTGTTTCCGTTTTAGAGGTAATATGGGTTCTGCACCAGAGTGCCATTGGTCTTGATTTCGTTGTCGCTGACGGGCAGATACCAAGCGTTCTCGTCGCTGAGCACCGAGTTGATCCAAGTCTCGCTGGCCTGGGAGTTGTATTTCACAACATACTCGATGAGGAAGTCGCGCTTGAAGTTGATGATGCCCGACGGGTCGGTGTAGCGGCCCACGCGCAGCAGGTCGTACCACGCCTTGCCCTCGCCGACGAACTCCATGAGCTCCTCGTAGAGCACGTAGTCCATGATGTCCTTGAAGTCGGTGTTGTCGTAGATTTCGCGGTCTTCCAGGTTGGTGCGCTCGCGTATCTGGTTGACCAGTCGGATGGCCTCCTGATTGTCGCTGTAGTCGGTGCCGAGGTGGCGCATCACGAGTGCCTCAGCCTTCATCAGCATGATGTCGGCCACGCGATAGATGATGTAGTTGGGATCGTAGTAGGTGGTGGTGCGCTTCTCGGTGGTGGTGGTGCCGCCCACATACTTCCACACGTAGCTCTGGTGGGCCGACATGTAGGCTCCGGCGTTGCTGCCTACGAAGTAGCCGCCATACATTGTGCGCACGGCCATGTCGGTGTAGTTCTCAGGATAACGCTCGATGATGCCCATGTAGTCCTGGTTGAAGTCCTGCGTCATCTGGTCGCTGATGGCGTAGGCGTCCTTGATCGACGTGTTGGTGCTGTGGTCGTTGAAGAGGTCGGGCAGATTGTTGGTCTGATACGATGTGCCGTTCAGCTTCTCGTGGCTCCACTGCACCTCGAAGATGCTCTCGTTGGAGTTGCCGGGGTTGAAGATGGAGAACCAGCTGGCGTGGGTGTTGGTCGACATGAAGCGCGGCGCGTTGGCCGAGCGGGCGTTCAGGATCAGGTCGCAATACTGTATGGCCGTGTCGAACTGCTTGTCCCACAGGTTGACATCGGCTGCCAGGGCGTAGATGGCCCATATTGTGGCGCGGCCCTTGGTCTCCCACGTGGTGTTGTACACTTCCTTTGCGGCGTTCAGGTTGATGGCGGCCTGCAGGTCGCTCTTGATTTGCGCTATGAGCAGCGTGTCGGAACTCTGCGGCACGTTCTGCGGCATCTCGTCGGTCTCGAACGGGTCGGTGATGAGCGGGGCGTCGCGCCAGTTGCGCACTATGTAGAAGTAGGCCAGGGCGCGCAGGAAGTAGGCCTCGGTCATGTGGGAGTGCATCTCCTCCTCGGTGTAGGTGCGGTCGTTGCCGCGTGCCTTCTCGGCGTTGGCGAGCACGAGGTTGGCCACATTGACGATCTTGTACATCGGGCCCCAGTCGACGAGGCTGTTGTTGGTGGGCTTGATTTCCAGACGCTGCAGCACGCTGCCACGGCGGTCGTAAACGCATCCGGCGCGGAGCTCGCCCCATGGGATGAGGTTGTCCTCCACCGACGAGCGCAGGAAGTAGTAGCCGGAATAGAGAGCCGACTCAACGTCCTCTTTCGACTGCCAGAACTTGTCCGACGGCTCCACGTTCTCGGGGTATATTTCGAGATAGTCGTTGCACGATGCCAGGCTCAGCAGCACGAGGGCTGACATCACGATATATTTTATGGTTTTCATTGTCATTATGCTGTTAGAAGTTTACGGTGATACCCATTGAGAATCGCCTCGAACGCGGGGTCTGGGCGCTGTCCTCAGCCAGGTCGGTAACCTTGCTGGGCAGTGTTACCTCCGGGTCCTGACCGGTGTAGTCGCTGAAGGTGAAGAGGTCGTAGCCTGTGATGAACATGTTGAGCGACGTCAGGCCGAGCCTCTGGCAGAAGCTCTTGGGGAAGTTGTAGCTCAGCGAGAGAGTCTTCAGGCGCACAAACGAGCAGTCCTCCACGAAGCGGTCGCTGCCGAGGTAGTTGAGGCCGTAGTTCCAAAGGGCACGGGGTATCTCGGTCTGGTCGCCCTCGTTGCGCCAGCGGCGCAGCACGGCTTTCGACTGGTTGTCGCTGCCTATCATCGACTCGGCGTTCATGCGAGCCGTGTTGATGATTTTCTGGCCCAAGCGGTAGTGGAGGAACACGGTCATGGAGAGGCGCTTGTACTTCAGCGTGAAGCCGCCACCACCACTGATCACGGGGTTGGAGTTGCCGATGTAGACCACGTCGTTCTTGTCGATGGTGCCGTCGTGGTTGATGTCCTCATACTTGGCGTCGCCAGGGAAGCAGGTGTAGGTGCCGTTGCGCATCACGATGGGCTTGCCTTGCAGGTCGGTCATCACCTTGCCGTCGGCATCCTTGGCGTAGGTGTCGTCGGTGTTCTGGTAGACGCCGAGGTAGCGGAAGCCGAAGAACGAGCCCACGGCAGTGCCGGAAATGAGCTTCTGGGCGTATTCGCCATTCTTGAGCGAGAACTGCTCGCTGGCGATGTTGGAGGGCAGCTCCTCGATGGTGTTGATGTTGCGGTTGATGTTCCAGTTGACGCGCAAGTCCCAATCCTTGGTCTTCAGCACGTTGTAGTCGATGCGGAACTCCCAGCCCTGGTTCTTCAGGCGGCCGGAGTTGTACCATGCCATCTTGGCCGATGAGTAGCCGGTCGACGAGGGTATGGTAACGTTCTTTTGCAGCAGGTCGCGCGTCTTCTTCTGATACCAGTCGAATGTGGCGGTCAGCTTGCCGTCCCAGAAGCTGATGTCGGTACCGAAGTCAATCTCGTGCGACGTCTCCCACTTCAGCTTGTTCAGCTGCATCGTGGCCGGGGCGATGGCGCTGCCGTCCATGTAGCTGCCTATCGACGAGTAGGTGCCCACGTATGGTGAGGTGCCCGACGGGGCGTTGCCCGAAGTACCCCAGCTGCCACGTATCTTCCACTGGGTGAGGAAGCTCTCCTTGGCCCATTTCATCCACGGCTCGTCTTGCACCTGCCAGCTGACACCCACCGACGGGAAGAAGCCCCAGCGGTTGTCCTTGCCAAGCGACGACTTGCCTTCGTAGTTGAACGTGCCATTGACGGTGTACCTATCTAATAATGTGTAGGCGATGCTACCGATGGCCGAGAGCGTGGTAACTTTCGATGTGCCAGAGCCCTGCGAGAGCAGTGTGCCGCTGCCTGAGCCTGGGTCGTGGATGTACTGGCTCGACACGTTGTAGCGTGTGGCCGAATAGGTTGAGCTGTTGCTCAACTGCGTGCGCCACAGGCCGGTGATGACCAGCTTGTGCATGTCCTCGTTCCAGCTGCCCTTGTACATGGCCTTGTTCTCGGTCTGCAATGAGAAGTTGTTGGAGTAGGAGTTGACGCTCTGGTTGGAGTACTCGCTTTCGGTTGATACGCCGGTGGCGGTCTGCGGCAGGAAGCCGTCGGTCTTGATGGTCTTGTACTTCATCGACACGTAGCCGTAGTAGGTCAGCTTCGGCGTGATGTACCAGTTGGCCCTGACGTTCATCTTCTGTTCCTTTGTGCTCAGGTCGTTGTAGGAGTCGTTGGCCATGATGATGGGGTGGAAGTTCTTCTTGCCGTCGTAGGCACCCTGGAACTCGTCGGCGTTCTGGCGTGTGAAGTATGTGCTCGTCATCTCGCCAGTCTCGTCGTCGATGTAGTAGGGGCTCTTGTTTGGCATCTTGCGCAGAGCCTCGGCGCGCACTCGGTCGGTGAACGGGGCCTCCTTCTTGGTGTCGGAGTAGGTGTACTCGGCGTCGACACGGAACTTGTCGGAGAAGCGGTAGCCGATGTTGAGGCTGGTGGTCAGTCGTTTCAGGTCGGTGCCGACGGTGGTGCCGCCCTCGTCCATGTAGCTGAGCGAGAAGCGGTAGTTGGCACGCTCGCCGCCTCCGCTCATCGAGAAGCTGTTGTCGGTGGTGAAGGCGTTTTTCTTGATGTAGTCGAGCCAGTCGACGTTCTGGTTGTACTCGTCGAAGTAGCGCCAGTCAGTGTTGTAGTTGATTTCAGGCGTGTCGAACAGATACTCCAGCAGGGCCGAGTTGGTGGAGAGACCGCGAGCGTTGGCGGCGTTCCAGATGGCATCCTGGATGAAGCTCTTATATTCGTCGCCATTCAGCATTGGCATACTCGCGGGCTCTATCTTCACCGAGTTCTTGGTGGAGAAGGTGAAGCGCGTCTTGCCCATGGCGCCTTTCTTGGTGGTGATGAGCAGCACGCCGTTGGCGCCAGCCGTACCGTAGACGGCGGTTGAGGCGGCATCCTTGAGCACCTCAATGCTCTCGATGTCGTTGGGGTTGAGGCTCAACATCTGGGCCATGTCTTCCTGCGACGCGGTGTTGAAGTCGAACGAGTCGTCGATGTCGGTGGAATATGGTATGCCGTTGATTACGATGAGAGGGTCGGAGTTGGAGTTCATTGTGGCTGTGCCACGGATGCGGATGCTGCTCTTGGCACCCGGGTCGCCGGCAGCCACGATGTCGACGCCGCCGAGCTGGCCTTGCAGGGCTTCCTCTATCGACGTAACGGGCGATGTGGCCGTCAGGTTGTCCATGTTGACCTTTTGTGTGGCGAAGGCCATCTCACGGCTGCCCACGCCAAACTCGTTGTTGTCGTTGCGGTTGCCGGTGACTACCACCTCGTTGAGCAGGTTGTCGTCGGTGGCCATGGTAACGTCGAGCGTGGTCTGTCCGTTGTAGCGGAACTTCTGTGTCTTCATGCCGATGTAGGAGAACTGGAGCGAGAGGTTGCTCTCTCCCTTTGGCACGGCGAGCGAATACTTACCGTCGATGTTGGTGACTGTTCCCACCACCACACGGTTCTGCCGGTTGACAAACGTTACGTTCACACCGATACACGGCGTGGGCTCGTTGCCCACCATTTCGTTTACCGTACCCGACACCATTTGCTCCTGAGCCAGGGCGGTCTGGACAAATCCTGCCAACAGGAGTATCGTGATATAGATGTATTTTTTCATATTCTCTTAGTCAAGATAGGTTATAGATTATTCGAGCACGCCGTCGATGAAGTGTGCCGGGCCGTCGTCGAAGACAAACGGGAAGTAGTCGTAGTCAGCAGTTACGTCGACGCGGTGGCTCGAGCCTGCCAAAGCCACGCTGAGCTTGCTGCCGTCGTCGTAGATGTTCAGGTTGACGCTCTGCACGCCGGCCTCGCTTGTGGTCTGGTTGAGCGTAACGAGCCCGCCGGTGCTCTCGGTGTCCTCGCCCCAACCCACGTAGGGGTAGTTGCTTATCGTCGCGGTGGAGAGCGGGATGAAATAGTCCTTCAGGTAGGCCTGCAGCGCGGCCTCGTCGGTTACCTCGCAAGCGGTTATGAAGCCTTCCTCGCCAACAGCCACATCGCCGGCCTTGACACCGGGGATCTTGCCGTCGACGATGGCTTGCTCAAGACGGTTGGTAACGGGCACGAACATGAGGCAGTTCTCTGTCCACACGCTGCTGACGATGGTCTGGGCACTGCGGTTGATGAGGTTGGCCTTGTCGAGCAGGTTGATCCATGCGTAGAAGTCGGTGGTGGCATCCAGTCGGTGGCTCCACATGGTGCGGATGAAGCGGCTGTTGGTAACCTGGTCATAGTTGCCCTCAAAGAAGTTGTTCTCATAGCTGTAGGCGTTGCCGTTCGACCAGCCGTTGACGTCGCCACGATAGGCCAGAGGCTCAAAGCGCGAGAACACGTCGTCCTCGGTGGTGGTGTTGCCGTCATACTTCAGCAACTCGTTGTGGCGTATGCTGGTGGTGATGCGGCCGTCCTTGACATACCAGTAGAGGTTGAAGGCCGATGTCATGGCGCGATAGACCTTCTTGCCCGATGTGGGCAGCACGGTGTTGCCGTCGATAGGAGCAGCTATGTGGGCATAGACGTAGGCGCTCTTCAATCCGCTGCCCACGCCGCGGGGACTCTCGGTCGACACGAGGGTCTCGTTGCCGTTGATGGTCTCCAGATGGTAGCCGCCGTTGGCCATCATCTGGTCGTTGTCGGGATAGAGCATGATGTACTTCACGGCGTCGGTCGACAGCGTGCTCACCATGCCGGAGGATGACAGCATGTTGAGGAACGAGCTGTACTTCTTGTACTGATAGGCCGGGCCGGTAACGGCGATGTACTTGGCCGGGGGCGTGAGCACGCCGAGGCCGTAGAGCACGCCGTTGGCGCACATTATGCGGTCGGACTGCGCCACCGAGTTGACGTCGAACTTGATGGGCATGTTGTCGTTGTTTGTGTTCTCCACGAGGCCCTTGGTGATCTCCTCGGGGAACACGATGCTCTCGCTGGTGTAGCTGTTGAGGAGCAAGTCCTGGATGCTGCTCGAGGCCACAGAGTCGAGGCTCTCGTAGCCACCCAGCCGCCAATAGTCGTTGAAGAAGTTGTCGAGGGCGTCGTTGGTCGGGGCGAACACGCTGTAGGCCTGGCGTGCCAAGGCCGCCACTTGGGTGTAGCTCGTTACGGGCCACTCGCAGGCTATCGGTGCCAAGCGCGAGTTGTTCTTGTTGTGGTAGTGCTGGTAGAGGTCGGTGCCGTTGCCATACTCCAGCGTCAGGTTGTCGTCCTTCTGGTACTGGCTGAACTGGTCGTAGAGTGCCAGATACTTCGAGTATTTGCTGTCGTTCTTCAGCTCGGTGTAGATGGTCTCCAATGGTTTCACCACACGGTCCACCTTATATATATAGCCGTTGTTGGCTATGTCGGCATACTCGTCGACGCCGGCGTTGGCGATGTTGAAGCCCGCGTCGTCGCGCCATCCCGTCTCAGGATAGAAGTACTCATAGTTGGTCTTGGCGTCGATGCCCTTGGTTTGGAACATCAGGTAGGAGAACACGGGCAGGTAGCGCTCCAGATGGTAGACGCTGACGGGATAGCTGGCCGAGTCGGTAACGTTCTGCTCCACGCTGATGGGGTCCTGGCTGTGGGTGCGGAACTTGTAGTAGAGGCCGGCGTTGACCAGTTTCTCCTCCTCGGTGGCTCCGTCGCCCTCCACGGGGCGGAAGTTGGTGAGTTTCTGCTTGTCGAAGGCATAATATAATATGTGGAAGCCAATCAACTTCTTCAGATCCTCGCTTGGCACCTGCGTGATGTCGGTGGTGCCGTAGTTGGTTTGCAGATACTCGCGCATGGCGTCGTCGTTGGGCGCGATGACGGTAACGATCGACTTGCCGTTGATGATGGGAGTGTAGCCCGACAGGTCGGCTCCTTGCAGGAAGAGGGTGTAGTTGCCGTCGTTGGCCAATTCCTCATAGCACGAACCGCCAATCCAACTTGGCGTGTCGAAGTAGTCGTCGGAATCGGAACAAGACAGAAGCGCGCACGACGCCACGAGTGTCATGGCAACTGTTCTTCCTATTCTTCTTAGGGTTTTCATGTTATTTGTTTGGTTTTTATTTTCTGTGATTACTTCACCACGATGGTCTTGTGGTTGTAGATGTAGACGCCCTTTTGCAGCCTCTGCACTTGTGCCGGTGTGGCTCCGCTGAGCACCATGCGGCCGTCGGCTGCATAGACGTTGGCACGCGTCTCGGCCGGCACATCCTTGATGGAGGTGATGCCGGTGGTGGTGGCCGAGTGGAGGGTGAACTTGAGCACTATCTCGGCGCTACTGCCACTGGTGAAGGTCAGGGTGCCGGTGGCGGGCTGGTCGAGAGTGATGGTGTATTCGTTGTAGTCGTCCTCAGTCTTGCTGTCGCCGTTGAGGAAAGGATAGTCGGTGGTGGCGAAAGTCTTGCCGCCCAGTTCGGCCAGATAGGTGTCGCCGTGGTTGCCATAGCCTTTCACGGTCACGCTGCCTATTGAGATGCCGTCGGGTATGTTGATGGTCCACTGCACGCCCTTGGAGTATTTGATGCAACCTCCATTGCCAGCTCCGTAGGTCTTTCCCTTTGTGTTGGTGATGGTGAAGCCGTCGTTGAAGACGTAGGGCGAGGCCGTGCCCTTGTTGTTGGAGCATGTCTGGCTGCTCAGTTCCCAGTCGGTGGCGGTCTGTGCCTGGTCGGTGGTCTCTATGTTGCCCACCACGGTGCCGTCGGCGTTCTGCGCGGTGGTGATGGCGTCGACGAGCGAATTGATGTAGTTCTCCACGTTGGTGTAGCCGTTCGATGCCACTGCCGAGCCGTCGGAAGCGTCGTAGGGGTCGAGGCCGTGGTTGTCCTCATAGCTGTCGGGCATTCCGTCGCCATCGGTGTCGGTGGGTGTGGCGTAGGCCTGGCTGAGCGTGGGCCACGGGTTGGAGCCAAGGTCGTTCTGCGAGTTGATGAAACCGCTGGAGAGGCCTGAGCCGGTGTAGGTGGCGAGCCCGTTCTCAGCGTCGTTCACCATCACGGCGTCCAGCTCGTCGCGGTAGTTGCTGGCCCCGGCATACTGCAGCACCAGCTCGTAGGCCTTCTCAGCTGTGTGGGTGGTGGTGCTGATGATGTCGAGCGGCGTGGTCAACTTCATCGTGTCCTTTGTGGTGGCGGTGAAGAGGTTGTCGCACGAGCTGTTGCTGATCTGGTTGTAGATGCCGTAGGTCCAGTTGTCCTTGGTTACGTCAGCGTGGGTGGGGTTGACATTGCCGTCGACGTAGAAGTGGCCCCACTTGTGGAGAGCAGGCTCGTATGCCGGATAGGTCGTCACGTAGCTCGTGGTGCGTATGCCGATGCCGGCTATGCGCTTCTGCTTGTCGGAGGAAAGGGTGAGCGTGGCAGGGCCTGGCTTGTAGTAGTTGTTCACTATGTTCACGTCCATGCCCTCGCCGCCGTAGCAGCCAAGGCCGCCCCAGTTGTAGATCACGTTGTTGCGCATGTCCATATACTCGCTCATTTGTGTGGTCGGGCGCGGGCCAAGGCGCGGCGTGCGCGACGTGTGGTGGGCCAGCAGGTTGTGGTGGAACGAGGCGTGGTCGCCGCCCCAGTTGCCGCCGTAGCCGTGGCTGCCCTTGGTGTGGCCGGCGTTGACGAGGCTTTGCGACACGAGGCACCACTGCACGGTGGTGTTCTTGTTGCCCAGCACCGACAGGCACTCGTCGATCGACCAGCTCACCGAGCAGTGGTCGATCATCAGGTTGGATGTGTCGAAGCCGCCGAAGCCGTCCCAACCGTCGGCACCGTCGACCGTAACATAGTCGTTGCCGAGGCGGAAGCGCATGTAGCGCACTATCACGTTGCTGCCCTTGATGCTCATAGGGTAGTCGGCCACGCAGATGCCGCCGGGAGATGTCTGGCCGGCGATGGTTACGTTGGAGCCGATGGTCAAAGCCGACGTAAGCTCGATGGTGCCGGCCACGTCGAACACGATGATTTTCTTGTTGTCGCTCTGCGACAGAGCCCACCTCAGCGAGCCCTCGCCGGAGTCGTTGAGGTTGCTGACGTGGTAGACTTTGCCTCCGCGGCCACCGGTGACGTAGCGTCCGAAGCCCTCAGCGCCGGGGAATGCGGGTTGCTTCTCCTGCTGGGCCATGCCAGTGGAGGGTGCTGCCGCCAAAACACAGGCCACCATGGCGCCCGTAAATAGTTTGCGTTTCAGTTCCATTCTTCCAAAATATGGTTCGTTAGGTTGCGATTTTAAGTTTATTGCTCTTCTATCCGTCGTTTGTCATCAGGCAAGACTGCTTCCTCTATTCTTTCTTCTGAGGTCAGTGTGCTTCTTAAACGGTCTTAAATGCGCAACAAAATTATTAAAAAAAACGCAAACTTGAACTGTAAAAGCTAATTTATTTAATAATCACCCCCTAAAATCGGACTTTTTTACACCCTCGTGAAAAATTTTACCCCATCAAATCATAAATAATCGAAATTTCCACCCATCTTTCCGCCCCACATTTGGCTCTCACAATGGGATTGAGTAACTTTGCCCCACAACCTTAAAATACCGATTTATTATGAAAGAGAAAATCATTTCAGCCGCCATCATCGCCGCCGGCATCGTGGTGCTGGGCCTGTGCATGAAGAGCGGAATGGACAACTTCACCGAGAAGGACCGCAAGGTAACCGTGAAGGGGCTGGCCGAGCAGGAAGTGAAGGCCGACAAAGTTACGTGGCCCATCGTCTCGAAGGAGCTGGGCGACAACCTGCCCGAACTCTACAACCGCATCGCCGCCAAGCAGGCCACGATAAAGCGATTCCTGCTGCAGAACGGCATCAAGGACAACGAAATTAGCGTCAACGCGCCAAAGGTGATCGACCTCTCGGCCGAGCAGTACAGCTCGGGCAACCATCCCTACCGCTACAACATCACGCTGGTGATAACGGTTACGTCGGGCAACGTCGACCTCGTGCGCGGCATCATCGCCCGCCAGGGCGAACTGCTGAAGCAGGGCGTAGCCGTGGTGAGCAACGACTACGACAACCAAATCAGCTACGAACTGGTCAGCTTCAAGCAGATGAAGCCCAAGATGATGAGCGAGGCCATCGCCAACGCCGAGAAGACAGCCCAGCAGTTTGCCGAGAACAGCCACTCACAACTCAACAAAATTGTCAGCGCCGACCAAGGCCAGTTCTCCATCGACGACCGTGACCAGAACACGCCCTACATAAAGAAAGTCAGGGTAGTAACAACAGTTACCTATTCGCTGAAGGACTGAAAACTTTTGTAGTCCGGAAACAGCCTCCCTGATGGTCTGAAAGAGCCTCTTTTGCAATCGTGCCTCAGCCGTTCCACTTTTCTGTCTCAGCTGTGCTACAATTGTGTCTCAGCTGAGGCAGAAAAGTGGAACGGCTGAGGCACGATGATAATGTGGCCCTTTTCAGAAGACAACAAAGCCATTTTTATTGGTTCATCCGACATTTGGGGTGATGCGCGATGGCATTGAGCCTGGAAGGCTCACCGCAAGTTAACCCCGTCTCATCTTTGCGTATGCAAAGTGAGGCGGGGTAATGGACGAATATTATAATTCAGCCCGTGAAGGGCTGCCGCTGTTATGTCATTGAACGCACGGTGGATAACAGCGGCGACGCTTCGCGCGTCGATTTGCTGCTATGCTCTATTAGCCCCGCCTCACCGTGCTATCGCACGGATGAGACGGGGTTATCTTGCGGTGAGGCCGCTGGCCTCATCAGTTACTATTATCCAAATGTCAGATGAGCCATTTTTATTCCGCCAAACAGTTGCCCGTTTGGCCAAATTGTGCTATCTTTGTGGCAAAAACATAAAACCGCCATGGCAACAGCAGACGACAAGAAGATTATCTTCTCTATGGTGGGCGTGTCGAAGACAATCCCACAAAACCAAAAGCAAGTTCTCAAAAACATCTACCTCTCGTTCTTCTATGGAGCCAAGATAGGCATCATAGGACTCAACGGCGCGGGCAAGTCGACCCTGATGAAGATCATCGCCGGAATAGAGGAGCCCACGCAGGGCAAGGTGGTGTGGAGCCCGGGCTACAGCGTGGGCTACCTGCCGCAGGACCCGCCACTCGACCAAAGCAAAACCGTCAGGGAGAACATCCAGGAGGGGGTGCAGGAGGTGTACGACATACTCAAGGAGTATGACGACATCAACCGCAAGTTCGGCGAGGAGGAATACTATTCCGACCCCGACAAGATGGACAAACTCATGGCGCGGCAGGCTGAGCTGCAAGACAAGATTGACTCCACCGACGCTTGGAACATCGACTCGAAGCTCGACAGGGCCATGGACGCGTTGCACTGTCCGCCGGGCGATTGGCCTGTAACCAACCTGTCGGGTGGCGAGCGCCGTCGTGTGGCACTGTGCCGACTGCTGCTGACCAAGCCCGACGTGCTGCTGCTCGACGAGCCCACCAACCACCTCGACGCCGAGAGCATCGACTGGATGGAGCAGCACCTTCAGCAGTATGAGGGCACGGTTATAGCTGTGACCCACGACCGCTACTTCCTCGACGACGTGAGCGAGTGGATACTGGAGCTCGACCGTGGCGAGGGCATACCATGGAAGGGCAACTACTCGTCGTGGCTCGAGCAGAAGACCATCAGAATGGCGCAGGAGGAGAAGTCGGCCTCGAAGCGGCGCAAGACCTTGGAAAGGGAACTGGAGTGGGTGCGTATGTCGCCAAAGGCGCGCCAGTCGAAGGGCAAGGCTCGACTCAACTCCTACGAGAAGATGCTCGGCGAGGAGCAGAAGGAGCGTGAGGAGAAGCTGGAGATCTTCATCCCCAACGGCCCGCGCCTCGGCAACAAGGTGATAGAGGCCCACCACGTGGCCAAAGCTTTCGGCGAAAAGGTGCTGTTCAGCGACCTCAACTTCACGCTTCCGCCCAACGGCATAATCGGCGTGATAGGCCCAAATGGGGCAGGGAAGACGACGCTGTTCCGCCTTATCATGGGATTAGACAAGCCCGACTCGGGCACGTTTGAGGTGGGCGAGACGGTGCGCCTGGCCTACGTCGACCAGCAGCACAAGGACATCGACCCGAAGAATACGGTCTACGACGTGGTGTCAGGGGGCAACGACACCATCCGCCTCGGCGGTCGCGACATCAACAGCCGCGCCTATCTCTCGCGGTTCAACTTCTCCGGCACCGACCAGAACAAGCTCTGCGGTGTGCTGTCGGGTGGCGAGCGAAACCGTCTGCAACTCGCCCTGGCACTGAAGCAGGAGGGCAACGTGCTCCTGCTCGACGAGCCCACCAACGACATCGACGTGAACACGCTGCGAGCCTTGGAAGAGGGACTTGAGAACTTTGCCGGATGCGCCGTTGTAATCAGCCACGACCGCTGGTTCCTCGACCGTATATGCACCCACATCCTCGCTTTCGAGGGCAATGGCGAGGTCTACTACTACCAGGGCGACTACTCCGACTACGAGATTGACAAGGCCCGACGCACAGGCAACAGCGAGATTAAGAAGACCCGCTACCGCAAACTGATGGAGGACTGAGCCGAACTATCAGTTTAGCCTACAGATTTCAAACCCATGTGAATGAAATGTCCACTTGTGGCCGTCCCTTGTGGCGGCCATTATTAATGTTCGACCTCTTTTTTAAGCGGTTGCGACATTGTTTTATGGCCGCCACAAGGGCGGCCACTACAAGTGGATACCGTCCTAATGACAGATTAGGGATAAATTATGCCTCTTCTGTCAGTCAGCTTGCTGCGTCCTCTGCTCTCCCAGCTGGCGCAGCTTCTGCTTGCGAGGCAAGGAGAAGGTGCTGTCGTTGGCGTCGACGTAGTCGAAGAGCATAAAAGCCTTGTCGAGCAGCATCTGCCGCAGCGGGCCGCTCTTGGTCTGGCCCTCGGCGTCGAGCAGATAGGCCACCATCTGCAATTTCTCTATGCGCTGGTCGGGCTTGTACTCGTGGGCGGCATAGTCGAGCAGCTCTTCGAACGTCATGTTGCGCAGCAGCGAGTAGTCGCCCACATACTGGCGGTAGAGGTCTTCCAAGTCGCGCTGCCGCTGCTGTGTGTCCTCCTTCTTTTCGAGAAATCGGCTGATGGCCGCCATGAACTCCTCTATTATTCTTATGAAATAGTCGCGTTGAAGCATTGTTGGATTTGAGATTTGAGATTTGAGATTTGAGGATTGAGATTTGAGATTTGAGGATTGAGATTTGAGGATTGAGAATTGAGGATTGAGAATTGAGGATTGAGGGTTGAGATTTGAAGTTTCAATTTTCAATTCTCAATTCTCAATCCCTGCAGTATTCCCACAGCCGTCGGTAGAAGGGGTGGCGGGTCAGTGTCTCGCGGTCGCCGAGGATGATGAGCTTCATTCGGGCACGGGTGATGGCCACGTTCATGCGGCGCAGGTCGCTGAGGAAACCTATCTGACCCTCGGCGTTGGAGCGCACGAGCGAGATGACTATCACGTCGCGCTCTTGGCCTTGGAATCCGTCGACCGTGTTGACGCTTATCAGTTTTCTGAAGGGCTTGAAGAACTCGCGTCGCGCTATCAGCCGGCGCAGATACTGCACCTGGGCGCGGTAAGGCGAAATCACGCCCACGTCGATTTCATCTTCAAGGATGCGCTGCTTGCCTATCTTCTCGAAGTAGCCCTGCAGTATGGCCAGCGTCAGCTCGGCCTCGTGGCGGTTGATGCGACCATAGCTCTCGCCGACGAACTGCTCGCCGTAGCCGTCGGGACTGACCTCGGTCTCGGTGGGCACGCCATGGCTGTCGCGCCACTCTATCGGGTTGTCGTAGTCGAGTATGCCACGATACTTAATCTGCGGCGCACTCTCCACCTGTCCGTGATAGAACCACTCGCTCGAAAAGCGCATTATCCGCTCGTTCATGCGGTACTGTATTTTCAGCAGCGTAACCACCTCGGGCTTGTTCTTCACTATACGCTCCATCAGTGTGGTGCCGAGGCCAGCCCTCAGCGCGGCAATGCTCTTCACCGTGGGTGGCAGTTGGCAGTGGTCGCCGGCAAGGACTACGCGCGACACCCGGCGTATCGGTATCCAGCAGGCGGCCTCCATGGCTTGGGCGGCCTCGTCGATGAACAGGGTGGCGAAGCGCATGCCCTCAAGCAGGCGGCTGGCCGAGCCCGTCAGCGTGGAGGCGATGACACGGGCCTGGCCGAACAGGTCGCTGTTGATGCGCAGCTCTATCTCGGTGGCGCGGCTCTTCAGCTTGTCTATTTTCTGGTGGTAGCCCTCGCTGCCACGGTGCTTGCCTGAGCGCAACTGGCGGATGGCCTTGCGCAGAGCCCACAACTGTGGATAGTCAGGGTGGGCCTCAAACCGCCGCTCGTAGGTGAAGCTGAGCATCTTGTCGTTCACGCGAGTGGGGTTGCCGAGCCGTAGCACGTTGATGCCACGGTCGACCAGCCGCTCACTGATCCAGTCGACTGCCATATTGCTCTGGGCGCACACCAGCACCTGGCTCTCGCGCATCAGCGTCTCGTTGATGGCCTCAACGAGCGTGGTGGTCTTGCCAGTGCCGGGAGGCCCGTGCACCACGGCCACGTCTTTGGCTCGGAGCACCTCGTTGACGGCTTTCTCCTGCGTCGGGTTGAGCCACGGAAAGCGTATTGGGTCGAACGAGAACGTCTGCGCTGGCGCAGCCGAATAAAAAAGGTCGCGCAGATAGGCCAGCCGGTTGCCTTTGGCTTTGATGGTGCGGTCGAGCGCTTCCATCATCAGGCGGTAGCTGGTTTCGTCGAAAGAGAGTTGGCAACCTATCTGGTCGGCCACACGTTGCAAGTCGACCACAACTGATGAGTCGGGCAAGGCCACCACCATGCGGTCATCGTCGACGTAGGACACGGTGGCTGTAAAGGAGAAGTACTTGATCTGCTGCTGAGAGCGGGCTCCCTCGGCGTTCATGCTGAAGAAGAGAAGGGGCTTGCCGAACTCGAAGTTGTGCTCTATGTCGGTGTCCTGGGTGCGGAAAACCTCAAGTACGGGCTGGTTGAGGCTGTTGTAGTAGCTGCGGCCGAGGCGCAAGGGATACCAGGCA
Organism: uncultured Prevotella sp.; assembly: GCA_964602785.1. Taxonomy (GTDB): domain Bacteria; phylum Bacteroidota; class Bacteroidia; order Bacteroidales; family Bacteroidaceae; genus Prevotella. The sequence continues at coordinate 21,566 of CAZRSL010000035.1, forward strand.
TCGCCGCGCTTCACCTTGCGCATGATGCCCACGGTCTCGGTCTGCTTGCGGAATGCCTCCTTCTCGGCGTAGTACTCCATGCGCAGCAGCTCTTTCTGCCGCATCAGCGACTGTATGGGATTCTCGTTGGTTGTCGTCATTGTTGGCACAAAGTTACAAAAAAATCGTGAATGCCAACAATTTTCACTATCTTTGCACCTGATGGACATCACACTTCACAATCTTTCCATAGGCTACAAGCACAAAACGGTGGCCCATGGACTCAACGCCACCATCGGCGCCGGCCAGCTGACGTGCTTGATCGGGCCGAACGGCGTGGGCAAGTCGACGCTGCTGCGCACCATCTCGGGCTACCAGAAACCGCTGGCGGGAGCTGTGGAGATAGGCGGCAAGGCCGTGGCCGACATGGGCAACACCGAGCGGGCTCTGCTGGTGAGCGTGGTGCTGACGGCAAGGCCGCAGGTGCCCAAGCTGTCGGCATGGGAGATGGTGGCCATGGGGCGGATGCCTTTCACTGGCTTCCTCGACAAACTGCAAGACAGGGACTGCGAGGCCGTCAGCGAGGCAATGCGGATGACGGGCACCACAGCTCTGGCCAATCGTATGACCGACGACCTGAGCGACGGCGAAAGCCAAAAGATAATGATAGCCAAAGCCTTGGCGCAGCAGACGCCCGTTATGCTGCTCGACGAGCCCACCGCTTTCCTCGACTTCGATTCGCGCGTCGACCTGATGCGCCTCCTGACCCGCCTGGCCCACACCACTGGCAAGACAATCCTGCTCTCCACCCACGACCTCGGACTGGCCTGCCGCCTCGCCGACCGTCTGCTGCAGCTAAGCTCCAACGGCATCAGCGACCGCCCCAAGGCAGAGGTGGCCGCAAGCATAGAAAGAGTGTAAAAGCGTCAATCCACCAGTTGAGCCTCAAACTCGCTCACTGTGCCCGTCTCCGACGAGAAGCAGCACGCCACCTTGTACACCTTGCGCTTGTCGTGGGCGTATTCGCGGGCGTAGCCTTTGTCCTCAATCTGGGCCAACGCCTCCGTGGCAGGCCGGTCGAGCTTGAACTCGAAGATGTAGACGTAGTCGTCGGTCTCCACCACGCAGTCGGCTCGGCCTTGCGATGTTTCTTTCTCGTGGTAGACAGTGTAGCAACTGACGATGCGCATCAGCAGATAGATGGTGTATTGGAAGTAGCGTTCTTTCTCAGTCTCGTTCTCATGGCGACGAGCGGAATAGGGAATGGAGGCAAGAAAAGCCGCAAGCAAGTCGCGGAACGAGTCAAGGTCGCCGGCGTCGAGCGCATCAACAGCGTCGTCAGCCCAACTGCTCACTTCCTTGCGCGACTTGAGGTAGTTGTTGGCCACGATGGTGAGGAAGCCGCCCTTCACCTCGTCGTTGGGGAAGTCGAGCTTGTAGGTTGTGCGGGTGATGCCCCTACGCTTTACATCTTTTATGGTCAAGTAGCCGCTCTGGTAAATCATTGGCAGCGGCATCTCCACATCAGCCTTGTAGTCAATGAACTGCGACGTGGGGTAATACTTGCCCGTCAGCTCGTTTAGGTTCTCGTTGGTATGGTTGAGCAGGCGTATGAGATAGGTGGGAGTGCCGCTCTGGAACCAGTAATCGCCAAGAGCTTGGCTGTCCAAAGCGTTGAGCATGCTGAACGGGTTGAAAATATCGGTCATTCCCTCGCTGAAATGATAGCCATCGTATTGACGTTGCAAACTCTTTTTGATGGAGTCCACCATTACACCATATTTTTCTGCAAGTTGAGCTATTGGTTCGGCGAAGTAATCGAAAAGTTCTTCTTTCGTTATACCACAAAGGCGGTCATAGCTTGGGTTCATACTGATGTCCTTTGGCTGATTGAACCCGCTGAACACTGTTATCTGTGAGAACTTCGTTACACCCGTCAGCAGAACAAATTGCAAGTCGGCGTCGGCTTTCTTGAATACAGAATAGAAGCCTTTGAGCACGTTGCGGTTGTATTCCTCAAGCAGCACGTCTTTCTCGTCGTTGTTGAGCCTTGCACCAGTGTCGAGCACGTCAAGCAGAGGCTTGTCGTATTCATCTACAAGCACCACGCTTGGCTGGCCTGTCTTTACATGGGCTTGGTGGAGCACGTAGGCGAAACGGTCGCCAATGGCATCGGTGTCAGGGTTGCGCCCCCACTGCCGCTCCCATCCTTTGACATAGCCCGTTACAACATCGAGAAGATTGTCGGTGTCGAGGAAGTCGTAGCCGTTGAAATCGACATGGAAAACAGGATGCCGGTTCCATTCCTTCTCCAACGCGTCTATCTTCAACCCTTTGAAATACTCTTTCTTGCCCTCGAAATAGCACTTCAGCGTGGAGACAAGCAACGACTTGCCGAAGCGGCGCGGGCGGGAGAGGAAGAAAATGGTACCATCATGAACGAGCTTGTATACAAGATCTGTTTTGTCCACGTATACATAGTCTCCCTCACGTATCTTCTCAAATGTCTGTATGCCGATGGGGTATTTCATAAAAATAATGTTATTGACGCTGCAAATATACGAAAAAGGTTGGAAATGTTGGCGGATTATTGTCAAAAAGAATATAGTTGCATAGGAAAATCAAACCATATTGGCCGACTTCAGCTCCAAGTACTTGTTGATGACGTCCACCGAGAGTTGCTCGGGCAGTGTCAGAATGGTCAGGATGCCGTTCTGGCGAAGCGTGGAGGCCACGAGCCGCTGGTCGGAATCGTAGCGGCGGGCTATGGTCTGCTGGTAGTAGTCCTCGGTCGTGTGCGGTTTCTGGTCTATGAAGTCGCGCAGTTCACGGTCGGCGAAGAACACCACAAGCCGCCGGTGGCCTTCCCTCCAATGTCTGCACCGTCGTCATGAACAAGCCCTGCCCCCAGTTCTCAAACACTGTAAGGCAGGGTCTGTCGTCCTGACAATAATATTTAAAATGATTATCCGCAATAAACAGAAAAAGACCGGTTCAAGAATGTGGCGGGAATAGTCTCGAAGAGACTAAAGTGTCAATAGCCCCAGTCA
>CAZRSL010000036.1:0-23902 GCA_964602785.1 uncultured Prevotella sp.
GTGGTCGGAATTGGGGTGGGGCACGCAGCTCAGAACCTTGCCCACGTAGAGACCCTTCAGACCACCACGGATGCTTTGCACCTCTTCGAGGGAGTCAACTTCAAGCCCTGTGGATGTCAGCGCGTCGGCTGTCTCCTGAGGAGTGAGGTCGAAGTCGACATACTCCTTCAGCCATTTATAAGAAATCTTCATTACACTCAGTGTTTTTTATAGTTCGAACAATTGACGTGCAAAAGTAATAAAATTCCGTTATATAGGCAAAAATATATTGAGTTTTTGGCGAAAACACAATTGCACGGTGGCTCTTCCCTGCATTACGGCACGTGTGAAAAACGTTTTCGACACGTGTGAAAAACACTTTTGACACGTGTCAAAAATGTTTCTGACACGTGTCAAAAATCACCGTGGAGCCTTTAAGATAGTGCGGAAGAGGCTTAAATTATCTCTTCAACGATTGTTTTCACACCTTTGATTTTCTGTCCTTTTGCCATATTGATGGTTTGCTGGGCTTTGCTGTGGCTTACGGCGGCGTAAGCATAGTGGTCGAAAAGGCTTATACGGCCAATGTCGGCGGACACGAGGCCACACTTCTTGCATAGGAAACCCACGATGTCGGCCTTAGAAATCTTGTCTTTCTTGCCCTTGCCGAAGTAGAGGGTTGCCATGCGTGGCGCCGCCGGCGTGGCGTTGGGCGACGGCTCTGGCGTGATGTCGGCCACTGGCTCGCTGATGTAGTCGGGCAGTGTCTCGCCAGGCCCGAGGATGAAGAAAGTTCGCCCCGAGCGGTCCCATCGTGCTGTTCGCCCCGAGCGGTGCTTGTAGTTGGCTTCAGTCTCAGGCAAGTGGTAGTTGACGACGTTCTCTATCTCGGGCACGTCGAGGCCTCGGCTTGCGAGGTCGGTGGCCACGAGCACTGGGGCTGAGCCGTTGGCGAACTTGTAGAGCGCACGCTCGCGCTCTTTCTGCTCGAGGCCGCCATGGTACAGGCTGACGGTGAAGCCCTGTTGGCGGAGCCACTGTGCCGTGCGCTCGACGCTGTCGCGGTGGTTGAGAAATACCACAGTGCTGCCTTGGCCGAGCGTGAGCAGCAACTGTCGCAGCGTGGCGAGCTTGTCGCGGTCGGGACTGCTGACGCTGAAGAGCTTGATGCGGTGGTTGAGGTCGTCCTCGTCGGTGAGGAAGTTTACAACGCATGCTTTCTTGATGTCGCCGAGATAGTGAGGTATCTCGTCGGTGTCGGTGGCCGAGAGCAGCACGCGGCGTGCTTGGGATGGCATTCGGCTGATGATGCGGCTCATCTCGTGGTCGAACCCCATCTCGAGGCATTTGTCGAACTCGTCGATCACGACGTAGCCGACGTGGCTAAGTTCGATGTTCAGCTTGTCTATGTGGTCGTTGAGACGACCCGGTGTGGCGAACACCATCTGCGGTTGAATCTTGCGCAGGGCGCGGTGCTCGTCCATTGTGGGGCGGCCTCCGTGTAGCGCCATGGCTCTGATGCCGGTGCCGAGGGAGGCGAGCACCTGCTGAGACTGCTCGGCGAGCTCCCTGCCAGGCACTATCACAACTGCTTGCAGCGTGGGCTGAGTGGTGTCGACGCGCTCGGCGAGTGGCACGAGGTAGGCCAGTGTCTTGCCCGAGCCTGTGGGAGAGAGCACCACGATGTCGCCCTTGCCGCTGTCGAACGCCTGGAATGTCTCGGTTTGCATCGGGTTTGGCTGAAGGTGGAGCCGCTGTAGTATGTCTTGTGTCATTTCAGTTTCTGTATTATTTTGTTTATCTCGTCGAATTCCTTGCCCATGTTGAGGTTGAGGTAGATGGTGTAGAGCGGCAGCGCCCATTTGCGCTGCTTGTCGGGTGCCATTTGGCGGTATTTCTCAAGGTAGGGCAGCGCCTCGGTGTAGAGCTGGCTGATGAGTTTTATCTTCTGGCGCGAGGGCTGGCGGTTCTTGTCGATTTCGATGGCTTGGTCGAAGTAGGCGAGGCCCGCATTCAGGTAGGCGTCGGCAAGTGTGTCGCCGCGCTCGATGAGGTTCTTGCATATTTGTATGCAGCCGTCGTAGTCGCCCGTGTTGAGCAGCAGGTTGCTCTTGGTGAAGAGGAAAATGGCGTTGGTGGAGTCGGCGCGGAGTGCGTACTCCACGACGGCCATGGCCTTGGAGAGTTGGCCCTGACTGGTGTAGTGGTCGACGAGGCGGGGGAAGAAGAACGGGAATGTGGGCCAGGAGCGGAAGCCACGGTCGAGCCACTGCAGTGTGGTGGCGGTGTCGCCCTGCATCTCGGCTATCTCTACGCGGAACTGGGTGAGCATCTTCAGCTGTGAGGTGTCCTGTGTGGCGAGGTCGAAATAGGTGAGTGCCAGGGTGGGGTTGTTCTGCCTCAGACCGCTGTAGACTGCCCAATAGGCGGGCTGCTGCAGACTGTCGCGGGGCGGGTTCTCGCTGAAGAGCGACTTCTGGCGGAAGGTGATGTAGCGGTCGAAGAAGTTGTAGGCCTCAGCGTAGTCATGCTTTGCCACGAAGTAGAGACCACCGAAATAGAGGTTCTGGCGTATTGGGGTGAGGTATTCCGCGTTTTTCTTTCGGTTCTTCACTTTGCTCTTGCCATTGGTGGAAAGCGTCAGTTCGAGGGAGTCGAGCTGCTGGGCATCGCCAAACATCTGGTAGGCCAAGCGGAAGAGCGACGCGGTGTCGTATTTCTGTTTCAGGTATAGCTTCTCGTTGCCCTGGGCGTATTGCGCCTTTTCGGCATCGAGCATGGTGGTCCAGATGCGTGGATTCTGCCGGTTGGCAGAGTCGGCGAGCAGGGTCTGCATCGACTTCTGTGCCTTGTCGAGGTTCTTGCCCGATTTTATTTGATCTTCGGCCTCGCGTATCTGCTTCTTCTGTGCCGTGGCGGGCAGGGCGAGGGCGGCGAGGATGAGCAGGAGCGATAGTTTCAAATGTGTGGTCATAATGTGTTATCCTTTAATCTTCAAGTTGAGTGGCTGTAGGGCATGATTAATCATGCCCCTACGGTTGGCTGTGTTGTCGGTAGCAGAGTGTGGCATGGCTTTGGAGCTTTAGTTGGTGTTGTTTCTCAGTGCTTCCTCCACGGCGTCGAGCACCGGCTTCCAGTCGACGAGTTTGCGTTCGGGGTCGAGCTGTTTGGCTTTGCGCAGATAGGTGGCGGCCTCCTCAAGACACTGCTTTGAATCGATGGGCTTCATGCCTTCGGGGGCTTGCTCGGTGCTGATGTTGGTTAGGCAGACGCCGAGGTTGAACATTATGGGGGCTGTGCTGACACCACCACCGACAAGTTGCTTGTAGGTGTCGGCGGCCTCAACCCACCGCTTGTTTTTCATGGCCAGCTCGGCTTTCAGTATCCACGGCATTATCTCGTCGGGGTGGTTGGCCAGTTGGCGGTCGATGAAGTTTTCCAGGTTCTGCTGCTGGTTAGGGTTCTCGTAGAAAGCCATCAGCCAACTGAAGTAACGCTTGCTCTCGGGATTGGTCTGGTAGAGGCGCGTGAGCACTTCGGCGTAGGCCGCGCTGTCGGCGGCGTTGCTCATCGTGGCCTCCATCACCATGGCTATCACCTCGGCTGCGGCGAGAGCCGTGCGCGAGTCGGTCAGGGCGAGGTTGGCCCATTGGTCGGCCTCCTTGTAGCGTTTCTGCCTTAGGGCGATGGCGCTGAGCATGTAGGCGGCGGAGGCGGTGTCGGTGGGCTGGCCGTGGAAGAGCGGCGAGGATGCCGACGAGAGGTAGAGGTGGAGCAACTGGCTGGCCCTTTCAGGCGCGTAGTGGCTGAGGTAATAGTCGCCACCCGCGAGCAACAATCGGCGCGGACGGGCGAACTTGTGGCTGTTGACCTTGCGGAATTTAGGCGTCTTGCCCTCGGCGGCCTCGATGGAGTCGCACCGCAGTGCGTAGACCACGGCATCGTGCACGTGGCCGTATGCGGTGGCGGAATCCCGGCGGTGGCGCTGGCTGAGTGTCAGAGCCTCGTGGGCCATCTTGTTGTATTGCTTGGAGGTGGTGGAGGCCGACTGTGCCAAGGCTTCCGTTGAGCTTAGGAGCGAGAGCAGGGCTATAGTGATGATTTTGTGAGCAGCCATAGGCAATACATTTGTTAGTCAACAGTTTGCAAAGTTACGCTTTATTTCTGACACTTGCAAGTGTGTTGGCGATTAATAAGCAAAAACCCCACGCCCGATGTAAGGGCGTGGGGTATATAGGGCTTTTTTTATTCCCACTCAATTGTTGAGGGTGGTTTAGAGGAGATGTCGTAGCAGACGCGGTTGACCCCCTTCACCTTTCTGATTATCTCGTTTGAGACATCGGCCATGAAGTCGTAGGGCAGCCGTGCCCAGTCGGCTGTCATGGCGTCGGTGGAGGTTACGGCTCGCAGAGCCACGGGGTGCTCGTAGGTGCGCTCGTCGCCCATCACGCCAACGGAGCGGATGGTGGAGAGCAGCACTGTGCCAGCCTGCCAGATGTGGTCGTAGAGCTCGGTGCCGTCGTCCATTTTGTATTGGTGCATCTTCTCGATATAGATGTCGTCGGCGTCTTGCAGAATGCGCACCTTTTCGCGCGTGATGTCGCCAAGTATTCTCACAGCCAATCCAGGGCCTGGGAAGGGATGGCGTTTGATGAGCCGTTCGGGCATACCGAGCTGATAGCCAACGCGCCTTACCTCATCCTTAAAGAGCCACTTCAGCGGTTCGCAGAGCTTGAGTTGCATCTCCTTGGGCAGTCCGCCCACGTTGTGGTGGCTCTTTATCGTCATGCCGGTGATGGAGAGGCTCTCGATGCGGTCGGGGTAGATGGTGCCTTGGGCGAGCCAGCGGGCATCGGTGATCTTCTTTGCTTCGGCGTTGAACACCTCAACGAAGTCGCGGCCGATGATTTTGCGCTTTGTCTCAGGGTCGGTAACGCCAGTCAAATCGGCGAAGAACTTGTCGCTCGCATCGACCCCTATCACATTGAGACCGAGACCCTTGTAGGCATCCATCACCTTGCGGAACTCGTTTTTGCGAAGCATGCCGTGGTCGACGAAGATGCAGGTGAGGTTCTGCCCGATGGCGCGGTGGAGCAGGGTGGCGCAGACGCTGGAGTCGACACCGCCGCTGAGGCCGAGGATGACGCGGTCGGAGCCTATCTGCTGGCGCAGTTCACGGATGGTGCTCTCCACAAACGAGGCTGGGCTCCACTCTTGGCGTGAGCCGCAGATGTCGACCACGAAGTTGCGCAATAGGGTCTTGCCTTGCAGGGTGTGGTAGACCTCGGGGTGGAACTGCACACACCACAAGCGCTCACTCTCGTTGGCAAAAGCGGCGAACTTGACGTCGGCGGTGGAGGCGGTGGTGTGGAAGCCGTCGGGTATGGCTGTGATGGTGTCGCCATGGCTCATCCACACTTGCGAGTTCTGGTCGAAGCTGCGGAAGAGTGGGGTGGTGGTGTCGACGTATTTCAGGTTGGCCCTGCCATATTCGCGTGTGCCGGTCTGTTCCACTTTGCCCCCGCCAGTGTAGGCGATGAACTGTGCGCCATAGCATATTCCGAGCACAGGCACACGTCCCACAAACTGGCCAAGGTCTACCTTGAAGGCCTCCGGGTCGTGGACGGAATAGGGCGAGCCGCTCAGTATGACGCCGATGACTGATGGGTCATCTTTAGGGAACTTGTTGTAAGGGATGATTTCGCAGAAGGTGTCGAGCTCGCGGACCCTGCGCCCAATCAGTTGGGTGGTCTGCGAACCGAAGTCCAATATTATTATCTTCTGTTGCATGATGTGTGTTTGAATGATGTTGCTTGCAAAGTTACGCAAATAATCCTAAGTCTGCAAGTTTTGTCTGCTTTATTCTAATCTCCTGTAGGGTCTCAAGGCTTACTGGATAATGCAGTTTAGCCTGTATTATTCATAGAATACGCTTATACATTATCCACTTGCAAGGGCCGTGCCTTGTGCCGGCCCTAAAACAATGTAAATACCTCTTTTTAATAGGTCGAACATTGATAAGGGCCGGCACAAGGCACGGCCCCTGCATTATGGAGAATGTAATATCTGTATCTATGAATAATGCAGGTTAAGCATGGATAATGCAGTTTAGAGTGTTTTGATGAAGCTTTCGGCCTCGTGCAAGGTGTCGAGCTTGCCCACGTCGAGCAAGCGGAGGCCATCCACCTCGCTGCCGCCGATGCGCAGTTGGCGGCACGAGGAGATGTAGAAATCGGTGATGCCGAACTTCTCCGGCCACGATTGCATTGCGCTGAGCACCGAAGGCTTCACGACGTGGATGCCTGAGAATGCCAGCAAGTGGTAGAGGTTTACTATCTCGTTGACAGCCATCTGCTTGATGGCTGTGATGGGACTCTTCACTTCACCCGTGGCAATGTTTACCCAGCCGGTGAGCGAGCGGTCTTCATCAAACACCAGATAACGCTGCGTCTTCCTCTTGCTGACAAGCAGTGTGGCGTCGAAAGAACTGCGGCAAGCTTGGTCGTAAAACGCCTTCAGGTCGACGTTGCTCAGTATGTCGACATTGTGGATAAGGATTGGTTCGTCGGGCTTGAACAGTTGTGCGGCCTTGCGAAGTCCGCCGCCAGTGTCGAGGAGTCTTTCGGTCTCGTCGCTTATGCGTATGTCGAAGCCGAAGTTGTGGTTCTGGCTCAGATAATCCTTTATTTGGTTGGCGAAGTGGTGGACGTTGACGACGATGCGTGTCGCGCCCGCGTCGTGCAGTTTCATCAATATTGTCTTCAGCAGAGGTTGGCCTCCCACCTCCACGAGCGCCTTTGGCATTGTGTCGGTCAAGGGTTTGAGCCTCGTGCCCATGCCCGCGGCAAAAATCATTGCTTGCATCAGCTGTTGTCGGTTTGGTTGTTTTCTCGCTGCAAAAATACGCAATTGGCGGCATATAGCCAAGCCTACGGGCATTAAAAAAGCCACGCTTAGGAGAGAATGGCCTCTCGAAAGCGTGGCTTTATTATTGATAGTGACGTTATCAGTCTTCGTTCTGCTCTTCCTCATGCTCCTTGATGAGCTTCTGCTGCAGGTCGGTCGGCACAAGCTCGTAGCTCGAGAACTTGGTGTTGAACGAGGCGCGGCCGCCAGTAAGACTGCTTAGCGAGATGCTGTAGTTGGAGAGCTCCTTCAGAGGAATGCGGGCTTGCAGCTTCTGATAGCCAGCCTCAGAGTCCATGCCCATGATGAGGGCGCGGCGACCTTGCAAGTCGCTCATCACGTCGCCCATGTAGTCGGCGGGCACAAACACTTCGAGGTCGTAGATAGGCTCCAGAATCTTCGGTCCGGCCTCGCGGAAGGCGTCGGAGAAAGCGTGGCGGGCAGCGAGAGTGAACGAGAGTTCGTTGCTGTCCACCGGGTGCATCTTGCCGTCGTAGACCACCACGCGCACATCGCGGGCGTAGCTGCCCGTCAGCGGGCCGTGCTCCATGCAGTCCATGACGCCCTTGAGGATGGCGGGCATGAAACGGGTATCGATGGCACCGCCAACAACCGAGTTGATGAACACGAGCTTTCCGCCCCATGGCAGGTCGCGCTCTTCCTTGCTCTTGATGTTCATCTTGAACTCCTGACCGCCGAACTTGTAGGTTACTGGGTCGGGCATGCCATCGGCATACGGTTCCACTATCAGACTCACCTCGCCGAACTGGCCGGCACCGCCGCTCTGCTTCTTGTGGCGATAGGTGGCACGCGACATCTTGGTGATGGTCTCGCGATAAGGAATCTTCGGCTCCTGATACTCCACCAGTATTTTCTCGTTGTTCTCCAGGCGCCACTTCAGTGTGCGCAAGTGGAACTCGCCCTGTCCGTGGATGATGGTCTGGCGCAGCTCTTTGCTCTGCTCAACCACCCACGTCGGGTCTTCCTGGCGCATCTTCACGAGTGCTGCCATCAGCTTCTCGGTCTCGGCGGAGTTCTTGGCCACGATGGCGCGTGAGTACTTGCTGTTGGGATACTTGATGAAGTCGAACTTCTGGTCGAGGTCCTTGGTGTTGAGTGTGTTGCCGGTCTTAACGTCTTTCAGCTTCACGGTGCAGCCCAGGTCGCCGGCGTTGAGCTGGTCGACAGGTATGCGGGTGGCTCCGGCGCTCACGTAGATTTGGCCGAGGCGCTCCTTCGAGCCACGGTCGGAGTTGGTCAGGTCGTCGCCCGGCTTCACCGAACCGCTCATCACCTTGAAATAGCTCACCTCGCCAATGTGCGGCTCCATGCCAGTCTTGAAGAAATAGAGGCTCTCGGGACCGTTGCTGTCGGGCGTAACTTCCTCGCCGCGGGTGTTGTGTATCTTCGGCATGTCGGCCACAAACGGCACCACGTTGCCGAGGAACTCCATCAGGCGGTTGACACCCATGTCCTTGCCTGCGCAGACGCAGAAGATGGGGAATATGCTGCGGGTGATGAGGCCCTTGCGTATGCCTTGGCGCATCTCGTCCTCGGTCAGCGTCTCCTCCTCGAAGAACTTCTCCATCAGCTCCTCGTCGTTCTCGGCGGCAGCCTCGACGAGAGCTTTGTGCAGCTCCATGGCCTTGTCCATTTCCTCGGCGGGTATGTCCTCTATTGTGGGCTTGCCGCCTTCGGGCTTCCAGCTGTACTTCTTCATCACGAGCACGTCGATGAGGCTGTTGAAGCCAGGGCCTGTGGCCAACGGGTATTGTATCTCAACGCACTTCGAGCCATAGATGTCCTTCATGCTCGAAATGATGTTGTCGAAGTCGCACTTCTCCGAGTCGAGCTGGTTGACGAGGAAAATTACAGGCTTCTTGAGTTTCTCAGTGTAACGGAAGATGTTCTGCGTGCCAACCTCGGGGCCATATTGGCCGTTGATGAGCACAAGAGCCTGGTCGGTGACGTTGAGTGCTGTGATGGCTCCACCCACGAAGTCGTCGCTTCCGGGACAGTCGATTATGTTGAGCTTCTTATTGTTGTACTCCACATGAAACACTGTCGGGAACACGGAGTAGCCATATTCCTGCTCCACTGGGAAGTAGTCGCTCACGGTGTTCTTTCCCTCAACGGTGCCACGGCGCTTGATTACGCCAGCTTCGAATAGTAAACTTTCGGCAAGAGTGGTCTTGCCGCTTCCCGCACTGCCAACCAAGGCAATGTTCTTGATTTCGTTGGTCTGATAAACTCTCATATCTGTAATGATTTAAGTTGTTAGTTTCCTTAATTTCAGTTTCAGACTTCGAAGTTAAGCATAATGTGGCGAAAATCCAAAAGATGTATGCCACAATGTGCTTTTTTTTAAATCTTATTAGTACTTTTGCACCATAATGTCGGGAATTTACGCTCATATTCCGTTTTGTGAAAGCCGTTGCATCTATTGCGGATTCTACAGCACTACGCTACTCGAGCAGCAGTCGAAATATGTCGACTCGCTGCTTCATGAGCTAAGGTTGCGCTCCTCTTATCTTGGGCATGACGACGTGAGCACATTATATATAGGTGGCGGCACACCGAGTTTGCTCAGCCGTCAAAACCTTGAGCGACTATGCACTGCTCTGTTTGACAACATTGCCAATCCCGCTGATTACGAGTTCACGCTGGAGTGCAATCCAGAGGATGTTACTGAAGATTTTGCCAACTTTGTCGCCACACTGCCAGTCAACAGAGTTAGCATGGGTGTGCAGACATTCAGCGACCGCCGCTTGCGACTTCTCCACCGGCGGCACGACAGCCGCCAAGCCTTCGTGGCCTACGACCGTATGCGCTCAGCTGGCATCGGCAACATCAGCCTCGACATGATGTTTGGCTTCCCCAGCGAGACGTTGGCGGAGTGTAGGGAAGACATTGAGCGGATTGTAGGTCTCCACCCAGAGCACGTCTCGGCCTACAGTCTGCAATACGAGGAAGGCACACCGCTATATTCTATGCTCAAACAAGGGAAGATCAAGGAGATTGGAGAGGAGGATAGCCTCGCCATGTACGATGCCATAATCGACGGTCTTGCCGCCGCGGGCTATGAGCACTACGAGATCAGCAACTTCGCGTTCTGCCCTGATGGCAATGTGGTATCGCCCTTTCGCTCGCGCCACAACAGCAGCTACTGGCATGACGAGCCATATCTGGGAATTGGTGCTTCGGCACATAGCTATGACAGACGGAGCAGGCAGTGGAATGTGGCCGACATCAGAACCTACATCGACGACATTGGCCGTGGCATAGTGCCGGCTCAGAAGGAAATCATCGATGCTGACACTCACTACGACGACCTGGTAACCACCGCCATGCGCACCCGTGGGGGAATTGATGTCGGCAGGCTTGAAAGCAAATATGCCGATTACATTATTAAACAGGCCGCTTCCTGGATGGAAAGCGGCCACTTGGCTTTGACAAACGGCCACCTTCACCTCACGCGCCGGGGGCTTTTCGTCAGCGACATGATAATGAGCGACCTGATGTATGTGTAGTGTTTAGAACTGCTCCAGTATCTCTATGCGCTTCTTCGTGTCGGGGTGGGTGCTGAAGAGCGAGTCCATCATCGACATCACTCCCTTGTGGAAAGCGTGGGGATGGATGATGTAGAGCTGGGCTATGTCCTCGCGGCCGACATTCTCAAGCCCGGGGTCGCCCGAAATCTTGCGCAGGGCCGAAGCCAAGGCCATCGGGTTGCCGCAAAGTTCGGCACCGCCAGCGTCGGCCATATACTCCCGTTTTCGTGAAATGGCGAAGCGGGTGAGCAGTGTGAACACGTAGGCCACAGCCACGCACACCAATCCCACCAGCATGACCACAATGATGCCCGCTCCACTGTTTCCGTGGTTTTCTCTGCTTGAACTCCGCCTGTTGCCGCCAAACAAGAACGCGTAGTAGATATACCTGACTATCAGCCCCATCACCGTCGACACAATGCCCACGAAGATGATGCTCGTGATGAGCAGCCGTGTGTCGTGGTTGCGTATGTGGGTCAGCTCGTGGCCGATGACACCAGCAAGCTCATCGTCGTTGAGCAGGTCGATGATGCCGCTCGTCAGCGTAACGGTGTAGGTTTTCTTGTCTATTCCGCTTGCAAAGGCGTTGAGCTGCGGGTCGTCGACGATGTTGATTTGCGGCATGTCCATGTTGCACGTCATGCAGAGGTTCTCCACAATATTATATACGCACGGATTCTCGCTGCGCTCAAGCGGTCGGGCTTTCACGGCGTTGCGGATCATGCTTGTGTTGCTGAAGTAGGCGATGATGAACCATAGCCCGACGCCGCCCACGACCCATGGCACTGATGAGATGAAATAGTAGTTCACCGTGTTCAGGTCTAACTCATGCACCGTATAGCCGTCGGCGTCGTAATAGCCATTGCTTAGATAGTTAACCAAGGCCAGAAACACCCACACCGTGAGCAAGATGATGAGCGGAAACATCAGGAGCAACAACACACTCTTGATGTTGTTGCGCCTGATTTGGGTCAGCATTCCTACGTATTTCATTCCGTCGGCATTGCGTTAGAACTTCACCTCTGGTGCCTTGTCTACCTCGGCTCTCAGCTCCTTTGGAATCTCGAACATCGTCTCGGTGTGGAAACCGAACATTCCGGCTATCAAGTTGCTTGGGAAACTCTGCACGGCGTTGTTGTATTCCCTCGTGGCCGAGTTGAAGAAGCGGCGCACGGCGGCAATCTTGTTCTCGATGTCGGCCAATTCGCTCTGCAGCTGCAGGAAGTTTTGGTTGGCTTTCAGATCGGGATAAGCCTCAAGCGACACCTTGAGTCCGGCCAAAGCCGATGTCAGGGCGTTGTCGGCCTTGATTTTGCCGTCGATGGTGTTTGCGCTCATGGCTGCCGAGCGAGCCTCAGTAACCTTGGTCAGCACCTCGCGCTCGTGGGTGGCATAGCCTTTCACCGTGTTCACAAGGTTGGGTATCAGATCGTAGCGTTGCTTCAGCTGCACGTCGATGTTGGCGAAGGCGTTGGTACGGTTGTTGCGCAGCCTCACAAGGTTGTTGTACATCGACACGAGCCACACTACCAGCAGCACGACGACAATAAGAATAATCCATCCAATCATAGTTATGTGTGTTTTGGTTTATTGTTAAAACGTAAACTCCGCTCCGTTATTGTGTAGCGGCGCGGAGCTTTGCTTATTTGTCTCAGCTTTCGAGCACCTTCATCACCTTGCTGAAGTAGCGTTGGGTGGCCCGCTTGCTGAAGTTGACGCCTCCATTCCACGAGCGTATGGCCTTCTCAATGCTGTTGAGCGGGTTATAGTACGACTGGAAGATGGCGAACATTTCTTTCGATTTTGTGAGGCTAAGCCTGTCCGACAGCTTGAAGCGCTTTTTGCTCTTGCGCTTCTTTAATATCCGGTTGCATTCCTGCACCAGTGCGGGACTTATCTGCATCGCTCCGACGCACGAGCCGTTGACGGCCTTGGTGTCGCCATTGCTTTCCACCTGGATTATGGCCTCTGCCACTCTGTCCCAATCGTAGGCTTTCTCACTGCTGCCCTCATTCTCGGCGAATGTCATAGTGGGCAAAAATGTCATCAACATCAATAATACAATCTTCTCTACCTTTTCTATTCTCCTCATAAATACCGTCTTTGCGAAGCTTTTTGAGCTCCCGTTGGTGCTCGGCGGCTGCGGACTATGAGAACAAGTTACCGTTCAGCCTGGCTTCATATTAACTGATGCAAAGGTACGAAGAAAAGTTGAGACTGCCAAATCCGCGTTAACAAGCGTTGACTTTCGATGCTGAAAACCAACAACTTATAACTTTTAACCACAGAACTTAATACACGCTTTTGGCAGTTTTCGCCAGTTGTTGATGATAGTTGCTATAGTACCTATAGTTTCTATAGTTACTATTGTTACTATAGGTGCTATAGATTATTTCTATTCGTAGTCGTCGACCACGCTGTTGATGAAGTCCATCTGCGGCTTGGCTATCTTGGCGTAGTGCAGGAGTTTGTCAATCCACTTGTCGCCCTCGAAGTCGCTGTCGGGCAGCCGGTGCCAACAGCAGTAGTCCTTCATCTTCAAGTATTGCAAGAATTCATAGTCGCGTGGAAAGCCTTTTGGCGCAGTCTTCAGCGGTTGTTGGCCACCAAACCCCTTGTCAGAGAGCTGGTCGTCGTTCATTTCGCCAGCGTTGGGGTAGCCGAAAGTGTTGACGAACTGGCCGTTCTCCACCGCCTCGCGCCATTGGTCGATGTTTGCCATGATTTCGTTGCGGCACGAGGTGAGAATGTTGTTGGGCAGCCACCAGCACCCGAAAGCCAACAGACAGCGGCCTGGCTGCACGTGGATGTAGTAGCCGCCGCGCAGAGCCTTCCGCCCGTGGGCACTGATGTAAGCTCCGAAATGCCTCTTGTATGGACTCTTGTCGGTTGAGAACCTTATGTCGCGATAGAAGCGGTAGCAACAGTCCTTGGCTTCGAGGTGGGCTATCTCGCTGTCGATTGCTGACAGACGTGCCAAAGCCTCGGCCACGCCCTGCTCGAAGTCATCTTTCGCCTTCAGATAGGTGGTTTTGTGGGCTGCAAACCATTCACGGTTGTTGTTCTCGGCCACCTCGCTCAGAAAATTGCATATCAGTTTTGAGTCCATGGTATTGTTTTATCAAATGTCAGATGTATATAACTCGTTAGGTTTCAACTCGTAGGGGCATGATTTATCATGCCCGAAACGCCAATGTGGGCAGATGGCGGGCATGATAAATCATGCCCCTACGTGTTGATATGTGCATACAAGCGGTGTGTCGCATCCGATACTTTTGTTGTCTATTGCAGTTTGCTTCCTTTCATCAGTTTGGGGCATATCCCCTCAAACACGCACTCGGCGCACAGTGGCTTCATGCTCTTGCACACATACCGGCCATGCAGCAGCAGCCAGTGGTGGGCGCGGCCGACGAGCCTTGGGGGTATGTTGGTCAGCAGCTCCTTCTCCACCTTCTCGGGCGTGTTGGCTTTTTCAGAGACGAGCCCTAATCGATGGCTGACGCGGTAGACATGGGTGTCGACGGCCATCGATGGGAAGCCGAACGACACGGCGCGGGTTACGTTGGCGGTCTTGCGGCCCACTCCCGGCAGTGAGACAAGGTCGTCGAAGTCGGATGGCACCTCGCCGCCGAACTTCTCAACCAGCATCCGCGACATCTCCACCAAGTGTTTGGCCTTGGAGTTTGGGTAGCTGACGCTCTTTATGTACTCAAGCACGTCGTCCTCGTCGGCCGCGGCCATTGCCCGAGCGTCGGGGTAGCGTGCGAAGAGCGCGGGCGTAACCTCATTGATGCGCTTATCGGTGCATTGTGCGCTGAGCATCGTGGCCACCAATTGCTGAAACACGCTGCCGAACTCCAGCTCAGTGGATACGTCGGGCAGCGTGTTTTCAAAATAGTTTAGTATGTGAGTGTAGCGTTCCTTGCGCGTCACTTCTTCATTCCCTTGTAAGCCTTGTTCAGTCCGGCCACCACCTCGTTGGTAACGTCGCAGCTCTTGTCGGCCAGCAGAATGTTGTCGCCGCTCTTGGCCAGAATCATCTTGAACTTCTTGTCCTTGTTGTATTGGGCCAGATAGTGGTGGATGGAGTCGGAGAGGGCGGCGTTATACTTCGCGGCCTCGTTCTGATACTCACCACCGAGACGCTGCTGCAGCGCGTCGGCGTCCTGGGCCTGCTTCTGCAGTCCGGCCTGTATCTGCTGGGCCTGCTGCTGGGTGTACTTGTTCTGCTGCAGGTTCTGCTGGAAGTTGTTTGCCGCTGCCTGCAGACTCTGCTGCTTGCCGCGCAGGGTCTTCTCTATGTTGGCCTGCTTGGCGTCCATCAGCTTCTTCACGTCTTTCCAGTAGTTGTACTGGCTCATGATGGTGTCTACGTCGACAAAGGCGATCTGGCCCGTGGCCTCAGTCTTGCCAGTCTCCGGCGCGGTGGCCGTGGTGTCGTTTTGTTTTGGCTGGTTGTTGCACGATGCCATCACCAGTGCGGCGCTTGCCACAATCACAGCCGAGAAAATCTTTTTCATGTCAGTTTATGTGTTTTTATCATTTCCGTCGTTCTTCTCTGTCCTGGTCGATCACGCAGCCGATGCCTTTCCGCCTTAGCGCGGGGCTGTCTTTTATGTGCTGCGAAGAGAATCTTCCATTGCGCACCAATATCACTTTCACCGACAGAAGTATCACGGCAATAGCAATAATTAACACGCTCAGAAGCAGAGTTACAACCATAATTTATTAATTTTGCACTGCAAAGTTATAGCAAATATCACAAATATCAAAAATAAAGGAAAGAAAAATGACTAATTCCGCACTTAAACCTGCTCGCGTGTTCGAGCAGTTCGCCAAAATCAACCAGGTTCCGCGCCCCTCGAAGCACGAGGACAAGATGATGGAATACCTTGTGAACTTTGGCAAGAGCCACAATTTGGAGACTAAGACCGACGAGACTGGCAATGTGCTCATCCGCAAAGCGGCGACCCCAGGCATGGAGAACAAGCCGACTGTGATACTGCAGAGCCACATGGACATGGTGTGCGACAAACTTGTCGACGTCGACTTCGATTTCTACCACGATGCCATCCAAACCTACGTCGACGGCGACTGGCTCCGCGCCAAGGGCACAACGCTCGGTGCCGACGACGGCATCGGCTGCGCCATTGAGCTTGCCATCCTCGACAGCGACGACATTGAGCACGGGCCTATTGAGTGCGTGTTCACCCGCGACGAGGAGACGGGGCTGACTGGAGCTTTCGGCATGAAGCCCGGTTTTATGACCGGCAACTACCTCATCAACCTCGACTCCGAGGACGAGGGGCAGATATTCGTCTCGTGCGCTGGCGGCCTCAACACCACAGCCACTTTCCGCTTCACTCGCGAGGACGCCCCCGCAGGCCATTTCTTCATGGAGGCCAGCCTGAAAGGACTCAATGGCGGCCACTCTGGCGACGACATCGAGAAGAAGCGTGCCAACGCCATCAAGGTGCTGGGCCGCTTCCTCTATCTTGAGCAGGAGAAACTCGACCTGCGTTTGGCCGACTGGAACTCTGGCAAGATGCACAACGCCATCCCGCGCGACGGCAAGGTGGTGTTCGCCGTGCCTGAGGACAAGAAGGATGAGGTCGCGGCCGACTGGAATGTGTTTACCGCCGAGGTTGAGGACGAGTTCCACGTCAGCGACACCAAGATGGTGTGGCAGCTGCAGAGCGTCGACCCGCGCAAGGTGATGCCCAAGCAGACTTCAGAGAACCTGATCCGCGCCATCCAGGCGGTCGACAACGGCGTGTTCGCCATGTGCCAGGACGAGGCTCTGGCATGGATGGTGGAGACGTCGAGCAACGTGGCCAGCGTGCAGAGCACTGAGAATGAGGTTGTGGTGGTCTCCAGCCAGCGCAGCAACGTGATGAGCAACCTGCGCAACATGGCCAACACCGTCAAGGCTGCATTCCAACTGGCCGGCGCCGAGGTGGTGCAGAATGACGGCTACCCCGCATGGAAGATGAACCCCAACTCCGAGCTGGTGAAGGTTACGGTCGACGCCTACAAGCAGCTGTTCGGCCACGAGCCCAAAGTGCTTGGCATCCACGCCGGACTGGAGTGCGGACTGTTCTCGGAGAAGTATCCCAACCTCGACATGGTGAGCTTCGGGCCGACGCTTCGCAACGTCCACACGCCCGACGAGTGCCTCTATATACCCACGGTGCAGATGGTGTGGAACCACCTGCTGCTTGTTTTGAAGAACATAGATTGATGCAACGCTCTTTCGTAATATGTCTCGGT
The DNA here is from genome assembly GCA_964602785.1 of uncultured Prevotella sp. Taxonomy (GTDB): domain Bacteria; phylum Bacteroidota; class Bacteroidia; order Bacteroidales; family Bacteroidaceae; genus Prevotella. The sequence goes on from CAZRSL010000036.1 coordinate 16,707, forward strand.
TTCCTTGTGCTGCTGTCCGGTTGCGGGCGGCAGCACAGGGCCGAGTCTACAGTTAAGGATTTTGTCGAAGCCAACGCCACTGTGGATGTTGAAGTGCTCCACTTTGGCCGGCTCGACAGCACTGTCAACGTCACCGACTCGCTGATGGGCGTGATGCGCCAGCGTGTGGAAAAGAGCCGCAACTGGAAAAATGGCATCGTCTATGCGCCCTACCAGCGCAGCGCGAAGCGGCCTCTATACTATGTTCCCACAAAATATGTTGAGGGAAGCGACACCATAACGGGTGCTTTCTATCTCTCTTCCGATTTGGAAAAGGTGGCCGGGTTCATTTGAACCGCCACCTTTATCTTTTTATTCCTGTTGTTTCTTAGCCCGAAAAAGCCCACATACAGTTTTTGGGCACGTGTCGCAAATGTTTCTGACACGTGCCAAAAATGTTTCTGACACGTGTCAAAAACATTTTTCACACGTGCCGAAAATTGAAAAAGTGCCTTCGCTGCAGTGCTTTTGCGGCATTCCGGGAGTGCTATGTTGGCTGCGCCGGCCAGCGATGGGCACAAGAAAAGGCCGCGGCGCTCCTCACGGAGAACCACGGCCGAGGTACAAAGATACGTTGAATATTATGCTTTTTCCTTACACTTCTTTCAGTTGTTCGGCCACCTCGGCGGCAATGCGGTCGGCAAATGCCTCCTTGGCCATCGTGGCCTGCTCGCCTCCGCCCTGCTTGCGCATCGACACGAGGCCGTCTTGGGCTTCCTTCTCGCCCACGATGAGCATGTAGGGCACGCGCTTCAACTCGTTGTCGCGTATCTTGCGGCCTATCTTCTCGTTGCGGTCGTCAACGGTGGCACGCACGTCGCGCGAGTCGAGATACTGGCGCAGCTGCTCTGCGTAGTCGTTATACTTCTCCGAGATGGGCAGTATGGCCACCTGGTCGGGCGTCAGCCACAGTGGGAAGTGGCCGGCGGTGTGCTCTATGAGAACGGCGGTGAAGCGCTCGAGCGAGCCGAACGGCGCACGGTGGATCATCACCGGCGTCTTCTTGGTGTTGTCCTCTGCGGTGTATTCCAGTTTGAAGCGGGCTGGCAGGTTGTAGTCCACCTGTATGGTGCCCAACTGCCACTTTCGGCCGATGGCGTCCTTCACCATGAAGTCGAGTTTGGGGCCGTAGAATGCGGCCTCGCCAATCTCCTCGTGGGCTTGCAGCCCCTTCTCGCGGCAAGCCTCGCGTATGGCGTTCTGGCTCTCATCCCATATCTCATCGCTGCCGATATACTTCTCCTTGTCCTTGGGGTCGCGCAGCGAGATCTGGGCCTCGTAGTTGTCGAAGCCGAAGATGTGGAACACCTTTAATATAATGTCTATGATCGACTCAAACTCCGCTTTCACCTGGTCGGGGCGCACGAATATGTGGGCGTCGTCCTGTGTGAAGGTGCGCACGCGGGTCAGTCCGTGCAGCTCGCCGCTCTTCTCGTAGCGGAACACCGTGCCAAACTCCGATATGCGCAGCGGCAGGTCCTTGTAGGAGCGTGGCTTGCGGGCGTAGACCTCGCAGTGGTGGGGACAGTTCATCGGCTTCAGCATGTACTCCTCGTCCTCTTCGGGCGTGTGGATGGGCTGGAACGAGTCCTTGCCGTAGTGGGCGTAGTGGCCGGAGGTAACGTAGAGGTTCTTCGAGCCAATGCCCGGGGTGATCACCTCCTGATAGTTGTATGGCTTCAGTATGCGGCGCAACAGGTCTTGCAGACGCAGCCGCAGCTGGGTGCCCTTGGGCAGCCATATAGGCAGGCCGCGTCCCACGCGCTCGGAGAACATGAAGAGCTCCATCTCCTTGCCTATCTTGCGGTGGTCGCGCTTCTTAGCCTCCTCGAGCATGGCCAGATACTCGTCGAGCATCTTCTTCTTGGGGAATGTGATGCCGTAGATGCGCGTCATCTGCTCGCGCTTTGCGTCGCCGCGCCAGAAGGCACCGGCCACGCTGGTTATCTTGATGGCCTTGATGGCGCCTGTGGAAAGCAGGTGCGGGCCACGGCAGAGGTCGGTGAAGTTGCCTTGGGTGTATGTGGTGATGGTGCCGTCGGCCAAGTCTTGGCTGATGTGCTCCACCTTGTATTTCTGTCCTGCGGCCTCAAACTCCTTGATGGCGTCGGCCTTCGACACCTCGCGGCGCACCACTGGCTCGTTCTTCTTGGCCAGCTCGCGCATCTTCTCCTCAATCTTCGGAAAGTCATTCTCCGAGATGACCTGCCCCGGGGCCGGCATAACGTCGTAGAAGAAGCCGTTGTCGATGGCGGGGCCGAAGCCGAACTGTATGCCGGGGTACAGCTCCTGCAGAGCCTCGGCCAAAAGGTGGGCCGACGTGTGCCAGAAGGTGTGCTTGCCCTCGTCGTCGCTGAACTTGTAGAGCTGGATTGTGGCGTCGTGGTTGATGGGGCGGTTCAGCTCGGTTGTCTCGCCATCAATCCCGCAAGATACAACGTCGCGGGCGAGAGCCGGCGAGATGCTCTCTGCGATTTGAAGTCCGGTCACTCCTTGCTCGTATTCGCGCACAGAGCCATCCGGAAAAGTGATTTTAACCATAACAAATAGTATTTTTCTTAATCGGGGGCAAAGTTATAAATAATCGGGCAAACAGGAACATGTTTTCTTGGAAAAATGGATAAAATACATTACCTTTGCCGAAAATATCATGTTATGGCATTGGATATAATGTTGGTTTTGACAGCTGTTGTGGCCATTGCAGCCGCTGTGGTGATATACAGCAAGAGCCAAAAGCATATTGTGGAACTGAAGAGCGGCTATGAAAGTCAGATTGGCGTGCTCAGCGACAAGCTTGCCGTGGCCAATGGCGCTGTGGCAGAGGCCGAGAAGCGGTCGGCTCTGGCAGAGCAGAAATTGCAGTCTGACCACGATGAGGCTGAGCGGCGGATAGCGGAGTTGCATAGTCAGGCCCAGGCCAATCTGGAGCAGGAGCGTCAGCACTCGCAAGAGCTCAGGGATGAGCTTGAGAAGAAGCAAGAGGAGAAGCAGAAGCTGATGCGCGAGGAGTTTCGCAACATGGCCGAGCAGATGCTTGGCGACAGCAAGGCCGCGCTTACGACAGAGAACAAGCAGCGGCTTGGCGAACTGCTTGACCCTCTGCGAGAAAGGATAGAAAACTTCAACCGAACTGTCAATGATAACACCAAGGAAAACTCAGCCAACAAGACTGAACTGAAGACCGCCTTTGAGGACGCGATGAAGAAGTTGCACGACGAACAGCAGATGACTGTCAGAGCCATGCGCGACGACCAAGAGCGCACAGTGAGGGCACTGAAGGAGCAGACCGACCGCATAGGCAACGACGCCGCCTCGCTCACTGAGGCTCTGAAAGGCAATGGCAAAATACAGGGCGACTGGGGCGAGATGATTCTGGAGAAGACGCTCGACGACTGCGGACTCGTGAAAAATCAGCAGTACTTCCTGCAACAGAACTTCCAGGACGCTGAAGGCAAGAACTACCGCCCCGATGCGATAGTGCTGTTCCCCAACGACGAGAGGGTGGTGATCGACTCGAAGGTGAGCCTCACCGCCTTTCATGCCGCCGTCAAAGCCGACAACACCGATGAGCGCGACCGGCAATTGAAAGAGCACGTGAGGAGTGTGAAAGCCCACGTCGACGAGCTGGCGCGTGCCAACTACGACAAGGTGGTGCCGGGCTGTATAGGCTACGTGCTCATGTTCATACCCTACGAGAGCGGCTACAGCGCGGCTCTGCACGCCGACCCCACACTGCTCAACTACGCCTATCGCAAGCACATCATCCTCCTCTCGCCCGCCAACCTGCTCATGGCCTTGCAGTTGACCCACACCATGTGGCAAAACTACCGAATCAATGCCAATGTGGAGGAAATATTGCGGCAGTCGAACGACCTCTACGACAAGTTCTGCACGTTTGCCGAGACGTTCGTGCGCATCGAGGACGACATACGCAAGATGCAAACCGACTACGACAAGGCAAAGGGGCAGCTGCGCGACGGCAAGGGCAACATAATACGCCGGCTGACGGGGATGAAAGAGCTGGGCATCACGCCAAAGAAGGAAATACCGGATGGAATCTGACGATGATAAAACTGAAGAGAATCTACGACGCGCCATCGGCTGACGACGGCTACCGCGTGCTTGTGGACAGGCTCTGGCCGCGCGGCATCAAAAAGGAGAACGCCCACATCGACCTGTGGCTCAAGGATGTGGCACCCAGTAACGAGCTGCGCAAATGGTTTGGCCACGACCCGGCTAAATGGGAAGAGTTCAGTCAGCGTTATGCCGATGAGATTGCCCCCGACGCGCTTGCCCAATTGAGGCGATTGGCCACCGAACATCCGACGCTGACATTGCTTTTTGCCGCCAAGGACGAGGAGCACAACAACGCCGTCGTGTTGAAGTCGCTTATTGGGTAATCGTAGGGGCATGATATATCATGTCCGATTTGCTGAATATGCGTCGATGACGGGCATGATGAATCATGCCACTACAAAACGTGGCTCTTCCGACATATGTGGTAATAGCAACTGATGAGGCCGGAGGCCTCATTTTGATACACCTTCTTACCTTGCGATGGATCCTCCGGGCTCAATGTCTTCGAGTGTCACTCCACATGTCGGAAGAACCCAAAATATTGCGGCCTCTGCCATAAAGTCAGTGCCAAAAAGTGCAAATATTGGCAGAACATATCAATGATGTGTCTATTGTGGGGCGGTAAATGGTTAACAAATATTAAATCGACCACCTCTTCAAAATATTTACGCGTTTTTTTCCTTTTAATTCTATGAAAGGTGTTAATTTTGCAAGCTAATTTGCGATAGGTTTACTTTTTTAAGAGTGAAGGGATAAAACAACGATGAGACAACTCAAAATCAACAAGAGCATCACCAACCGCAGCAGTGAGGCTCTCGATAAGTATCTGGTGGAAATAGGGCGCGAGCCCCTCATCTCAATTGATGAGGAGATAGAGCTTGCCCAGGCCATCAAGAAGGGTGGCCCAAAGGGTGAGCGAGCCAAGGAGAAGCTCATCAAGGCCAACCTGAGATTTGTTGTGTCGGTGGCCAAGCAGTATCAGCATCAAGGGCTGTCGCTCACCGACCTTATCGACGAGGGCAACATTGGCCTCGTCAAGGCTGCTGAGAAGTTCGACGAGACCCGCGGTTTCAAGTTCATATCATACGCCGTGTGGTGGATCCGCCAGAGCATCCTCCAGGCCATAGCCGAGCAGAGCCGCATAGTGAGGCTGCCGCTCAACCAGGTGGGCGCGCTGTCGAAGATTAACAACGAGATCAGCAAGTTTGAGCAGGAGAATCAGCGCAAACCGTCGGCCGCCGAGCTTGCCGAGATGACGCAGATAGACGAGACAAAGATCGACCAGACGCTGAAGGCCGACAACCACCACATGAGCATCGACGCCCCGTTCCAGGACGACGACGACAACTCGATGGCTGATGTGCTGGCCAGTGGCGAGGACTCGCGCACCGACCGTCAGGTCGACTTCGAGTCGATGTCGATGGAGCTCGACAACGTGCTCCACAAGGTGCTGAAGGATCGCGAGATCACGATAGTGAAGGAGTGCTTCGGCATCGGCTGCCACGAGAAAGGACTTGAGGAAATAGGCGACCGCTTGGGGCTGACCCGCGAGCGCGTGCGCCAGATAAGGGAAAAGAGCATACAGAAGATACGTGAGAGCGGCTATGCCCGCGTGCTCATGAAGTATCTGGGATGAGTATATCGAAAAGTATGCTTCAACGGGTGGGGACCAGGCTTTGGCTTGGCCCCCATTTTAGTTTCAGTTGTTCGCATTACACATTTCATTATGCATTATTCATAGACATTATCCACTTGTAGTGGCCGTCCCTTGTGGCGGCCATTATTAATGTTCGACTTATTTTAAAATAGGAAAGGACATTGTTTTATGGCCGCCACAAGGGACGGCCACTACAAGTGGTCATTTCGTTTACATTTATTTGAAATCTATGAATAATACAGATTCCTGCATCGGATGATTTCTACGAAATGTGGGATAGGGAAGAGGCTTATTTGCTCTTCAGTATGTCGCGTATCTCGGTGAGCAGCTTCTCCTCCTTTGTCGGCTCTGGCGGCGTGGCGGGAGCGGCCGGCTCTTCATTCTTCTTTGCGAGCTTGTTGATGCCCTTCACCAAGAGGAACACGCAGAAGGCGATGATGATGAAGTCGATCAGCGTCTGGATGAAGTTGCCGTAGTTGATAGTTGCAGCCTGCATCTCTATTCCGTCGGCAATCTTCTCGGCAGGAAGCGTGATCTTCAGGTCGCTGAAGTTGACACCGCCGATGAGCCATCCAATGGGCGGCATGATGATGTCGTCGACAATGCTGCTGACAATCTTGCCGAATGCACCACCGATGATTACACCTACAGCCATGTCGACGGCATTGCCTTTGACCGCAAACTCCTTGAACTCATTGATAAATTTTCCCATAGTTTTTATTGTTATATAAATTAATGTCAATTAAACCGCCAACTTGCAACGTTGACATTGCAAACTCGGCAATGGCGTGTGGCTGAGTGGCGTTATCGACACGTTTGCCACCGTTTTTTAGTTTATTTAATAATGTATCACGGTGCAAATGTAGATATTTTTTTGTAACTTTGCGCACGTAAAAAGAAAAAAATTCATTACACGACAATATTATTATCATAATTCTTAAATAAATTATTATCAAAATGGTTAAAGTAGCAATTAATGGTTTTGGCCGCATTGGCCGTCTCGCTTTCCGTCAGATGTTCGCCGCTCCCGGCTATGACGTTGTCGCCATCAATGACCTTACCAGCCCGAAGATGCTGGCCCAGCTCCTGAAGTATGACACCACACACGGTGGCTATCAGGGCATTATCGGTGGTGAGAAGAAGCACACCGTAGAGTATAAGGACGCTGAGTATGCCGAGGATGGCAAGACCGTGAAGGTGCCCGGATCGATCATCGTCGACGGCAAGGAGATTACCATCTATGCCAAGCCAAACGCCGCTGAGCTGCCTTGGGGCGAGCTTGATGTCGACGTGGTGCTCGAGTGCACTGGCTTCTACACATCAAAGGCCAAGAGCATGGCTCACATCAACGCAGGCGCAAAGAAGGTTGTTATCTCGGCTCCTGCCGGCAACGACCTGAAGACCATCGTCTTCAACGTCAACC
>CAZRSL010000037.1:0-23805 GCA_964602785.1 uncultured Prevotella sp.
TCGAACCCATGACCCCAACATTAAAAGTGTTGTGCTCTACCAGCTGAGCTAGCGGGTCTTGCTTTTGGAAATCGGATGCAAAGGTATAACAATTCTTTAGAACAACAAAATAATTTGCTTTGTTTTTATTCTGAAAACGCAATCATAAAGCGTGAAAACTCAATCACAACTCCAACAACAGGCACTGGCCTAATGGCTGGACAATAGGCATATTCAGAAATGAAACAACAGGCATGGGGCAGGTTATATCACCACAGCAGTGCCGCTGACAGCAACCATGAGCATGGAGCTACGCTGGCCGACTGTCTGGTAGTCGATGTCGACTCCGACAATGGCATTGGCGCCCATTTGGGCCGCGCCCTCTTCCATTTCACTCATCGACGTGTCTCTTGCCTCCATCAGCACTTCCTCGTAGCTGCCAGTGCGTCCGCCGATGATGTCGCGGATAGAGGCTCTGAAGTCTTTCCAAAGGTTAGCTCCAATGATGGTCTCGCCTGTTACCACACCTTTATACTCCTTAATCGTATGGCCCTCGATGGTCGGGGTTGTAGTCATTAACATAGTACTAATGTTTTCTGCAAAATTACATTTTTTATTCGACATTACCCCCGCATTTGAGTGAAAAAGACCATCATCAGCGCGTTTTTATCAAAAATGTTGTATCTTTGTAACCAAATAAGACAAAAGTTTCAATCTATGCAGAAAAAAATAGCAGTGATCCTGTCTGTCGCCATTGTGGCAATGCTTTCGGGATGCAAGGAGAACTACTCCAACGGTGAGAAAGTAGGCAACCTGATAGAGTTCACCAAGAAAGGTGTGATATGGGACAGCTGGGAGGGGAGGCTCAACATGACCCAGACTGGCATGAACACAAGCGGAGAGCCGTTCAGTTTCTCTTTCGACAACGACCGCAGCGACCAAGACTCGCTTATCAACATTCTCTATCAGGCCCAAGTGGAGGGTTGGAAAGTGAAGATAAAGTATCACGAGGTGTGGGGATTCAAGAACGTACTCAACAACCGTGGCGAGACCGACTATTTCGTCGACGGCGTAACAGTGCTCGACAAGGACTTCGCCAACGTTTCAAAGCGGCTGACCGGACAGCGCGACGGACGTGTGGTCGACACCGTCTATGTGGTGATTGACAAGAATGAGCTGCGAAACCACATCAACAACAAGAAGCAATAAACCGTTATGACCACAAGAAAGACGCTCGCGGCCTTCTTGGCCCTGATAGTTGCCGCCACGACAATGCCGTCGTGCAGCCACAAAACCAAGTCCGCCGACGACACATTCAAGACCAAGAACGGCAAGGAGGTTACATTCATCCCCATAAAGCACGGCAGCATACGCATCACATTCGACGGAAGGGAGATAGAGGTGAACCCCGTGAGCGGACTGACGCCGCAGACCGACTACAGCAAGTTGCCTAAGGCCGACATCATACTTGTAACCCACGAGCATCAAGACCACCTTGACACCACCGCCATACGCGCTTTGGCAAAGCCATCGACTGTTATCGTAACCAACGAGAACTGCGCCAAGATGATAGGCGGAGGCAAGGTGATGCACAATGGCGACCGCCTACAGTTGGCCAGCGACATAGAGGTGGAGGCCGTGCCCGCCTACAACACGTCGCCAAGCCACGCCAATTTCCACCCCAAGGGCCGCGACAACGGCTTCATCTTGACCCTTGACGGGCTTCGCATATACATTTCGGGCGACACCGAGGACATACCAGAGATGAAAGACATAAAAGACATCGACGTGGCATTCCTCTCTACAAACCAACCCTTTACAATGACGCCCGAACAGACCGCGCGGGCGGCTCGGATGATCAATCCCAAGGTTCTGTTTCCCTACCACTTCTCCGACACTAATGTAAGGTTGGTGGCCGAGTTGCTAAAAGACACCGGGATAGACGTCAGATTGAGAAAATACCAGTAAGGTAAATGGCACGCGACAGAAAAGCAAGAACACTCAGGGACTGGCTCGTGGCCACCCGCCCATGGTCGTTTCCGGCCTCAATAATGCCCATTTTGATAATGTGGGCATATCTCCTCTATTGGCAGCAACAGACAGTGATGGCCGACAACTCGTTCAACACCAATTGGCCGATAGCTTTGCTCTGTCTGCCACTGATAGTGCTGATGCACGCTGGTGGCAACATGGTGAGCGACTACAACGACTGGAAGCGCCACGTCGATGCGCCGGGAGGGCCAAACGGGGTTACATGGATTTTCGACGGCACGTTCCAGCCTCGCGAGATACTCTACTGCGGATATGTGCTTCTATTTTTGGCTGCCGCACTTGGCATTGCCATCCTTGCCAGCTCCACTTGGGAGGGTCTGTGGATCGGGGCTTTTGGGCTCGCCCTTGCAGCGGGTTATCCATGGATGAAGGCCCATCTGCTTGGCGACGTCAACATTCTTGCCAGTTTCGCGTTGCTTCCTGCCATTGGCACCTCACTCGTCAGCACCGGCCACTACCATCCCGAGACAATGTTCTACATCCTCCCCATAGGCTGCCTGACAGTGGGCATACTGCACGCCAACAACACACGCGACATCAACAGCGACTCCAAAGCGGGGCTCGCCACCCTCTGCGGCGTGGGCGGCCCGCGTCTGGCCAAAGCCGTCTACCATATATTGACTTTCGCGCCCTACATTCTGACGTTGGTCTACAGTCTGTCGCTAAACCAGCCCGCCACGATACTCATCGTCTGGCTAACATTGCCACTTGCCATCAGGAACTCACGCAAAATGGCAAATGCCGACGAAATGATGGTGAACCAGATACCCGACCTCGACAAGCTGTCAGCCCAGTTGCAGACCATCTTCGGCATTCTCTACGCCTTGGGCTTCTCATTGCCCGTTTTCATAAACCTCATTTCGCACTAAGATGAGCAGAAGCCTCCAAGTCGCCACAGGCATAGCCGCAGCTGCCATCCTGTGGTTCATAATGTTCTCGCCCCTGACCGCGCCACACCTGAATTTCTGGCTTGTCATGTCGCTCTCGGCCATCATTCTCAGTTCCATTTCCACAGCGTTCTGCCGCGAATGGCTCAGCGATGTGCGTTTCGGGTTAAAAGAGGTGGCTTTTGGCCTTGCCATAGCCTTTGTGCTGTGGTGGGTGTTTTGGCTTGGCGACAAGGTGTCGGGGTGGCTCTTCAGTTTCGAGCGGCCTCAAGTTGAGATGATCTACGCCATGCGAGGCTCCACCCCACCCTACCTGATTGCCATTCTGCTTTTCTTGGTCATAGGCCCGGCCGAAGAGATCTTCTGGCGGGGCTTCATCCAGCGCCGGCTGATGCAGCGCTGGGGAGCCAACGTGGGTTTTGCCGTGGCCACCCTATGCTATGCTGCCGTCCACTTGCCCTCGCTCAACTTCATGCTCATCATGGCCGCCCTTGTGGTGGGGTTCTGCTGGGGCGCCATCTACCGCTTCTTCCCCCGCCATCTTGGTGCCATCATCATTTCGCATGCGGTGTGGGACGCTTGCGCCTTCATTGTTTTTCCTTTCTAACATGCCTTTTTTCACAGCAATCATCCCATGCCGTGGCCGCCTCAATAACGACCATAATACTTGTTCGAACTTTTTGAAAAAGGAAATGGCATTGCCTTAATAGTAGCAAATGACACGTCCACAGCACCGAAAGCGACTTGCTGATGGTTTGCGACACGTGTCAGAAACGTTTTTGACACGTGTGAAAAATGTTTGCGACACGTGTGAAAAACATTTCTGACACGTGCCGCAAAATGAAATGGAGCCTCCATGTGGAGGAGATGGAGGCATTATTGCCTCAAAGAATCAGCCTCCTATAATGATATGAAGGCGATGAGGTTTTGCGCGGTCGATGCTGTACTTCTTCAGCACGGCGGGGCCGCAACTGCTGTTGCCCAAACCAAGGATTGCGCAATCGATGTTGAGCACAGTGTAGGGCTTCTCATGCAGTTGCCAGTCGTGTGATACGGCCTGAATGTCCTCAGCCTTGTAGTGCATCACGCTGAAGCTGAACGGGGCGTCGACAGCCTTGACGCTGAGCGACTTGCCCTTGCCCGCGCTGACCGAAAGCCAAGCACAATCCTCGTGGTTGCCGTTGTCCTGCGGGCGGGGGAAATGGGTGAACATCGTGCTCACCCGGCCTGTCCACAACCCAACGGGCGCAGACTGCTTGCGGTCGGGATAGTTGCCCCAAGGCCCACGGCCATACCACTCCACATTCTCGTATTCCTTTGGCAGCACTATGCGCAGCCCCATCCGCGGCAGTTCGGGCAGCGTGCCTTCACACCGGTAGGTCTGCACCACGTCTAAGCGCCCATCAGCAAGAGGCGTCTTCCTTGTGGTAATCACGATCTTCCCTTCCGGATAGCGGTATTCCTCAACAGAATCGTTGATAGAGACGACATCAGGCGAACTGAGGCCGCACTTCTTCCAGTCCTTGGCGAGCCAGTTGCCGAAACCCTTGTCGTTGTCGGTCGGGGCGCGCCAGAACTGTGGTTCAAGCTTTATGTCTTTCAGCGTCAGAGCCTTTTGCCTCGCGCTGAAATCTGTAATGCTGCCACTCAAAGCGAACTGGAAGCAAGCGGTGGTGTCGGTGCCCGCTTTAACCACCGCTATGTTGAGCCGACAGTCGGCGTTTCTTGTCGTGGCGAGGTCTGGCAACGGCAGAGCGACACTATCGCCAGGCAGAACCTCCCCCACCCTGACGGTCTTCAGACTCTTGATCTTGCCATTTGTCGACACCGACGGCAAGAAGCTGTAGTCGGCCAGCGTGATGTGGGCATTGCGGTTGATGGCCCAGATGCGCCCACCGTGCTCCACGAGTTGCACCGGCGACAGCACATGGCGCACCTCCTCATACTTGGCGGGAGTAGTGCGGTCGGCCATGACGATGCCGTTGAGCGAGAAAGCCCCCGAATTGGGCTTGTCGCCAAAGTCGCCTCCATAGAGCATACTGCCAGTGGGGATGGAGTCGAGGGCGGTCAGATACGACTTTATTGCTGGCGTGAGGGTGATGGTCTGGTCGACCCAATCCCAGATAAAGCCACCGAGCATACGCTTGTGGACATAAATCTCATCCCAATATTCCTTGAAATTGCCAAGCGCGTTGCCCATACAGTGGGCGTATTCCGATGTCAGCACAGGGCGCGTGTCGTTGGTGCGCTCGGCAATGTCGGCCAAGTGCTCCCATCGCGCGTTCTCAGGCCGCTCCTTGTCCGACCCCTCGGCCACGCCAGGGTTGAGATATTCCTCTCGCACACGGGGATAGAAGCGGCTCATCACGTCGACACACTCCGGGTCGGTGAATGGGAACGTGCGCTCAGTCCATTTCCCGGACGCGCTGTCGGGGGCTGGATAATATGGCGTTTGCGCCCCCTCGTAGTGTACAAGGCGTGTCGGGTCCTGCTCGTGGAGCCAGCCCGCCATGGCGGCATGGTTGGCTCCAAAGCCGCTCTCGTTGCCCAGGCTCCAGAAGATGACCGAGGGGTGGTTTTTGTCGCGCTCCTCAAGGCGCACGATGCGGTCGATGAAAGCCCCAGCCCACGAGGGTGTGGAGGCGAGGGTGCCACGCAGACCGTGGGTCTCGAGGTTGGCCTCGTCGAGAACATACATCCCGATGGAGTCGCAGAGGTCGTACCAGACGGTGGCGTTGGGATAGTGGCTCGTGCGCACGGCGTTGATGTTGGCCCGTTTCATCAGCTTCAAGTCCTGCAACATCCTCTGTCGCGACACAGTGCGGGCTGTAACGGGGTCGAACTCCTGCCGGTTGACGCCACGAAGCTTAATAGGCGCGCCGTTGACGAGCACCTGCCCATCCCGGCTCTCCACAGTTCTGAAGCCCACAGGCTGGCAGAGTTGCTGCACAATGCGCCCAGCCGAGTCGACGATCTGCAACGTCAACTGATATAGCTTGGGTGTCTCGGCAGTCCATTCGGTAACGCGTCCGACCTGCAGACGCATACGGTCGAACTTCCTGTGGCCACGCTGTGGAAACCAAGTGTTCATGTTGGCGGCTTTGTGTGAAAGGTCGAGAATGGCATCGGCGCCAGTTGAGGCGGTGGCAATGGCCTGTCCATCCCTTGTCTCGGCAAGAATGGCACGCACCGAGCAGCCTTTTCCGTTCTCGCCATTGGCCACTTCGAGCTTGGGGTTGACCTCTAAAGTATATTCAGCCGAGGTGAAATCGCCATTGCGCTGGCGTGTTCCATCAGCAGGAACTGTGCGTATGGCAAAATCGACGAAGCTGATGTTAGGTTTATGTATGAGTTCAACGCTGCGCTGAATGCCCCCGAATCGCCAGTAATCCTGGTCTTCAAGATAGCTGCCATCGCTGTATTTGTAAACCTCGACGGCTATAAGGTTGTTGCCCGAATGAAGATAGGGCGTCAGGTTGAACTCTGACGGCTCGAAACTGCCTTGCGAATAACCCACCTTTTGGCCGTTGACCCACAGGTGGAACGCGCTCTGCACACCGCCAAAACTGATGATGGTCAGCCCATTGGCAGTCCAATCGGCAGGAAGCGTAATCCATCGGCGGTATTGTCCCGTCGGGTTGCGCGCCTTATAAGTGGTCCAAGTGGTTGGCGGAGTGGATGTTACGCTTGGCGGACTGATGCGGAATGGATAGCCGGCAGAGATGTAGACGGGAGTGCCATAGCCATTCACTTCCCATATAGAGGGCACGCCGAGCTTGTCCCACTGGCTGTCGTCGAAGCCTGTAGCCTCGAAACCACTGACTCTGCCATCAGGAGTCGGCGACCAATGGAAACGCCACAGGCCATCGAGGCTGATGTGGCTGTCGCCCTCGTGGGACACGAAAGGCACAAACGAGGCCCTTGGGGCGAGGCGGTTGTTGCTGAGCACCTGCACATTCTCCCAATCTGGCTGGGCCGAAACGTTGGAAAGAGGAAGCACCGACAGTGCCAAGAGTAATAATGTGTGTTTCATTGCACTTCGAGATATTCAAAATCAACATTCTGCAGGCCAGTGATTTCCACCGTATAGGCGCCGGCGTTTATCTGCGTGCCTGTGGTGGTGCCGATGGTCTTGAACTTCTTTTTCGGTGTGGCCGGGAACGTCATCGGGCGGTCCACCAGCGTTTGCCCTTGCTGGTCGGTAACGGTCAGTTGGCCTACAGCGTCAGCGTCGGTGGCGTTGCGATAGCGGAACCGTAGCATGTATTCCTGCCCCACGCCAGGTGTGATTGTCCATTTGGCCGCACCCTCGCTCTTGTATCTCACGGCAGGACGGTCCTCGGTGTCGGCGGGCAGAAGCTCCTTTGGCAGCGCCGCAACAGTGTCGGTGTCGAGCGAGAGCCAATAGTCTGAGGCGAGATAAGGCTCGTGTTTAGGCACAGCCACCTTGCGGCCATCGTGCTTTCGGGCTATGGCAATGGCCGAGACGATGGCCTCGCCAGCCTTGCCGTCGGGGAACGTGAGCTGCAAGTTACCACCTTTTACATTGACATCGGCCACGCGTCTGACCGCCCCCGCAAAGCCTCCCTCGGCCCACGGATCGACATCGCGGGCTATCACTATGCCGTTGGCGGCCACATTGAACAGTCGCTCGCCCTCACAGTCGATGGCCTCGCCATAGCGTGCGCCAAGCCAAGGCTCGGCGAAGTAGAGCTCCACACGATATTTGCCGTCGGGCAACGGGAAATTGTAGCTCAACCGCCCACGCCCCCATCGGAAAGAGTTGAAGAGGTCGGGATCATTGGTGCCCCTCACCACGTTGTGGGTGTGGCCTTGCGAGGCTTGGAAGGGGTTAAGACCGAAGTCCTGACCCCACGAATGGGAGTAGATGGAGTCGTCCTGCGCCCAAAGCTGGTTGTAGGAGTCGGTGTAAGCGTCGCCTCCACAGTTGACACGATAGAGATAGTCGTAGCCCGACGCGCCTTTTATCAGGTCGACGTTGCGGTCGGCGGCTGTTGGGGCGGCCTTGGTCCGCTCGCCGACGTAGTGGTTGCGGTAGGCGTAGAATGACTCAGTCGGCTGTTCCCATATCGAGAAGATGCCCTTTGAGTTGACTGGGCCCACCTTGTCTATCCGTCGCAGAGCCTCGTCAGGCTGCACCCGCCCTGGGTTCTCGTGGCTGACAAACGCCCACTGGAACTGGCCGCAGACCCGGTCCTTCACGCTGAGAGCCTGATTGGTCTTCAGCATGAGCAGCTCCATCGCCTTCTCCTCAGAGCGCGGTTGGTTGCCATGCAGGCCGAGCACACGCCATGCGCCATATTCGCCATTGAGCAGTTGCGAGCGTTGCACCAGCTCGTGGCTGTATTCGTTGGGGTTGCCGCCGTAGGTGCCGCTCCAGTTCTGGACGACGTTCCAGTCGGTGCCCTCGCCGCCATTGCAGGTGGTGATGGCACGCTGGTCGCGGCAGGTGGGGTCCATCTGGCGGATGATGTCGCTGCACTCGCGTGCGAAGTCGGCCGGAAGCACACTCTCGTTCTGCAGCCCCCACAGCACAACGCTGGGCGAGTTGCGCCGCTCCTTGACCCACTGGCGCAGCAGACGCTTGAAGTTGGCGCGGAACTGGGGCGTGTCGTACCACACATGGGCTGAGAACTGGCTCCAGAACGGAACGCCCTGCTCGTCGAGCAACCGCTGGTAGTAGAGGTTGTGGGGCTGGTGGGCCTCGCGGAAAGCGTTGAAGCCGCTCTGCCGCATCATCTTCACGCGCGAGGCTATCTGCTCGTGGCTCCAAGCGTGGCTGTTGCCCATCAGATGCTCGTAGTCGCAAGTGCCATTGATGAAGAATGGCTTGCCGTTGATGAAGAAACGGCCGTCGTTGTCGTTGCGGTGGACAGGCCACGAGATGCTGCGAATGCCAAACTCGGTGTCGGTCTGGTCGATGGTCTTTCCTTTGCCATCTTTTACCATTGTGGCCAAGGTGTAGAGATAGGGATCGCCAGGGCTCCAAAGCTTTGGACCGCTGACGCGGGCAACTTGTCTGACTGTCTTTGTCTCGTTCGGAGCAAGCGACACGCTGTCAGTCAGGCGGAAGAGGGCCTTGCCCTGCTTGGGGTTCAACTTGCTGACAAGCTGAACAGTGGTAGATTGTTGTGAATAGTTGTGGATTTCGGTGTCGATGAACACGCTGTCGCAAGCGGCGTTGTTCCACGCATGCACACCAAAGGGCTCAACCCTTTGCTCGGCCGTCTCTGTCAGGCTCACGTCGCGGAAAATACCGAATGGCTGGCTGCCCTCGGAGAAGCCCCATTCAGCCGAGCAGCCACCGCAAATCCAGGGCATGTCGGTGATCATCTCGGGATGCTCCACCAACACTTCGATGCTGTTGCTGCCATTCTGCATACAGTCGGTCGCGTCAATCGTGTATGTCGTCCGTCCCACTCCAGTCCTGTCGTAGGCGTGGCCATTGATCGTAACCGTGGCGTAGGTGCCAATGCCCTCGAATGTGATGAAATAGCACTTGCCTTGCTTCTTGGCCACGTCGAAGGTGCGGCTGTAGCGAGCCGTGCCGTGCAGATTGCCATGGCGCATCTGGCGGTAGCCATAGTAGTCGTCGAAGTTGTGGGGAAGGTTGACGGTCAGTTTCTTTTGCCCACGAGCCAGAGGCTGATTTGCAGTCAATATCTCAGCCTGCCAAGCCGAGTCGAGGCTCATTGTTTTTCTTACGCCTGTAGGCTCAGGTGCGGGGAAGTTGACGAGGCTCTTGCCCATTGGCACACTTGTGGCCACGGCGATGCCGCGCTGGCCAGCCTTGTCGACAGCGCAATAGAAGTGGTAGACAACGCCGTCCGACTTGACGACGTAGCTCTTGTGGGCAAACATGTCGTCATACGGCTTTGATGGAAATATGAGGTCTGGCCCGTCCCAATCCTGCCAGTGCACAAGGTCGCGGCTGACGGCAAACGTGTTGTAGGCCCAATAGGAGCGGTTGGGGTTGAAAGCAGAAAAGTAGAACATCACGAACAGCGGCTTGCCGTCGGCTGAGGGGAACCGCACTATCTGCGCGTCGCCTGTTATGACACCAGGCTGCTCGTGGCTGAACACAGGGTTGCCCTCGTAACGCTTCCAGTGGGTCATGTCGTCGCTCAGGGCTATGCCTATGCGCTCTGCCTTGAGGTTGTTTGAGGGATTTACGCCGCCGGCATTGTAGAACAGGACGAAGCGGTGGCCGAGGGTACGGGCAGTGTCCTCATAGACATTGCTTTTGTATAGCACGAGCTTTTCCCACCAACTGGCCTTCTTGTCGTCGTGGCGGAGTATCGGTCGGGGCAAGGCACCCCATTCGTGAGCCGTGGAGGGGTCCATGCGCGTCCATGCCATGCCGATGTCGAGCGGCTTTTGGGCCGTCTCGTAGCCCTGCCCCTCGCCGCCGAGATACGTCATCCACCAACGGTTGCCATACTTGTTGATCTTGTAGCCTCCGCCCCAATTCCAATCTATCAACGAGGGAAAACCACCACGCTGGTTCATGTCCCATCCTTTGCTCTTGTATGACAGCACTCGGCCCTGTGTAGTCCAATGCAGCAGGTCGGGGCTGGTGGCCATCCACGTCTCGTAGCCGCGCCCGTCGTTGCCATCCTTGCCGTTGTAGACAACGTAAGTCATCACCCACTTGCCGTCATGCCTGAACACCGTTGGGCAGTCGATTTTGTGGTGGTTGTCGGCCGGAGCCACGACCAGGCCATATTTATAAGGTGTCTTCACCTCTTCGTAGATTTTGGCCATTTCATCGTGGCCGACGCTTTGGGCCCACAATGCCAATGGCAATGCTGTGGCCACAATGGCGAGAAGTTTTCGTCTCATTATAGTTGGTTCGGTTTCGTTCTTTTTCTGATTTTTATTTTAGTGATGCAAAAATACAAAAACTCCGCCAAAGGACAAAACCTTAGGCGGAGTTAAGCCAATAAACTATGGCATTTTATCATCAATCCATGTGGAACATCTCGCGCAGCTCAATCGTTACAGGCGAATTGTCGGGGTTCACCTCCATAAGGTCGGCCATCATGTCCCACCACCGCTGCGTGACAGGGTCGGTGTCGGTGTTGTCCTGCGAATTACCCTCGCCCGTTGTCTCCTGATAGCCGAACAGGATGTTGGTGTCGCGGTCCCAATAGATGGAATAGTTGCTCACTCCCTGGTCCTTGATCATCTGCTTCAGCTCTGGCCATATAGCGGCGTGGCGCTTCTGGTACTCATCCTCACAGCCTGGCTTGAGGTACATTTTGAATGCAAATCTCTTCATATCTCACACATTTTTACGGTTAGTCCTTGTAGTCCACTTTTATCACTATCACACGCAGGTGCTGGTCTTTCTTCTTTGTGGCCACCTTGGCTATGTGCCAATCGCATGGGAAGAAAATGTTGAACCGGCCAGGCTTGCTCTTGATGAACTTGTGCTGCGTGTAGTCGTAGTGTATCACGTCGCGCTTGCTGTCGTAGACACAGTTGGGACGGCTCGTGACATGGTCGATGAGCGCAAAGCCCTCGGTGCCGCTGACCACATATTGGAAGTCGATGTGGCGGTAGTGGCTCTCGCTGCCGCGCTTCTCTATGGGCTGGTTCTCGCTGTCCTCCACGCTTGCCACAAGGCTTGTGCCCTCTATCGGGTGCTTGCCGGCGGGAATGGCCAGCAGGTCGGTGGACTGAAGCCAGCGGAACAACTGCTGCCACTGTTCGGGGTTGCGGTTGTATTGGCGCATGAACTCCACCTCGTTGACTTGCTTGGCTGGCGAGGCTTTGCTGAAGCCGTTGCGCCAAACACCCGACTTCACCCATTTGTGGGCTGACTTCACGGTGTCGGTGGGGTAAGGGTTGGTATACACCTGGGCAATTGCTCCACCTGCTATAGACAAAGAGAAAATGAAAAACAACAAACGTTTCATAGTCATTATTTATTTAATCAGTTACTGCATGATAGAAGGGACGGATGCCAAAATCGTCGATAATGGATTGGGGCAGGTTGTCGTAATCGGAAATTACAATATCGGAATACTTCTCCACCTCGCTCGCAGGGTTGGTGGTGGCCAGTCCGACAACGTATGCGCCAGAAGCACGACCCGACTTCAAGCCATTGAAGCTGTCCTCAAAAACAGCTGAGTCATTGCTCTGAACACCAAGACGTTGCATCCCGCGCAGATAGCAGTCGGGCGAGGGCTTCGACTCGGCAAAATCCTCAGCTGTGAGGATTGCGTCGAACATGGATTTGAACTCTGGATGCTTGTTGTAGACCACGTTCATCTTTGCGATGTTCGAACTTGTAACAACAGCCGTGAGCCCACCCGCTTGGCGCAGACACTTCAAGAAATGCTCGAACCCTGGAATGTAGACATAGTCCATCTTGCTCTCATAATCGTCGAGGGCATTCACTATCCCTTTCTGTTCGGCATCACGGCCGGCGAACCACGAGTCGAGTATCTGCGTCAGCGTGGAACCCTTTATCTTCTGAGCTATATCAGCCCGGCCATTGTAGTAACGGTCGAACACTCCGCCCCAGAATATCGAATAAAGAGGCTCTGTATTGAACACGACGCCGTCGAGGTCGAAAAGCGCGGCTTTAAACATTGGTTATTAATATTTGTTTGTCTTGTTTTGAGTTTATTCCTACTGCGGTTGCAAAGATACAAAAAATAATTCGTAACTTTGCCACGATAAATAATAATAATGAAATGGGCGACGCTGACATTATATATAAGTATTTCCCCGACCTCACCGACCAGCAACGCGGGCAGGTTGCGCTCCTTGAGCCGCTCTACTCCGACTGGAACCAGAAGATCAACCTAATTTCGCGCAAGGACATCGGCAACCTGTATGAGCACCACGTGCTCCACAGCATGTCGATAGCCAAAGCGGTGAGATGGCGGCCGGCCACACGGGTGCTCGACTTTGGCACTGGCGGCGGTTTTCCAGGCATTCCCTTGGCCATACTGTTTCCCGAAGTCGACTTCACACTAATCGACGGAACAGGAAAGAAAGTGCATGTGGCGCAGGAAGTGGCCACGGCGTTGGGGCTAAAGAATGTTCACACTGAGCATATCAGGGGCGAAGAGCTGAAGCAGAAGTTCGACTTTGTGGTGTCGCGTGCTGTCATGCCCCTGCCCGACTTGATGCGCATTGTCAGAAAGAACATAGTGAGCAGAGGGCAAAACGCTCTGCCAAATGGAGTGATCACGCTGAAAGGCGGCGATGTGGGCAATGAGATAAGGCCTTTCCACAAGATTGCACAGGTTCAGGAGCTTTCCGACTGGTTTGCCGAGCCGTGGTTCAAGGAAAAGCGGTTGATCTACGTGCCAGTCTAATATGGAGGAAAGAAGATGCTGAAGATAGAACGATTTGTTTGCAACGTTATCGGTGAGAACTGCTATGTGGTCAGCGACGAGACCAAGGAGTGCGCCATTGTGGACTGCGGCGTGTGGTTCGCCGAGGAGCGCAAGGCTCTGACCGACTACATCGCGCAGGAGAACCTCACCCCCACCCTTTTGCTCTCAACCCATGGCCACGCCGACCACAACGTGGGCAACGACACGCCCTTCCACGCCTACGGATTGCATCCTGTCATTGGCAAAGACGACGAAGACTTGCTCAATCACATATCAGAGCAGGCCATGGCAATACTTGGCGTGAAGATAAATGGCACATACCCTGAGGCTGAGCGACTTGTGGACGAGGGCGACCGGCTGACATTTGGAAGCCACACGTTCACCGTACTTGCCACACCCGGCCACACCATGGGTTCCGTATGCTACTATTGTGAAGACGAGCAGCTGCTCTTTTCGGGCGACACGCTGTTTCTTGGCAGCATCGGCAGAACCGACATGCAGGGTGGCAGCATGTTTCTGATGACTTCGAGCCTCAGGCGACTGGCCCAACTGCCCGACGAGACACAGGTGCTGCCAGGCCATGGCAATCCCACAACCATAGGCTACGAGCTCGCCCACAACCCTTACATGGACCGATAGCGATGAACAACCAGACGGAGAAGATAATACTTGGCATCGACCCTGGAACCAACATCATGGGCTACGGGGTGATCAGCGTGGTGGGCAACCATCCAAAGCTCGTCGTCATGGGCGTTGTCGACATGCGCCGCGAGCACGACATGTATCTCCGTTTGGGCAAGGTCTTCGACCGCGTAACGGGCATCATCGATGAGTATCTGCCCGACGAGATGGCCATCGAGGCGCCATTCTTCGGCAAAAACGTGCAGTCGATGCTGAAACTTGGCCGAGCCCAAGGCGTGGCCATCGCAGCCGCCATCCACCACAGCGTGCCGATACACGAGTACGCCCCGATGAAGATAAAAATGGCCATTACTGGCAACGGCCACGCATCAAAAGAGCAAGTGGCGGGGATGTTGCAGCGGTTGCTCAACATCAGTCAGGAGCAGATGCCCGACTTCATGGACGCCACCGACGCCCTTGCCGCCGCCTATTGCCACTTCATGCAACTGTCGACGCCACAAACCGAAGCCAAGCATTATGGTTCGTGGAAGGACTTTGCCCTGAGAAACAGATCGCGTATCAGCCAGCGCAAGACATCGGAAAACTTGATTATAGAAAAATAATAATAAAAACAGATAATTAAAAAATCGGAAATATGAAAAAGAGATTGGCATTTCTTCTTGTCGTTTGCGCTATATGCGCCACAACAAACGCCCAGCAGGTGTTCAACGAGATATACAACAAGGCCTACAAGACGGCTTCCGACCCCACGGAGGACCGCGAGGTGAGGAAGGTGGAGTCGTTCAAGGTGGACGCGCTCGACTATCTGCGCACTCGAACGCTCGAAAACACCACGGGCGACTCGATAAGCTCAACAACCTACGCCCATCTCGACTCGCTGGCTTATTTCATGTACGACTACGTCAACCTGTTCGTCAGCCAATACAGCAAGGCCTCCAAGAAGGGCAAGGCCAAATGTATCAAACTGTTCCAAGACACCAGCTTGGGGCTGCCACTCTACAACGACAACGACACCGACCTGGTGCTCGCCTACTGCAACCACGAGGGCTACCTGACGCAGTTCTCGCTCAACACCGACTGGATCAAGGCCAACGCCGAGGTCAGACGGCGGCTGCGCGAGCAATAAGGACTACAGCACGACTGGGGCTGACGAGAAGAAAATGGGCTTTCACGTTTTTTGTGTACAAAACAAGGCGAAAAGCCGGAAACTTTAAAAAAGTTTGAAAAAAGTTGCAGAAACATTTTGCAGTAACAAAATAAATCACTACTTTTGCAATCGTTATCCTGAAAACAATCTTTTTACCTTAAAAGGAACTAATACCTATTGAAGATTTGGAGCGGTGGCCTGTGAAGGTAATCGCTTTTTTTGTGCGTTTTTGGGAAGTTGAAAGTTGGAAATTGGAAGTTAAAAGTTAAAAGTTGATAGTTGATAGTTCAAAGCTCAATCTTAGAACTTTAAACTTAAAACTATAAACTATAAACTTTAAACTATAAACTATAAACTTAAAAACTATAAACTTTAAACTTAAAACTTCCCTCCCAACATCCCCTCAAGCTTTTCCACGCTTTGCCTCATGTCTTCGGCAAAGGTGGCATGGCTCTTCAGAAAGTCCGCGTTACCACCCGACAAGTCTTCATAAAGCTCCCTGTTCATAGTCTCAATGTAGGAGGCGATGGCATACTCTATGTCGTCGCGCTGCCACTCCATTGTGGAGCGGCGGTAGACGTTCCACTTCTGATGCAGGAAACTGTAGGCCGCTTCTATGCTATAATGTGGTATCATCGCTCAGAGTCTCACCACTTGCTTCACACCCTTTATAGTGCTGATTTTCTTCACAAGCGAGTTGAGCTTGCTTGTGTCGTCGAGCATCACCGTCAGATTGCCACTGAACAGGCCGTCATGGCTGTCGATGTTGATGGAGCGCATCAGTATCTTCTCATCCTTAGAGATCACGTTGGTTATGTTGCTCACTATGCCAAGGTCGTCGTTGCCTATCACTCGCAGGGTGATGGCATACTTGCCCGTGCCCTTGCCGCTCCAGCGGGCTTTCACAATGCGGTAGCCGAAGCGGCGGCGCAACTCGGCAGCGTTGGGGCAGTCCACACGATGTATCTTAATGCCGCCATTCACTGTTACGAAGCCGAACACCTTGTCGCCATAGATGGGGTTGCAGCATTTGGCAAACGTGTAGTCCACGCCTTTCAGATTGCGGTCAATCACCAGCACGTCGTCGTTGGCCACAGGCGTTTCCGACTTGTCGAGCTCGAAGTTCTCGGCGCTTTGAGCCTTGCGTCCCGAGCCTTGCGACTGCTGCTCCTGCAGCACCTGATACTGGTCGATCACCGTGTTCACGTCGAGCTGCCCGTCGGCTATCTGGCGGTAGAAGTCGCTGATCTCCTTGTAGCCCATCTTCTTGATCAGGTGCGACATCAACCCCTCGTCGAGCTCTATCTTGCGGTTCTTGAAGCGACGCTCTATCATCTCCTTGGCCATGTTGCCATTCTTCACCTGCACCGCCTTCAGCGCGAGGCGTATCTTGGCCTTGGCCTTCGAGCTCTTCACCACGTTGAGCCACTCCGGTTTGGGTGTCTGGTTCTGCTGCGTCATCACGTCCACGGTGTCGCCGCTGTGCAGCTCATGGCGGAAGCTGACACTCTTGCCATTCACCCGGCCACCCACGCAGGTGTTGCCGATGTTGGAATGGATGTGATAGGCGAAGTCGAGCACCGTCGCGCCCTTGGGGAACTTCAGCAAGTCGCCCTTGGGAGTGAACACATATATCTCCTTCTCGTAGAGTTCGCCGCGGAACTGGTCCATCATCTGCAAGTTGTCGCCAGCCTCAAGGGCCGAACGTATCGACGCCAGCCACTCGTCCATGCCGCCCTCGGCCTTGATGCCCTTGTAGCGCCAGTGGGCGGCCAGGCCGTGCTCGGCCACCTCGTCCATGCGCTCGGTGCGTATCTGCACCTCCACCCACTTGTTCTCCGGCCCGAGCACGGTGATGTGGAGACTCTCGTAGCCATTCGACTTCGGCACCGAGAGCCAGTCCCTCAGTCGCTTGGGATTGGGCTGGTACATGTCGGTGATAATGGAGTACACCTGCCAGCACTGCATCTTCTCCTTCTCAGGCGGAGCGTCGAGTATGATGCGTATGGCAAAGAGGTCGTAGATGCCCTCGAAGCCGCACTTCTGCTTCTTCATCTTCTGCCATATAGAGTGTATCGACTTGGTGCGCCCCTTTATATGGAATTTGAAGCCGGCCTCGGTCAACTTCTGCTCCACAGGCTTTACAAACCGGTCGATGTAGGCGTCGCGCGACCGCTTGGTGGCGTTCAGCTTCTCCTTGATCATGTAGTAGGCGTCGTGCTCCAAGTATTTCAGCGACAAGTCCTCAAGCTCCGATTTCAGCTTGTAGAGTCCGAGTTTGTGGGCCAAGGGGGCATAGAGGTAGCTTGCCTCCTCGCTCACCTCGCGCTGCGCCTCCTTGTTGGGCGTGTCGCGTATCTGCCGCATCAGGTTCACCCTGTCGGCTATCATAATCAGTATCACGCGCATGTCCTCGGCAAAGCTGAGCAGCAGGTTGCGGAAGTTCTCGCTCTCTATCTTCGGATTCTTGCTGTATAGCTCGTGTATCTTCATCAGCCCGTGGATTATCTGCGCCACTTCCTTGCCATACTTCCCTGCGACATCGTCGAGAGTGGCGGAGCCGTTGAACACGAGCACATAGAGCAACGTGGCCAAAACGCTGTCGCGCCTCAGCCCTATCTCCTCGGCGGCGATGCGGGCGGTCTGTATGGCCAGCAGCACGGGATTGAGGCCGAACACGTCGCGACGGAGCGAGCCTTTGCCAATGGCCTCACCCATCTGCGTCTGCAGCTTCTGCTCGTCGCCTTCCTTCAGCGTCGGTCCTATCAGTTTCCTCAGCTCGTCAAGCTCGGCGTGGGCTTGATTGGTCTCTTCTATGGTGAATTTCAGTTGCTCTTCCATCTTCTCTGAATAAAATCTTTCTGCAAAGTTACAAATTTTATGGCAATCGTTTCGTGATTTAAGAAAAAGTAAGTATATTTGTGGCAACTTACCAAACGAGAACCTATATCACCAAAACAAATAACTATTATGCTATCAGAGAAAGACTTAAAGCAGATTGCCGCCAAGGGAATCACGGCAGAGCAGCTACAGCAACAGCTGGACGACTTCAAGCATGGCTTCCCGTTCCTCCGCATCGAGGCCGCGGCAAGTGTGGGCCGGGGCATCCTCGCGCCGACCGATGAGGAGCGCGACGCCTACATCAAGCGGTGGGAGCAGTACAAGGCTGAGGGCCACAAGATTGTGAAGTTCGTGCCAGCATCCGGCGCGGCAAGCCGAATGTTCAAAAACATGTTCGCATTCCTCAATGGCGACCACGACGAGCCGCAGACCGACTTCGAGCACGAGTATTTCGACAACATCGAGAAGTTCGCTTTCTACGACGAGCTGAACGCCAAGTGCAAGAGCAACAACGGCAAGACCATACCGGAGCTTCTGTCGGCCGGACAGTATAAGGCTGTGGTGGCCAACATGCTGCAACCCGAAGGACTCAACTATGGCCAACTGCCCAAGGGGCTGCTCCTGTTCCACAAATATCCCGACGAGCCGCGCACGCCAATGGAGGAGCACCTTGTCGAGGCCGCGCTCTATGCCCAGTCGGGCGGCGAGGCCAACGTCCACTTCACCGTCAGCCACGAGCACATCGAGCTCTTCGAGAAGAAGGTGGAGGAGAAGGAGCAGAAGTACGCCCAGCAGTTCGGAGTGAAATACAACATCAGCTTCTCCGAGCAGAAACCGAGCACCGACACCGTGGCGGCCAACCCCGACAACACGCCGTTCCGCAACGACGACGGCTCATTGCTCTTCCGCCCCGGAGGCCATGGAGCACTCATTGAGAACCTCAACGAGATAGGCGCCAACGTGGTGTTCATCAAGAACATCGACAACGTGGTGCCCGACCGCGAGAAGCCAGCCACCGTAACCTACAAGCAGCTGCTGGCAGGAGTGCTGGTCAGTCTGCAGGAGCGAGCCTTCGCCTACCTGCGCAAGCTCGACAGCGGCAACTACAACCACGACGACCTGGAGGAGATCATCCGCTTCGTGCAGCGTGACCTGTGCTGCCGCCGGGCCGACATAAAGGAGCTGGAGGATGCCGAGCTGGTGATCTATCTGCGCAAGAAACTCAACCGCCCGATGCGCGTCTGCGGCATGGTGAAGAACGTGGGCGAGCCTGGTGGCGGCCCGTTCCTCGCCTACAACCAGGACGGCACAGTCAGCTTGCAGATACTGGAGTCGAGCCAAATCGACAAGAGCAACGCCGACTATCAGCGCATGTTCAGCGAGGGCACCCACTTCAATCCCGTCGACCTCGTTTGCGCCACTAAGGACTACAAGGGCAACGACTTCAACCTGCCCGACTATGTTGACAAGACCACGGGCTTCATCAGCTCGAAGAGCAAGAACGGCAAGGAGCTGAAGGCTCTGGAGCTGCCCGGACTGTGGAACGGTGCCATGAGCGACTGGAACACAGTGTTTGTTGAGGTGCCTCTTGAGACTTTCAACCCCGTGAAGACTGTCAACGACTTGCTGCGCCCGCAACACCAGTAGTCAGATAGGCGCACATATTTATAAAACCAAACCGGTCATTAGCCTGTTTTATTTATAGATATCAACCCCCTGTGATTGAAATATACACTTGTAGTGGCCGCCCTTGTGGCGGCCATTATTAATGTTCGACCTCTTTTAAAGCGGTTGCGACATTGCTTTATGGCCGCCACAAGGGCGGCCACTACAAGTGAATCCTGTAATAGTATAATGACCGATTTAGGTTTAAAAATCTCAGCCAAGGGAGATTGCCACTGCTCGGAATGAAAGCGGCACGCAATCAGGCCATTAGGGGCTCGCAGTCGGTCGGATGAAGGCACTTTGGCATTGTTCGGCACGTGTCGTACACGTTTCTCACACGTGTCACACAATCGTTCCACACGTGCCGCACAATCGTTCCACACGTGCCGCACACCAATGATGCGGCACTTCGGCAGCGTCTAAGGTTCTGCCCCAGCCCGGAACGACACCTTTACCACAGGCACGAAGCGCATATTTGGGTCGATGGCCACTTTCAGCCCGTCGCCATCGCAGGTGTAGCGGCACCGCTTTTGACCCAGCACCTCCACCTTGCGGATGTCGTTCTGCCTGCCGGCGAGCGACTTTATCACTATGTTGCCATCGGCTGCGGGGTTGAAGAGGATGGCGTATAGCACGTTGCCTTTGCGCGTGAAGCGCATATCCAGAGGCGTGTAGGCCTTGTTCTTCTCGTTGAAGCCGATGTTGTTTTCCATTTTGTTCACTTCCTCCACATCCGGGCCTTCGCCAAACTTGCTCCATGGGCGCGTGCCGAAGATGCTCTCGCTGTTGGTGTCCATCCACGTGGCCATGCTGTCGAGTATGGCTTCCTCGCGGTCGTCGATGCTGCCGTCGGCGCGGACAGGCACGCTGAGCAGCAGGTTGCCGTTCTTGCTCACTATGTCGGCCAGCATGCGCACCACGCGCAATGCCGTCTTATAGGTGTTCTTGGTGTAGCGCGTGCGGTCGTAGTGCCACGAGCCGAGGCAGGTGCACGTTTGCCACAGGTGGGGATTGATATGGTCGAGGGCACCGCGCTCCACGTCCCAGACGAGGCATTCTTGCTCTTCTGGCGAGAGGCCTTTGGCGGTGATGACGCCCTCCTCCACCCCATCGTGCCACGCCATGTTGCTGTTATAGAAGTGGGAGGCTATCTGCAACCCGGCGTCGCTGACGGGCCAGAGTGGAAGCGATGTGTCGTCGAAGTAGACCAAATCGGGGCGCACTTGGTTGATAACGTCCATCGTGCGGTCGTAGTAGTTGCCGCACCATGCCGAGTCGGGGATGGCCACGGGGTTGCCCTCAGCGTCGGTGGCACCAGAGCCGTCGACGCTGTGGCCACGGGCATAAAGTTCTTGTGGGTCCATGCCGTCCCACCACTGACCCTTTCCATCGGCGAGGGTGAGCTTTCCGTCGTATTCCACGCCCTTCATTGGCCCGGTCTTGTCAGCGTCCTCGGTTACGTCATACCAGCTCCACGCCCGTGAGGCGTGCACGCTGATGCCGAAGCGCAGCCCATTGTCACGGGCGGCCTGCTCCCATCCAGCGAGGATGTTGCGCTGTGGCCCCTGGCGGGTGGCTTTCCACGAGTGGTGGCGGCTGTCCCAGTTGTCGAAGTTGTCGTGGTGGTTGGCCATGGCCACAAAGTACTTTGCCCCGGCACGCTTGTAGAGCTTCACGAGGCGGTCGGGCTGCCAGTTGGTGGGGTTCCACAGGTGGATCAGATCCTTGAAGCCGAACACCGAGGGGTGGCCGTAGTGGGCGAGGTGGTATTTGTTCTCGCGCGAGCCTTGCTTATACATGAACCGAGCGTACCAGTCGCCATACTCGGGCACGCTCTGCGGTCCCCAGTGGGCCCAGATGCCGAACTTGGCGTCGCGGAACCACTCTGGCACATCATACTTGGAGAGTGACCGCCACGTGGCTTTGAACTTTCCGTTCAGCACCGGCTCGTTGCGTGTGTCGGTGGTGTAGGTGTTGGCCACGTTGAGTTTCAGTATCACCACCGACGAGGGCAGCACCGAGAGTGCCACCTCGTTGCCTGTAGTGGCCACCCTACTCCACCGCATGTTTGGCAGCGAGCCATCAGTGCGGATGCTGTCGCCGCCAAGGGTGATGCCACCGATGGCGTAGATGTCGTCGGCTTGCTGCCTCATCGTCAATATGTCGGCGGAATAGATTGGCCTGACGCTGCTTTGCAACTGCACCTTCACGTTGCAGGGACTTTCCGAGGCGCGGCTGCGGTTGATTATTGTCAGGTAGACGTAGCCTCGCTCGGAATAGGAGGCGTAGGCGGAGACGAGCTGGGGTGCGCCATTTAGGGCGACGGGCACCAAACGGCCATGGCCGCCCGTGTCGAACAACTTGATGGCATAGCTCAGTGGGACCACGTCGATGCCGCCGTCAGCGTTATGAGAGAAAGGCGTGTACCAGGCGGTGCGCGACTCGGCGCCCACGCGGTCGCCGCTGTGGAAGTTCATGCCTTGGCAGCCGCGCCAAGCCCACCAATACATGTAGTCGACGGCCCAGAGTGCGGTGGCGTAGGCGTTGCTTGCGCCCTCAAGTCCGCCGTACCAGTAGTTGCTGGTCTCGCTCAGGCGGAAGGGAGCGCGACTGTAGACAGGCTCCATCTCGTCGAATATGTTGCTGTAGGTTTGGTGTACTCGTGCAGAGAGCATGGAGTCGCAACCCAGATGGCGTTCCAATGCGATGAATTTGCGTGGGTCTTTCTCCTTGCCCACGTTCAGGAAGGCGCAACCAATGGGGTAGCTGTGGAGCGAAAGGCTCGTCAGTGGGCCGTGGCCTGGGCCAAAGTCGTTCCACATCATATTGCTGAGCTGTGGGTTGGGGTTGTCGTCGGGGCCGCAGAACTCTGCGCCAGGAGCCACCGTACCCACCGCGCGGCTGATTTTCGCCCACGTCGGGCGGTAGAGTGTCTTGTAGTCCTTCTTCTTGCCAGGTTCGTTGCCGATGGCAAAGCACAACAGTTGTGCCTTGTGGCGGCTCCAGATATGGGCGGCCTGGCGTGCGTCCTCGTCGGCACGGGTGCTGTCCAATGGGAAAGAGTAGATAACCTTGGCTCCCACGGCCCGGGCAAAGTCGAAGAGGTGGTCGATGTCGCCATTGGTGGGTGCAACCGCCCCTTTCTTCTCAAGAGAGTTGCCGCCAATGCGGATGCTGCGCACCCCGAGAGTGCGGAAAATATTGACCAAAGCTGTGTCGCGTGTGTCGAAGTAGTGCCGCCCCGAGGCGTCGGGCAGCATGGTCTGCCGCTCGAAACTGAGTCCGGCATAGTGGGAATGTATGGCCGGGCCGCGCATCTGGTAGTCGACCACTATACGGGCGGTGTCGGTCGTGGTGGCAATGCCCATCAATGGCAACAGCGCACAGAAAAGAAGTAGCAAAACAAGCTTCGTTTTCATAAATGGGGGAAATGATGTATATATATATAAAACGGTCGAGACATCGTTTTGTCGTCAGTACAAGGGTGTTTATTCCCCGGCAGATATTTTTAGATGAACTTAGGTTTCGGAGGAAATGCAATGTCCCGTTGGCAAACACATTCCCACACGTAGGGGCATGATTTATCATGCCCGTCAGTGACAAACATTCTCTTCGCGGGCATGATAAATCATGACCCTACGATTTCGCAGCCATTGGATTTTAACGGATTATGTACTTCTGTCCCGTTGGCAAACACATTCCTGCACGTAGGGGCATGATTTATCATGCCCGCAATGGGCAAACATTCGCTTCGCGGGCATGATAAATCATGCCCCTACGATTTCGCAGCCATTGGATTTTAACGGATTATGTACTTCTGTCCCGTTGGCAAACACATTCCAACACGTAGGGGCATGATTTATCATGCCCGCAATGGGCAAACATTCGCTTCGCGGGTATGATAAATCATGCCCCCTACGTAATAGGCTGACTAACTGCGCATTGTAGGGGCATGATGTATCATGCCCGAAACACTGATTTATTCCAAATGACGAGGGTGTATCAAAATGAGGCCGGAGGCCTCATTTTGATACACCCTCCTACATTTTTGCGGTTTCTCCCACCGTAGTGGCCGTCCCTTGTGGCGGCCATAAAACAATGTCCCAACCGCTTTTTAAAAGAAGTCGAACATTTCTTGATGGCCGCCACAAGGGACGGCCACTACAAGTGGGAGATTCATTTACATGGATTTGAAATCTATGAATAATGCAAATTG